>JAYRMP010000028.1:0-10699 GCA_041912655.1 Novosphingobium sp. | reverse complement strand
CATCGGATGAGTCACGATATCGCAGCGGAAGGCGCCGGCCGGGGCGCGGTTGAAGGTAACACTGGAGGAGAGCGCCTGGCCGAAATACTTCTCGACGATCGCCGTGATCCGTTCCTGCGCGTGGGTCTGCAGGGCTCCCCCGGTTTCGATCTGGTGGCCGGAAACGCGAATGTCCATCTTTAGCCTTCTCCTGTCGCATTCGAGGGAAACGGCTCAATTGCTCCAGAGCGGAGCCTTCACCGTTTCGAGAAAGGCGGCATGTGCCGCCAGTTCCGCCTCGCTCGCCTGGTGAGGGCGGGCGGGACGGAAAGTCCGCTCGCGCACCGGTGCGGCTACCGGTTGCACGAGAATTTCAGTGGTTTCAGCTACCAGCGAGAGGCCGATCTGGCGCCCTCCGGTAAGCTCGACATAGACCTGGGCAAGCAATTCGGCGTCAAGCAACGCGCCATGCATGGTGCGGTGGCTGCGATCGATGCCATAGCGGGTGCACAGCGCATCGAGGCTGAGCTTGGCGCCGGGATGACGGACCCTGGCGAGGGCGACCGTGTCGATCATCCGGCTACGGTCGACCGGATCGAGCCCGCAGGCCTCCAGTTCCATGTTGATGAAGCCGAAGTCGAACCCCGCATTGTGCGCGACCAGCATCGAATCGCCGATGAAGTCGAGGAACTCTGCTGCCTTCTCGTGAAAGCGGGGCTTGTCGGAGAGAAACGCGGCAGACAGGCCGTGCACCGCTTCGGCAGCGGCAGGCATGTCGCGGTCAGGGTTGAAGTAGCAGTGAAAGGTTGCGCCGGTGGTGACCCGGTTGACCATCTCGATGCAGCCGATTTCCACCAGCCGGTCGCCAGTGCGAGGATCGAGCCCGGTGGTTTCCGTGTCGAAGATGATCTCGCGCATTACACTGTAGACATGGGCTTCTTGCCCCCCACTGGCAAGAGGGCGAATCCCCTAGGCCTGCTGCTTTTCGGCAATGATCGCGTGAACCAGTCGTTGCACCGCATGGCGCGTTTCGGCGAGCGAGGTGCCGGTGTCGATCACATGGTCGGCCAGACGGCGCTTTTCCGCGTCCGGCACCTGCAGCGCGAGGATCTTCTCGAACTTTTCCTCGGTCATGCCGGGGCGCGCCAGCACCCGCTGGCGCTGCATCTCGGCAGGTGCGGAGACCACCACCACCGCGTCGAGCCCGTGCTGGCCGGTCTTTTCATAGAGCAGCGGAATATCGAACACGATGAGCGGCTGGTTGGCATTGTCGGCCAGGAATGCGCGGCGCATTTCACCGACTTCCGGGTGGACGATCGCTTCCAGCCGCGCGAGCGCCTCGGGATTGCCGAACACCGCGGCGCCCAGTTTCTGCCGGTCGACCCCCTGCGGCCCGGTGGTGCCGGGAAAGGCGCGCTCGATCGGTTCGAGCAGCGCGCCATCCGGCCCCTGCAACTCGTGAACCGCCGCATCGGCATCGAACACGGGCACGCCAAGGCCCTGGAACATGGCGGCGACGGCCGACTTGCCCATGCCGATCGATCCGGTGAGGCCAAGGATGAAGGGGCGGGTCATGCGAGCAGCAGGCTCCTCAGGTCAGCATCGGCATTGCGGGGCGCATCGGCCCCGTAGAACCGGCGAAACGCCTCGCGCGCCTGGCCGACGAGCATTTCCAGCCCGTCGTGGGTGCGCAGGCCCCGAGCGGCGGCGGCGCGCAGCAGCGGAGTGTCGTGGGGATGGGTGACGATATCGTAGACGATCGCGTCATCGCGCAGCGAATCCACGGCGAGCGGCAGCGGCGGCATTCCCGCCATGCCGAGCGAGGTGGCGTTGGCGATCAGGCGGCTGCCGTCGGCCAGTTTCTGGGTATCGCCCCAATCGGCCGAGATGATTTCGCAGTCCTTCACCGTCTCGGCCAGATCGTCGAGCAGACGGGCGGTGCCCTCGGCAGTGCGGTTGACCACGGCGAGCCGGCGCGCACCGAGCGAGACCAGTCCGGCGATTACCGCCGCCGCCGCGCCGCCCGCGCCAAGCACTGTCACCTGCTCGCCCGAAAGGTCCAGCCCGGCAAGCGGTTCGATGAAGCCCGGCAGGTCGGTGTTCTCGCCGGTCAGCGAACCATCGTCCTCGACGATCACCGTGTTGACCGCGCCCAGTGCCCGCGCCGCAGGGGTGTGGTGATCAACCAGGTCATAACAGGCGCGCTTGTGCGGCATGGTCGCCTGGACGCCAGCAAAACCGAGCGCGACCATCCCGCGGAAGGCGCGCGCCACTTCGCCCGGGCGCACCGGCAGGCGGATGTAGTGCCCGTCGAGCCCCAGCCGCCTGAGCCAGAATTCATGGATCAGCTGCGATTTCGATTGCGCCACCGGCCAGCCGATCAGCCCGGCGAGCAGGGGCAGGGGGCGGTCATCGCGGTTCATGCAGGCATTTCCCCCTGTTCGCGCAGTGCGGCCAGCACGGCAAGCAGCGGCATCCCCAGCACGGTGAAATTGTCGCCCACGATGGCTTCAAACAGTTGGACGCCCAGCCCCTCGATCCGGAAAACCCCGACACAGCCCGCCACGGCGGGCCATTCGGCGGCCAGATAGCTCTCGATAAACGCTTCGGATAGGGGGCGCACGGCCAGCTGCGCCACGGCGTGGTGATGCCAGACCACCACGCCATCACGCGCCAGCGCTGCCGCCGAGTGGAGCCGCATGGTCCGACCGGAGAAGAACCGCAGGTGGTCAGCGGCATTGTCGCGGCTGGCGGGCTTGTCGAACCGCTGGCCTTCGACCTCGACCAGGGAATCGCTGCCCAGCACCAGCCGTCCGGCGTGTTCGCGGCTGACCGCGACGGCTTTGGCTTCGGCAAGGGCAAGGGCGACCGTCTCCGGCGAAACATCGCCCAGCGCGGCTTCGATCGCGCGCTCGTCGACATGGGCAGGACAGGCTTCGAACGCCACGCCCGCAGCTTCCAGCATGGCCTTGCGCGAGGCGCTTTGCGAGGCGAGCACCAGCATCAGGCCGGCCCGCCTTCCTTGGGGGCGCGGTTTTCGTTGTAGAGGTTGATTATCGCGGCGGCAGCTTCCTCGATCGAACGGCGGGTAACGTCGATCACCGGCCAGCCGTTGTCCGCAAACATCCGGCGCGCGAACTGGAGCTCCGCATTGACCCGGTCCTGGTCGACATAGGCGGTCTCCGGCGCCTGGCCGAGGGTCAGCAGGCGATTGCGCCGCACCTGGACCAGCCGTTCTGGCGCGGTGGTGAGGCCGACGACCAAGGGATGCTTCAGCCCGTAGAGCGCCGGGGGAGGGGGGCTTTCGACCACGATGGGAATGTTCGCCACCTTGTAGCCGCGCTGGGCGAGATAGATCGAGGTCGGGGTCTTGGAACTGCGCGACACGCCGGCCAGCACGATATCGGCCTCTTCCCAATCCTCCCAGCCGACCCCGTCGTCATGGGCGATGGTGTAGTGGACTGCATCGACCCGCGCAAAATAGGCATCATCCATCGCATGCTGGCGACCGGGCCGGGCACGCGGGATCTGCCCCAGTGCCGCTTCCAGCGCCTGGACCGCCGCATCGAGCACCGGCACGACCGGCAAGGCCAGCGTACGGCAATGCTCTTCCAGCCGCGCGCGGGTATCGGAATTGACCAGGGTGTAGAAAACCAGCCCGGGATTGGCGGCGATTTCCCGCATGATCCGGTCGAGGTGCTGCTGCGAGCGGACCATCGGCCAGAAGTGGCGGATAACTTCCGCCCCCTCGAACTGGGCCAGCGCCGCCTTGGCGAGCATTTCCAGCGTTTCGCCGGTGGAATCCGACAGGAGGTGAAGGTGAAGCCGGGGCATGGAAAGTGGTCAGGCGCGCCCTGTGGATGATTTGCGGCATAAACCACGGGACAGGCATGGGCACAAGTTCAGCCGACCATTGGCTCCCCGCAATCGGACTCTTGCCGAGGCACTTGTGGACATGTCGAAAGCGTTTTGCACAGGCTGGGGATAGGGGGGACAAGACTTGCTTGACGCGCGCCGTCACAGAGTCGCTTGCGGCTTTCCCCTGTTCAGCGCGGGACAATTCGGGCAAGGCGCGGCTGTTCCCGCTATCCACAGCCCAACTACTATCAACATCC
The DNA here is from genome assembly GCA_041912655.1 of Novosphingobium sp. Taxonomy (GTDB): domain Bacteria; phylum Pseudomonadota; class Alphaproteobacteria; order Sphingomonadales; family Sphingomonadaceae; genus Novosphingobium. Next base: position 6,605 of record JAYRMP010000028.1, on the reverse strand, counting down.
TAAAGAATCTTATTTGTATTTGATTGGAATCTCGCGATGCCCGGTTTGCTCCTTCGTACCTTCCGCGGTGAAAATGGCGATCGCCGTCCGGTCTGGCTGATGCGCCAGGCGGGCCGGTACCTGCCCGAATACCGGGCGCTGCGGGCCCAGAAAGGCGGATTCCTGCCGCTGGTCTACGATGCCGAGGCAGCCGCCGAGATCACGCTCCAGCCGATCCGCCGCTATGGGCTGGACGGGGCGATCCTGTTTTCCGACATCCTGATCGTCCCCTATGCGATGGGACAGGATCTGGAGTTCCTTGCCGGGGAAGGGCCGCACCTTTCCCCGCGCCTTGCCGATGCGGCGCTCTCCAGCCTCCACGCGGTGCCGCAGCGGCTCGCGCCGATCTACGACACGGTCAAGCTGGTGCGCGCCCAGCTGCCCGCCGACAAGACCATGCTGGGCTTTGCCGGATCGCCGTGGACCATTGCCACCTACATGGTGAATGGCGAGGGTAGCCGCGACCAGCACGAGACGCGGGCCATGGCCTATCGCGACCGTGTGGGCTTTCAGGCGATCATCGATGCAATCGTTACCGTGACGGTCGATTACCTCGCGGGCCAGGTCCTGGCCGGGGCCGAGGCGGTGCAGCTGTTCGATTCCTGGGCTGGCAGCCTTGCCCCCAGCGAGTTCGAGCGCTGGGTGATCGCCCCCAATGCGGCGATTGTCGCCCAGCTGAAGAAGCGCTTCCCGGACCTGCCAGTGATCGGTTTCCCCAAGGGCGCGGGTGAAAAGCTCCCCGCTTATGCCCGCGAAACCGGTGTCCACGCCGTCGGTATCGATGAAACCATCGATCCGGTCTGGGCCGCGCGCGAACTGCCGGCGGGCCTGCCGGCGCAGGGCAACCTCGATCCGCTCCTTCTGCTGGCGGGCGGGGACGAAATGGAGCGCGAGACGCGGCGCATCCTCGATGCCTTCGCCGACCGGCCGCACGTCTTCAACCTTGGCCACGGCATCGGCCAGACCACGCCCGTGGAGCATGTTTCGCAGCTGCTCGGGGTAGTGCGCGGCTGGAGCCGATAGGTTATGATCCCGGCATGGAATGGGTACTTGCAATGACCTACCTCTGGCTCAAGGCCGGCCACCTGATCTTCGTGATCTTCTGGATGTCCGGCCTGTTCATGCTGCCGCGCTTCTTCGTCTACCATCAGGAAGCCGCGCCGGATTCGCCTGAGAACGCGGTGTGGACCGACCGTGAGCGCAAGTTGCTGCGGATCATCATGTGGCCGTCGCTGGTGGTGCTGTGGGTGCTGGGGCTGGCGATGGCCTGGCAGCAGGGCTTTTTCCCCGGCAGCTTCTGGTTCCACGTCAAGCTGGCGCTGGTGCTGGTGCTGACGGCCTATCACGTGTGGATGGCGGGCTATCACAAGGCGCTGGCGCGCGGGGAGCGGCGGCTATCGGGCAAAGCGCTGCGGATGATCAACGAGATTCCGGGCGTGACTGCGGCGCTGATCGTGGTGCTGGTGATCGTCAAGCCGTTCTGAGCGGGCCGACGCTTATCGTTGACCTCGGCGCGCGCCGGGCCTATTCGCGGGCCTGACCGGCACATGGCCGCGCGCGCCGCGCGGCGATCCGCTTTCTCCAAGCCCTTCGATCGGCCGGCCATTTCCAGACTGACGCATCCCATGGATGGACGATTCAAATGCACCTGAAAGAACTCAAGAAGAAGACTTCCGCCGAACTGGTCGAAATGGCCGAGGAACTGGGCGTTGAAAGCGCATCGACCATGCGCCGCCAGGATCTGATGTTCGGCATCCTCAAGGAACTGGCCGAGGACGGCGAGCAGATCCTGGGCATCGGCACGATCGAAGTGCTGGCCGACGGCTTCGGCTTCCTGCGCAGCCCTGAGGCGAATTACCTCGCGGGTCCCGACGACATCTATGTCTCGCCCAACCAGGTCCGCAAATGGGGCCTGCGCACGGGCGATACCGTGGAAGGCGAGATCCGCGCGCCCAAGGACGGCGAACGTTATTTTGCGATCACCAAGCTGATCAGCGTCAACTTCGACGAACCCGACGTGGTCCGCCACCGCGTCAACTTCGACAACCTGACGCCGCTCTACCCGGACGAGAAGCTCAGCCTCGACACGCTCGACCCGACGGTCAAGGACAAGTCGGCGCGGGTGATCGACATCATCTCGCCCCAAGGCAAGGGCCAGCGCGCGCTGATTGTCGCCCCGCCGCGTACCGGCAAGACCGTGCTGCTGCAGAACATCGCCAAGGCGATCACCGACAATCACCCGGAAGTGTTCCTGCTTGTCCTGCTGGTCGACGAACGCCCCGAGGAAGTCACCGACATGCAGCGCAGCGTGAAGGGCGAGGTGATCTCCTCGACCTTCGACGAACCGGCCAGCCGCCACGTCCAGGTCGCCGAAATGGTGATCGAGAAGGCCAAGCGCCTGGTCGAACACAAGCGCGACGTGGTGATCCTGCTGGATTCGATCACCCGCCTCGGCCGTGCCTACAACACCGTGGTGCCCAGCTCCGGGAAGGTGCTGACTGGCGGTGTCGATGCGAACGCCCTGCAGCGTCCCAAGCGCTTCTTCGGCGCGGCGCGCAATATCGAGGAAGGCGGCAGCCTGTCGATCATCGCCACCGCGCTGATCGATACCGGCAGCCGCATGGACGAAGTGATCTTCGAAGAGTTCAAGGGCACCGGCAACTCGGAAATCGTGCTCGACCGCAAGGTCGCGGACAAGCGCATCTTCCCGGCGCTGGATGTCGGCAAGTCCGGCACCCGCAAGGAAGAACTGCTGGTTGCCAAGGACAAGCTCAGCAAGATGTGGGTCCTGCGCCGCATCCTGATGCAGATGGGCACGGTCGATGCGATGGAGTTCCTGCTCGACAAGATGAAGGATTCCAAGACCAACGAAGATTTCTTCGCGACGATGAACCAGTAAGGAGCAGCCGTGGCAGCCGACATGATCCTGATTGTCGGCTGCACCGGGGCCGGCAAGACCACCTACGCCCGCCGGCTCGCCGAAGAGCTTGGCGGGGTGCGGTTTTCGATCGACGAGTGGATGACCGCGCTGTTCTGGGCCGACAGCCCCCAGCCGATCCAGTTCGAATGGACCATGGAACGGGTCGAGCGCTGCGAGGCGCAGATCTTTGCGACGGCCCGCGAAGTGGCCGCGCGGGGCCTGCCGGTGCTGCTCGACCTGGGATTCACCCGCAAGGAGCACCGCGACAAGTTCCGTGCGCTGGGCGCCGCTGCGGGGCTGAACGTGGCGGTCCATTTCCTCGACGTCCCGGCGGACGAGCGCTGGGAGCGGGTCAACCGCCGCAACAACGAGCGCGGCGAGACCTATGCGATGACTGTCGACCGTCCAATGTTCGATTTCATGGAAGGGATGTGGGAGCCGCCCGCCGAAGCCGAATGGAGCAGCGCGGGCGGTTGCCGGATCGCCGGTGGGGCAAGCGCGGCATAAGCCGGAGGCTTAGCCAGCCTTCTGCAGCTGGGCCGCCATCATCTCCCACAGCTTGTTCATCGCCTTCATCGGGCGAACCATCACCTTGAAATCCTTGATTCTTCCGTCCTCACCGAACCGGATCAGGTCGATCCCGTTGACGTGGATGCCGTCGATCTCGGCGGTGAATTCAAGGCAGGCGTCGTCGCCATCGACCAGTTCGCGGACATAGCGGAAGCTGTCGTTACCGAGCACCACCGCTGCCGCGCCGAGATAGGCCATGACCTTGGCCTTGCCCTCCTGCGGGGTGTGGACCACGGGGGAGTGGAACACGGCATCGTCGGCCAGCATGTCAGACAGCAATTGCAGGTCGCTGCCGCCCTGCATGTAGGCGTGCCAGCGGGCGATGCGGGGGTCTTGGCTCATCGTTTGGTCCTTTCCTGCTTTGCCGACACCATGCCTTGGCTTGCCCCCAAGTTCCAGCCTATGACCTGCCCATGACGAGCGATCCTGCCGCAAGCCTGCGGACCGGCCTTCAGGCCCTGCAACAGCGCGATGCCGTGCGCGCCGCCGCGCTGCTGCGCGAAGCCGCTGGCGCGCTCCCGCGCGAGGCGATGAACTGGGTGGCGTTGTCCAACGCGGAGATGGCGCTGGGCAACCGCGATGGCGCGGAAGCGGCGCTGGAAGTGCAGCTGGAACTGGCACCGCGCGATATCGGCGCACTGCTTATGAAGGGCCTGCTGCGCGAGCAGGCCGGCGATCCCCGCGCTGCGTCCAGCTTTTACCGCGCTGCGAACAACCAGGCGGCGGTCAGCGGCGATGTGCCGGCACCGCTCGCCGCGCTCCACAACCACGCCCGTGCCTTTCTGGTCAGCAGCGACAGCGAGTTCGAGGCGCACCTGCTCGAGCGGCTGGGCAGCGATCTTTCGCCGACCATGGTCGAGGCGGTCGAGCTGCTGACCGGCAAGCGCGAGCTCTATCTCCAGCAACCATCGGTGCTGTATTATCCGGGCTTGCCGCAGAAGCGGTTCTACGATCCGGATGATTTCCCGTGGTTCGAGCCGATGCTGGCGCTGGTTCCGGCGATGCAGGCTGAGCTGTCCGCAGTGCTGGCCGCCGGGGCAGAGGGCTTTTCCCCCTACGTCCACCGCAAGCGCCACCGGCCTGCGCCCAACAGCCCCCTGCTCGACAACCAGGCGTGGACCGCGTTCCATTTCTGGCGGGACGGGGAACTGCAGCAAGACAATGCCGCGCGTTGCCCGGCGACGATGGAGGCGCTGAGCCACGCGCCGCTGGTTCGGATTCCCGGCCGGAGCCCCAATGCACACTGGTCGCGGCTGCTGCCGGGCGCGCATATCGCGCCGCACGTCGGGATGCTCAACACCCGGCTGATCTGCCATATCCCGATACTGACCGCACCCGATTGCTGGTTCCGGGTCGGCAGCGAGCGGCGGACATGGATCGATGGCGTTCCGCTGGTCTTCGACGATTCGATCGATCACGAAGCCAAGAACGACGGCCCGCAGGAGCGGGTGATCCTGCTGTTCGAAATCTGGCGCCCCGAGATCGACGAGGCCGACCGCGAAGCGATCGGCCGCATCTTCCGGGCGATCGGCGAGGTGTGACGCTTAGCCGAGGTGTTCCTTCAGGAACGCGGCGGTGCGCCCATCAGCCAGCTGCGCCCCGGCCTCATTGCGGCGGTCACCCATTTCGGCCGCAAAGCCATGGTCGAGCCCTTCGTAGTCGTGCAGCGTGACCTTGGGGTGATCGTCCAGCCCGGCGTGGATCGTCGCCTGCGCTTCCGGCCCGACGAAGTGATCGGCCGTGGGTATGTGCAGCATCAGCGGGTTGGCGATGGCGTGCGCTTCGCCCAGCATCTGGTCGATCATCACGCCGTAATAGCCGACCGAAGCATCGATATCTGTCCGTGCGGCGGCCATGTAGGCCAGCCTGCCGCCGAGGCAGTACCCGGCGCAGCCGACCTTGGCGACGCCCTGGGTCTCGCGGATCCAGCGGATCGTGGCTTCGATGTCATAGACCCCGTCGTTGGCATCGTAGCGCTGGAAATAACCAAAGGCTTCCTGCAACTCGGCCTCGACATCGGGATTGAGTTCGACGCCCGGGGCGAAGCGCCAGAACAGATCGGGCGCCACGGCCAGGTAGCCTTCGGCGGCCCACTTGTCGCACTTCTGGCGGATGCCGGGGTTTACGCCGAAGATCTCGGGGATGACGATGATCGCCGCGCGGGGCGCTCCGGCCGGGCGAGCGACATAGGCGGGGATCGTACCCGCATGGTCATAGGCGGGGATCTGCACGGTTTCGGTCATGGCGGGGCTCCATTGTCGGGGGGTAGGGCATCACCCATACGCTTGGCGTGGACTTTGCCAAGGGCGTGTGTCAGCAAGGGCAGGCAGGGGCGGGGGGACAAACCGGGCCGGCGCAAGGAGATGCCATGAAGATCCACGTCGAAATCGACTGCACGCCCGAAGAAGCGCGCACGTTCCTCGGCCTGCCCGATGTCGGCAAGGCCAACCAGTTCTATGTCGATGCCATTTCCAAGGCGATGAAGGGCGCCGGCTCGGTCGACCAGCTGCAGGAGTTTGCCAAGGGTCTGGCGCCGATGGGCCAGGTCGGGCTCAACCTGTTCCAGCAGTTCATGGAAGGCGGCGGGCTGGGCGGCGGCAAGAGCGGCAGGAAGAAGGACGCGGACTAGGCGGCACCGGGCAGGGCCGCCAGTCGCCGGGACCAGACATGACCGATACGATCTACGCGCTTTCCAGCGGCGCGCCGCCCGCCGCCATCGCCGTGGTCCGGGTTACCGGGCCAGAGGCCGGCAATGTGCTGCGCGCGCTCTGCGGGCGGATTCCGCCACCGCGCCGCGCGGTCAGCGCCGGGTTGATTGATGCCGAAGGCGAGGTGATCGACCGCGCGCTGGTGCTGTGGCTGCCCGGCCCGGGCACTGCGACCGGCGAGGACGTGGCCGAGTTCCACCTTCACGGCGGACGGGCGGTGATCGCGGCGCTGGAACGGGCGCTAGCCGGACTGCCCGGGCTGCGCGCGGCTCAGGCCGGGGAGTTCACCCGCCGCGCCTTTGCCAATGGCCGGATTGACCTGGCCGAGGCGGAAGGGCTCGCCGATCTGCTCAGCGCCGAAACCGAAT
>JAYRMP010000027.1:0-33718 GCA_041912655.1 Novosphingobium sp. | reverse complement strand
ACCTTTCCGCTTTCGTCCGCGCCACGCTCGACGAGGACCTGGGCCTCGGCCTGTCCGGCGGCGGGCGCGACGTGACTTGCGAGAGCGTGATCCCCGCCGACGCGCGCTTCTCGGGCGTGATGGACAGCCGCGATGCGATCACCGTGGCGGGGCTGCCGATCGCCGCCGAATTCTTCCGCGCGCTCGATCCCGCCATGGAAATCGAGCTGCTGGTCGAGGACGGCGCGCAGGTGCCCGCCGGGACCGACCTGATGCGCCTGTCGGGCAATGCCCGGGCCATGCTCACCGCCGAACGCTCGGCGCTCAACACCGTCCAGCACCTCTCTGGAGTGGCGACGCTCACCCGGCAGTACGTCGATGCGATGCAGGGCCATGCCACCCTGCTCGATACCCGCAAGACCATTCCCGGGCTGCGCCACCTTGAGAAGTATGCGGTGCGGATGGGCGGTGCGCAGAACCACCGCATGGGGCTGTGGGACGCGGCGATGATCAAGGACAACCACGTTGCCGTGGCAGGCGGGGTGACCGAGGCGGTCCGCCGCGCGAAGGACGCCGGGGTGGAATGGATCATCTGCGAGGTCGACCACATCGACCAGATCGAACCGGCGCTGGCCGGGGGCACCAGCCACCTGCTGTGCGACAACATGACCCCGGCCCAGCTGCGCGAGGCCGTAGCGCTGGTCGCGGGCCGGGTGCCGATCGAGGCCTCGGGCGGGGTGCGGCTCGACACCATCGCCGAAATCGCCGCCACGGGCGTGACCTACGTCTCGGTCGGGCGCCTGACCCAGAGCGCACCCGCCGCCGACATCGGGCTCGACTTCACCCCGCTATGAGGGCCGCTCTTGCAGCGCTGCTGCTCGCGCTTCCCGGCCCTGCCCTGGCCCAGGCCTACCAGTGCCAGGCGCCGCAAAGCATCGAGCTGCCCCGCCCGGTCCAGCCGGACGGACCGGTGCGCAAGACCCGGATCACCGGCTATACTCTGGCGATCAGTTGGTCGCCGGAGTTCTGTCGTGGCCGCGCGGGGAGCGACCCCGAAAACTATCAGTGCAATGGCCGGATTGGCCGCTTCGGCTTCGTGCTCCATGGCCTGTGGCCCAACAGCGGCGGCGGCAAGTATCCGCAGTGGTGCTCGCTCACCCCCCGCCCCAGCGTAGAAGAGCTGAAGGCCAACCTGTGCATGACCCCGGTGCCGTGGCTGCTGGAGCACGAATGGGCCAAGCACGGCAGCTGCATGGCGCGCACCCCCGGCGCCTATTTCCGTTCCGCCGCGATCCTGTGGAACTCGATCCGCCTGCCCGACGCCGACCTGCTCTCGCGGCAGGAGTTCCTCACCGCTGGCGACCTGCGCAAGGCTTTCGCCGCGCTCAATCCCGCGCTGCCGAGGAACGCCATCGGCATTCGCAGCGGCAATGGCGGCTGGCTGCGTGAAGTACACCTCTGCTACGGCAAAGACTTCATGCCTAAAGCCTGCGAACCGCGCGCGCTGGGGCCAAGGGACAACGTGCCCGTGAAGATCTGGCGCGGTCTCTAGCGTCGGGCCCTGAAGAAGTCCCGCAGCAGGCTTCCGGCCTCGGCCTCGCCCATCCCGGAATAGACTTCGGGCGCATGCAAGCACTGCTCGTGTTCGAATACCCGCGCGCCGTGTTCCACCGCGCCGCCCTTGGGATCGGGCGCCGCGTAATAGAGCCGCGCGATTCGCGCATGAGCGATGGCGCCGGCGCACATCGCGCAGGGTTCCAGCGTGACCCACAGCTCGCAGCCATCCAGCCGCTCGTTGCCAAGCAGGCGCGCCGCTTCGCGAATCGCCAGCACCTCGGCATGGGCAGTGGGATCGTGGAGCGTGCGGGGCGCGTTATGGGCGGCGGCAACCACGGTACCATCCCTGACCACCACGGCACCGATCGGCACTTCGCCCGCGGATTCGCCCTTGCGCGCCTGTTCCAGCGCTTGTTGCATCGGTTCGGGAAGGGGCCAGCGGCTCATTTCAGCCGGATTGGCCGGTATATCTTGACCCTTCAAGGGTGAATCGGTAATGGCGCGCCTTCTCCCGAATGGGTAGTCACGTTTTCAAGCGAGTGAAGCCATGTCCCGTATTTGCGAACTGACCGGCAAGGGTCGCCAGGTCGGCCACAACGTCAGCCACGCCAACAACAAGACCAAGCGCGTCTTCCTGCCCAACCTGCAGAACGTCACGCTGATGTCCGAAGGCCTGGACAAGAGCTTCAAGTTCCGCGTTTCGACCCAGGGCCTGCGCTCGGTCGAACACGTCGGCGGGCTCGACAACTGGCTGCTCAAGACCTCGGATGACAAGCTTTCGGCCACCGCGCTGAAGGTGAAGCGCGAGCTCAAGAAGCAGGCCGCAGCCGCCTGAGCCAGCTGGCTCCGTAAGGGGCCAGACCGGGCTTTCAGCAGGGCGCGCGAAACACTCGCGCGCCTTTTGCTATGTCTGCGGTTTGCTCGCGGGCCATTCCAGCCGCCACAGCAGGGTCTGCTGGGTTACCGCGCTGTTGTCGTCGCTGATCAGCCAGATCACGGGTGCGCCGGATTTGCCGCGCTCTACCGCCATGCCTTCGAAATTGTCGGTCGCCAGCGGCCCTGCGTTGAAGTCAGCGATTTCGCGCGCCCACCACAGCTTGCCGGGCGCGATCTCCGCCGGGTCGGCAATCGCCAGCTTGATCAGAAACCGCGCGGGCATCGGCCAGTGCAGGCGGCGCATCAGCACCAGCACCCGGCCATCGGGCAATTGGGCCAGATCGACCGGGCGGTAGCCTGCCGGCCCCGCGAAGCGAAAATGCTGCGCTGCCACCGGTTCGACGGGTTCAGCCGGGAAGATCAGCGCGGGGTGGATATCCCCGCCCCACTCGCTCGCCGCTTCCGAGATCGCGATGAAGCGCCCGTCGGCCAGTCGCAGCATGGCTTCTGCCCCGGAGTTGAGCGGCCAGGCACGCATTTCCGGGGGCTGGCGGATCGCCTCGCTCGCCAGGTCGGGACCGTGCCGCGAAATCGCATTGCGGCCCTCCAGCGCGATCCAGATCCGCCCGCTCGCCGGATCACGGGTCGCGGATTCGATGTCCCGGTTTTCCTTGTATTGCGCCTTGTCGGGAAAGACCGCGTGAAGCCTGGGCGCACCCGGCGCGCCGGGCTGAGGCATATCCAGCCAGTAACCCCGGTCGCTGAAGCTCAGCAGGCGGCCGGGCTCGGTCACCAGCAAGGCGGACCAGCCGCCGAAATCGGTGTTGGGGCTGCTCAGTCGCCACGCGCCCGTCAGTGTAAGCGGGCCATAGCTGCAGCATTCCGGCCCGCGCTGCACAGCCTCGATTCCGATGACCTGGCTATGGTCGGGACGCTTGGGCGGGCTGCGCAGCCACAGCCCCGGCGCCAGACCCAGAACGACAAGCAGGAGCGTAAGGCGGCGGAGCATCGGCTTCCCCTGTGGTCGTCGCTCCCCGGCAAATCAAGGGGCGCGATTGACGCATCGCCCCGCGCCGACGCATGATACGGAGCATAGCCTGCCTTCCGGGAGACCTGACCGTGCGCCTACCGCTCTCTATCGCCGCCTGCGCCATGATCGCCTGCGCCGCTGCCCCGGCGCTTGCCGACAAGCCGGTCGAGGTCGCCACTCAGCCGCCCGTGTTCCGCGCGGTGATCGAGTGCAAGGCCCTGCCCGATCCGCAGGCCCGGCTCGCCTGTTATGACAAGGCGGTCGGAGCGCTCGCCAGCGCGGCGGAGGCGCGCGACGTGCTGGTGGTGGACCGCGCCACCGCGCGTTCGACCAAGCGCAGCCTGTTCGGCCTGGCCCTGCCCCGGATCAAGCTGTTCGGCGACAACGACGACGAGGAGATCGAGCAGGTCGAAAGCACCATCACGTCGGCCTACGATGCCAAGGACGGGCTCAGCGTGTTCCTGCTGGCCGATGGCGCGCGCTGGAAGCAGACCGAAGGGCGCTATACCTATCCCAAGGCAGGCCAGCCGATCGTGATCCGCCGCGCGGCGCTGGGCAGCTTCTTTGCCAAGGTCAACAACCAGGCGGCGGTGCGGGTGATCCGCCTGCCGCAGGCGCAATAGCCCCACGGCCCGGCTCACCGCATCACGGCTGGCTTTTCGGCGGCTGGGGGAGCATCCTCCCCGGCAGTGTGGTTCATCCTGCACCAGCGAAAGGGACAGCCATGACCGAAACGCGCGGCGAACGGATGCAGGCGCTGCGCCGGGCGCGCATGGACGCCGCCATTCCGTTCCTGCGCGGCGCCTTCCGCCCGTTCTTCTTCGGGGGCGCGGTCTGGGCCGCGCTGGCGCTGGCCACCTGGATGACCCTGATGGCCCACGGCGGCACCCTGCCCAGCGCCTTCGATCCGCTGACCTGGCACCGTCATGAAATGTTGTTCGGCTTTGTCGGGGCGGTGATTGCCGGGTTCCTGCTGACGGCGATTCCGAATTGGACCGGCCGCCTGCCGATCGCAGGCACGCCGCTTGCCGCGCTGTTCGCGCTGTGGGTCGCGGGGCGGCTCGCCGTGCTGTTTTCCGCCGTGGTGGGGCGCTGGCCAGCAGCGCTGGTCGATGCCGGGTTCTACCTGATCCTTGCAGCCATCGCCGGGCGCGAGGTGCTGGCCGCGAAGAACCGCAATCTCCCGGCGGTGGTGCTGGTGCTGCTGATCGCGCTCGCCGATGCCGCCGACCATGCCGCCGCAGCCGGGCTGATCGCCGATCCGCTGGCCGGAGTGCGCGCCGCGATAGCCCTCGTCGTGCTGATGATGGCGCTGATCGGCGGGCGCATCATCCCCTCGTTCACCCGCAACTGGATGACCAAGCAGGGCCTGCGCGATGGGCTGCCGGAGCAGCCCGGGCCGTTCGACCGGATCGTGCTGGGCGCAAGCGGCGTCGCGCTTGGCGCATGGGTTGTCGGCATTCCTGCGCCTGTAAGCGGCTGGTTGCTGGCCCTTGCCGCCGTGCTGCAGACGGCGCGGCTGGCACGGTGGCGTGGCTGGCGGACGCTGGCGGACCCGCTGGTGGCGGTGCTGCATCTGGGCTACGCTTGGATACCCGTGGGGCTGGCCGCGCTGTCGGCAGCGCTGCTGCTGGACAGACCGCCCGTTTCGGTGGCGGTCCACTGCCTGACCGCAGGGGGCATGGCGACGCTGATCCTGGCCGTGATGTCCCGCGCAACGCTGGGCCATACCGGGCGCCCGCTCGCCGCGGGACCTGCCACGGTGGCCATCTATGCCCTTGTCACCGCAGGCGCGCTGCTGCGGGTCTTCGCGCCGCTGGTGCTGGACAATCCCTTCGCCGGGCTGGAACTGGCGGCGCTGCTGTGGGGCGGGGCCTTCGCCCTTTTCGCCGCGGTCTATGCCCCGCTGCTGTTCACCCCGCGCAAGGGCGGGTGAGCCTCAGCCAGAGGTGTTCCAGGACTTGCTGGTCATCGAATCATAGGTGTCGCGCGCGTTCTGGTTGCCGATCTCGTCGGACTTCTGCCACTGCGCGTTGGTACGGCACGAATAGACCTTCTTCACCAGCGAGCCGATCTCGGGCGAGCTCTTGCAGCGGATGTAGAAGGGATGGCTCTTGGGCAGGGCAGCGTTGTAGGCGCGGATTTCCTTCTGGGTCATCACCTTTGGATCGGGTTCGGACACCGTCTGGACCGCTTCGGTTGCGGCGCCTTCGGCCGCAATCACAAGGAGCAGGGCTTCGATCATGGTCACTTGTCCTGTCTGTCGGGCGGACGGAGCCAGCCGCCCCCCGGAATCATGGCTGGATCATAGCTCAATCGCGGCCGCTTGTCGCGGGTATTGGCCGGATCGCGCTCAGTTGCCGTTGGACCAGCCCTTGTTCAGGCCTTCGGTGGCTTCCCGGGCGGCGCGGTTGCCCTCTTCGTCCACGCGGGTCCAGTCCTGATTGGTGCGGCATTCGGTCTTCTTGCGGACCAGCGAGCCGATCTCGTCACTCCGCTTGCACCGGATGTAATTGGGGTGATCGCGCGGCAGCGTGCGGTTGTAAGCCCTGATTTCGGACATCTTCATCAGGATGGGACCGGTCAGCAGCACTGGTGGCGCAGCAGCTGCAGGCGCATTGGCCAGCGTCAGGGCGATCAGCGTGGCAAGCATCGGTGGTTCTCCCCGGTTGCGATGGCCCAGCCTAATCCGAAGGCGGCGGCACGGCAAGCGCGGTGCCTTCAGGCGAGAGCGGCGTCCGAGGCAACGATATAGTCGATGATCGCCTGACGTTCGGGCTCGCTGATATGGGGGTTCCAGGCATCGATGATCAGGATCGCGCGGCGCCTGTCGCTGCCGTTCATCGCCTCGTGATCGATCGTGTCGTCAAAGGCAAAGGCCTTGCCCTCGACCCATTCGCGGGTTTCTCCGCCGACCCTGAACCAGCACTTCTCGGGGATATCCAGCGCCAGATGGATGATCGCCCGCATATTGGTGACCCCGGTGTGGGGCGGGATGTGGCTGTGGGGCTTGAGGATCGAGAAGAACGCGCTCGGCCCGCGTCCGGGGATGCGGAGCAGCGGCAGCCGGTCGAGCAGCGCGGCAGTATGCGGGCAGCGTTCGTGCACTGGCAGGTTGGCCACGCCATATTCCCACAGGAAGCAGGCCCCCCAATCGAGCGAGTGGTCAAGCTTGCTCCACTCGCTGGGCGGGGAGCCTTCTTCCATCCTGACGTAGGGGCGCACCGCATCGCCCGGATCGGCCAGCAGGCTTTCCAGCTCGGCCCGGATGACGTCGGTGTGGGCTTCCAGTTCATCGATCCAGGGGAAATGCTTGCGATCGAAATACTCGTCCGCGGGCAGGAAGGGATAATAGAGCCCGGCGCATTCGTTGTGGTAGATCGTCCGCCGCCCCATCGCGCGATCGACGAAGGCGGTGATGCGGCGCTGCTCGGTCTCGCCCCACTTGCCCCTGCCGGCCGCAAGCACGGCATCGGCGCGTTCGGCCATGCGCGCCTGCAGAGCGTCGCAATAGGCCTGGCCCTGAGCCAGTTCGGCCTCGATCTGGGGGGCGAGGCCCGGTTGCCTTGCCGCGAGCTGGCGGACATTGTTCCAGGCGATCAGCGCCGCCTGTTCCTCGCCGCGCCGCTGAAGCAGTTGCGCCAGGCGCAGCTGCGAGCCGAAATCCAGCCGGTCGATTGCCAGCGCGCGGTCAAGCGCGGCGCGCTCCCCGGCATCGTTGCCCGCCAGGCGGTGGGCATGGGCCAGGTTGCGCCACAGCGGAAGCGCTTCGGGATCGGCAGCGGTGGCGCGGGTGAAGGCTTCCACCGCCGCAGGCCCGTCTCCGGCGCGAATGGCGGCCATGCCGCGGGCATTGGCTTCAAGCGCTTCGGGCGGCGGCTGGTTCGGGGCCTGGGTCACTATGGCTTGAGGGATAGGCCCGCCCCCCGCTTCCCGCAAGGGGGAGTTGCCCCCCGGCGGAGCGGCCTCTAACCTGCGGCGATGGCCCCATCTTTTTCCGTCCTGCTGCGCGATCCGGAATGGCTGGCACACCGCCTGGTCGAAGGCAGCGATGCTGCCCGCTTCATCCGCGTGACCCGCGCAGCCCATGCGCGGAGCCCGTTCCTGACCGACCGCGACCTGGGCGAAGTGGAGATCGGCGGCGACGTGCCGCTGCGCGATTGCCTGGCGCTGGACGGCGATGCCCGGCTGGGCTTCCTGTTCCATTCGGCCTTCTGCGGATCGACCATGCTGGTCCGCGCACTCGACCGGGCAGGCGCGGCGATGGGATTGTCCGAACCGGTCATCCTCAACGACGTGGTTGGCATGCGGCGGCGCGGGGCGGATCCCCGGGCGGTGGCGCGAGCCGCCGATGCGGCGACGCGGCTGCTGGCCCGTCCTTTCGGCGCGGGTGAGGCGGTGGTGGTCAAGCCTTCTAACGTGATCAACCCGCTGGCCGAACTGCTGCTGGCGCTGCGCCCGCAGGCCGGGGCGGTTTTCCTCTATGCGCCGCTCGAAACCTTCCTGATCTCGGTCGCGCGCAAGGGGCTGGGCTGCCGACTATGGGCGCGCGAACTGGTGGAAGGATACCTGCGCGACGGGTTCAACCCGCTCGGCTTCACGCCCGAGGACTATTTCCGCCAGACCGACCTGCAGGTTGCCGCGGTGGGCTGGCTGGCGCAGCATGCCCATTTCACCCGTCTTGCCGAGAAGCTTGGGGCGCAGCGCCTGCGCAGCCTCGATGCGGACCGGATGACCGCGCGCCCGGCTGACGCGATTGCGGCCGTAGCCGGACAGTTCGGCCTGTCGCTCGATCCGGCGGCGGTGCAGGAAATCTGTGCCGGCCCCGCCTTTACCCGCCATTCGAAATCAGGCGCGGCATTCACCGCCGATGACCGCCGCAGCGAATATGCGCAGGCCCGCGCGGCCTATGGGGACGAGATCGACAAGGTGGTCGAATGGGCCGGCGTGGTCGCGGCCAACGCCGGGATCGCGATGGAAGGCCCCTTCCCGTTGCTTCAGGAATAGCCGAAGCGTTCGATCCACGGCGCCAGCAGCGGCATGACCGGCGCGAGGAATTCGGCATAGGGTTCCCACTGCCGCGTCCCGTCATAGAGCCCGCGCTGAACCTGCCCCGCGCTCGCCGTGGTCACGCCGCGCCGGGCCGCAGTCCGATCGAAGCGGCGCAGCTCTTCGTTCCATTCCAGGTCAAGGAAGTCGCAGATCGCCCGGGTCGTCGCGTCGAAGTCGCGCACCAGGCGATGATAATGGACCTCGTGGAAGTGCAGCGGCAGCCGCTCAAGGCAGGTCTGGGTCAGGCGCATCATCGCGTCATAATGGCGCGCGGTGCGCTCGATGCTGGTGAAGTCCAGCGTACCGCTGGTCATCGCGAAGTTGGTGCGGAAGCACGACCAGACCACGTCGCGCGGATCGCGGCGCATGATCAGGATGCGGGCCTCGGGAAACAGCCGCGCAATCATCGGCAGGCGCGTGCCCTTGAGCGGGTCCATATCGACGAAGCAGGCGGTCTCGCGGGGGATTCCCGCCTCGGCAACCTTGTCCCAGTAGGCGCGGCGCAGCTGCTCGAGGTCTGTCCCCCCCAAGGCGGCGAACTGCGCCAGCCCCGCGACGACTTCGGCGTGGGTCCCGCTCAGGAATGCGCGGTCGGCTGCGGCCAGGGTGGGCCGCTCCTCCAGCGCGGCCACCCCCGGCAGGGTGGCAAGGATGTTCTCGAGCAGGGTCGTCCCTGAGCGGGGATAGCCCAGCAGGAAAACGTGCCTGGGCGCGCCTTGGGTGGATTCGCCAGAGGCTGCAGGCCAGCATTCCACTGCGGCGAAGCCCTGCGCAATCGCTTCGACGAATTCGCCATGCCGCAGTCGACCGGCCCCGGCATCGGCGTGGATTGCCGCGAAATCGGCCTTGGACCGGGCATAGGCGGCATAGGCCTGCGCGTGCTGGCCCAGCTTGTCGAGCGCATCGCCGAGCGTCGACAGGGCGAGCATCCGGTCGAAACTAGGCTCTGCCATGGCTGCAGTGCGCGGCGCCAGCAGGTCGTGGGCGCGCTCAGGATGGCCCCCGGCAATTTCGGCCCGGGCGAGCGCACTGGCGGCGACGATGTTGCCGGGATCGATCGCCAGCGCGCGCCCGGCGCAGGCGCGGGCTTCGTCCATCGCACCGTCGCGGGCCGCCAGTGCTGCCAGTCCGGCATGGGCGGCGGCGTTGTTGGGTGCGAGGCGGGCGGCTTGGGCAAAGCTGTGCCGCGCCGCCTCGGCTGAACCGCCGGAAGAGAGGATCGCGCCGCGTTCCAGCCAGGCGTCGGGATAGTCCGGCCAAGCTGCGATCGCGGCATCGCAGGCCAGCACCGCATCGCGCAGGCGGCCATTCTGGCGGTGGAAGATGGCAAGGCCGGTCAGGGTCGCCGGATTGCCAGGCTCCATCGCCAGGGCGCGGTCGAGCAGGGCCTGGGCGCCCGCCTGATCCCCGCGCGCGGCGCGGGCGAGCGCGGCGACAGTATGATCGTGGGCATCGCCGGTCCCACGCTGCAGCGCGGCTTCGGCCTCTACGGCAGCGGCAGCGAGTTCGGGGGCAATCACGCGGACAGATGGCGGGTGCGGCAAGCGGCTGTCAAGCTTGCGGGCCGCGCAAACGAAAGGGGCGGGCATTGCTGCCCGCCCCCACGTTGGTTGCCCAAGCGAGAAGTATCAGAACTTCAGCTTGGCCGAGACCGCGAAGCGGCGGCCCAGAGCGTCGTAGGTCGACGGATAGACGTTACCGCTGTTGTACGAGGTCGAACCCAGCGAGTTGCCGACGATGTGCGGCTTGTTGTCGAACAGGTTCTGCACCGCAGCCGTGAACGTCATGTTGTCGCTCACGTTGAAGCGGACGGTCAGGTCGAAGTAGCTTTCCGACGGAATCCGGCGGAATTCAGGTTCGACCATGCAGCCGTTCGGGTCGGTGCCGGTCGGATCCGGGCAGCCCGTGGTCGGGCTGGTGCCAGCAGCCACAGCGGCGGCCAGATCGTCGGCCAGCTGGGCCGGTTCGAACTGGACCGCATCGATCCAGCGCCACAGCAGCGACACGTCAACCGGGCCGACCGACAGGGTCGAACGCTGGCTGAACTGGAACTTCGGCTGGATCGAACCGGTGAACGAGCAGTTCACCGAGTAGTAACCAGCGCATTCGCGGTCGAGGCCAGTCGGAGTGGCCTGGAACTTCGAATGAGCGGTGTAGTTGCCCACGAACGACAGCGCCAGCTTCCCGAAGCCGAGATCGGTGTTGTAGTTCATCGACAGGTCGATGCCCGAGGTTTCGAGCTTGCCGAGGTTGTTCAGCGGAGCGAACAGGCCGGGCGTGGTCGCCGGGTCACCGTCGAGACCGCCGGTGATCGGGTTGCGCCGGATCACGGTGCAGTCCGGGTTGGTGGCGCTGGAGGCCGACAGGCTGCCGAAGCAGGCGCTGATAAGGTCACCCGGCAGCGGCGCGCCGATAACGTCCTTCACCTTGATGTTGTAGTAGTCCACAGACATCGAGAAGCGCGGCAGGAACGACGGCTGGAACACCGCGCCGAGGGTCCAGGTGGTGGCCTTTTCCGGAGCGAGGTTCAGGTTGCCGCCGGTCGAGATGTTCGCCTGGGCCGCGGTCGGGTTGGTGATCGCACCGATGGTGCCAAGCGGAGCGCCCTGCGCAAGGCAGACCGCACGCAGGTTGGCATTGTTGGTCGGAGCCGCACCGGCGCAGGGGTCGATACCCAGGTTGGTCAGGCCAACGGTCAGCGGGGTGAACAGTTCGCCGATGTTCGGAGCGCGCACCGCGCGGGCATAGTTGCCGCGCAGCTTGACGTCCGCGGTCGGCTCCCAGCTCAGACCAGCCTTCCAGGTCCAGGTGTCGTTCGAACCGCCGCCGTTGACCGAGTACTTCGAGTAACGGGCACCGGCTTCGAGCGTCAGGCTGTTGAAGAACGGCTTGTCCTGCACCAGCGGAGCGACGATTTCGGCGTAGCCTTCCCACACCTTGTAGCCGCCGTCGATGTCCGGAGCCGCACCGCCGGCGCCGCCGAGTTCACCCGGGGTCTTGGCGAGGAGGTCGGAAGCCTGTTCGGCCTTGTAGGCACGATATTCGGCACCCAGCGCGAAGTTGAACGGCTCGGAAGCGCCCGGCATGGTGAAGCCCATGTCGCCCGACACGATGCCGCGGACCTGGGTCAGCGCAGTGCGGACCTTGGTCGAGCTGTTTTCGCTCAGGAAGTCAGCCATCGCCGGAGTGATCGAGCCAGCGTCGCCGAACAGGTTGACCGGAACGCAGCCGTTCGAGGTGTCCTGGCAGACCGGGTTGGCAGCGGTGCCGTTGACCAGCGCGGCCTGGCGCCAGCGCGACTGCAGGGTGTAGCCCTTGATCGTCTGGAGCTTTTCCGATTCACCGTACGAACCCGACAGATCCCAGTCGATCGAATCGGTCAGCTTCCCACGGAAGCCGAGGCGATAGTCGAACACGGTGGTGCTGTAGTCGCTGATGCGCGGACCGACTTCGACCGCACGGCGGTTGAAGGTGATGCCGGGGTTGTTGTTGTACCCTTCACCCGGGCTGACCACGCCGTCGTTGTTGATGTCGAACGGAACGGTCGTGCCGCCCGAACCGATCACGCGGTAGCGCGGATCCGACGGACCGGTCGCCAGCGCAGCGGCGGCGCAGGTCGCGGCGTCGAAGCGCGGGGTGTAGATGTCCGGACGCGGGTTGACGTCAAAGGCGCAGAACTGGCTGCGCAGGGTGGAGGGCAGGAACGGGTTGTTCAGGTTGACCGCCACCGAACCACCGAACGAGCCCGAAGGCGCAATGATGGTAGACACGGTGTTCTTCGAGAACATGCCGCGGGTGTAGACTTCCACCGCGTCCGACACTTCATAGTTCGCCTGGGCGAAGATGTTGTAGCGGGTGAACGGCGTCTGGAAGACGTTGTACGGGTTGAAGTTGAAGAAGTGGAACGTGCCCACGGCCTGGCCGGCCGCGTTGATCTGGCGCAGACCACCGTTGGTGGCGCCGCCGTTGGCCGAATTCGAGGTGTAGATCGGCTTGCCGGCCGAGTCATAGCCCGCGAAGATCGATTCCGGGGTGGTGTTCGGGGTGCTGGTGCCCGCGATCAGCGGACGGGTGCCGGCAAAGCGCGCCGGGACCGAGGTGCCCGAACCCGAAGGACCGCCCGAGTAGGAGCTGATCTGTTCGAACGAGAAGTCACGGTCGCCCTGATAGATCGGGTCCGACTTCTGGTAGCCCAGCGACAGCACGGCGTTGCCGCGGCCATCGTCGAAGTTCGCACCGACGGTGACGTCGGAGCGGAAGAAGTTGCCGTCGCCCTTCTGGGTGATCTGGTCGCCCACGGCGATTTCGACGCCCGCGAAGTCCTTGCGGGTGACGAAGTTGACGACGCCGGTGATGGCGTCCGCACCGTAGGTGGTCACCGCCGCACCGGTCTGCGCGTCAACGCGGCTGATCAGGGCGAGCGGGATGTTGTTGAGGTCGACGCGGCCGGCAAGGTCAGCGGGGACGATGCGGTTGCCGTCGAGCAGCACGATGTTGCGGTTCGAGCCGAGGCCGCGAAGGTCGACGTACGAGGAACCGCCGTTGCCGTTGTTCACCGCCGAACCGATGTTCGCGACGACGCCCGGGATTTCGCGCAGAACTTCTTCAGCCAGGTTCGACTGCTTGAGTTCGATGGCGTCCGCGGTGGTCACGTTGACCGGGTTCGCCTGAACCAGGTTCGGGTTGCGGATCAGCGAGCCGGTGACCACGATGGTCTGGTCTTCGGGCGCTTCTTCGGCAGCATCCTGCGCGAACGCCTGGGTGCTGATCAGCGCAAGGCCGAGCACGACCGGGGCCGAGCTTGCCTTGAGAAGGGTGATGGTTTGCTTTTTCACAGGTCAGTCCCTCATTGAATCCCGCAGGCCAAGGGGCCCGGCAGGATAATGGTCTTCCGCGCACCGGGTACGGTAAAACACGCCCAATTTGCGGATAGATGGCTGGCACATGAACAAAACGGGGGGGTGGGGCAAAGCATTTTCCCCGGGAATGCTGCATTCGCTCACAGCCTGTTGCGCGCTTGCCACAGCATTGTTGCACTTGCGTAATTTTCGTGCGCGACTGCAGGAAAACGCGCAATCTTGGGCCGCGACCCGGGAGGCCGGACAGACCTAGCGCGCGGGCATCGGCCCGGTGAACAGCAGTGGATCAAGCCGCGCGCTGCGCCATTTGACCGACCAGTGCAGATGCGGCCCGGTGGCGCGGCCCGTCGCGCCGATCTTGCCGATGTACTGCCCCTGGCGGACCACGTCGCCGACCTTCACGGCCAGTTCCGAACAATGCAGGAAAGCGCTGTTGAGTCCCATCCCGTGGTCGATCATCAGCAGCCGCCCCTCCAGCGTGAAGGGGCTGGCGGCTGCGAGGATCACCACCCCGTCCGCCGGGGCGACGAAGGGCGTCCCGCTGGCCCCGGTGGCGATGTCCATGCCCGAATGGTAACTGCCCGGCGTGCCGTTGTAGATGCGCTGCGATCCGAACCGGCCAGACAGCCGCCCCAGCACCGGCCAGATGAACTTCTGCCGCCAGCCCGGGCTGTCATGGTCCACGCTGCGGGCTGCGTTGATCTGGGCCAGCTCAGCCTCGCGGCGGCGGGCGAATTCCTCGCTGGGCGGACTGCCGGGACGCGGGCCGATCGGAATGTGCTCGATCTGCCAGGCACGCGGCGCGATGACCAGATCGTAGGTCGCACTGCGCCCGTCGCTGAGCGCGGCCGTCAGAACGGCCTTCGGTCCGGCGGCCCGGTCGAAGGCGATGAAGAAGCGTCCGTCGGGGGCAAAGGCCAGCGGCCGGCCATCGAGCGAAAGCCGCTCGATCCCGCGCGGAACCGCGCCGCGCGCCCAGCCGCCCTGGGTGAACCGCCCGGTCAGGCCAAGGTCGGGCTGCGCCGCCTTGCCGATCCCGATCGCTTCGGCAGCGCGGGCGGGCAGACCGGAAAAGTGGAGTCCCGCCCCAGCCAGCACCACCAGCGCGAGGGCGAGCAGCGGCCCCCGCTTCACGGGCGGGCCAGCAGCCGTGCGGTGGCGCGGGCCGCGTCGGCATAGGCTTCCTGCCGCTCGGCACACCAGTAGCGCAGCGCCTCAAGCGGGATCTGCTCGCCGCTGACGGCGCAGACCACGAACTTGCCGGGCGTGATCACCCGGAACGAGCTGGACTGGTAGAACAGGGTGGCGGGGCGGTCGCTGGCAGACATCAACATGCAGCCAATCTAGCGCGGGAATGCTTTCAGAGCAATTTACCCTGCTCGGGCGGTGCGGGTTTTGGCCGGGGCGCGGCACGGGTCGGCGCGCGGGCCGGTTCGGGCGGTCGCCGCGCGGCGTCCGCCGGGACCACGGCCAGTTCGCCATCGCGGAAGTGGAGCGAGAGCGCGGCCTCACCCCCGGCGGCGGCGCGGCTGGTCAGGGTCTGCCCATCCGGGGCGGTCACCCGGACATAGCCGCGCTGGAGCACCCGGTCGGGATCGAGCGAGGCATGCAGCCGGGCCAGCCCCGCCAGCCGCTCGCTCGCCCGGTCGAGCCGGGCGGAGAGCAGCGGCAGCGACAGCCGCCCGCCCGCGCGTTGAAGGTCGGCCCGCGCCGTGGCGGTGCGGTCGACCAGCCCGCGCCGCAGCCGTTCGCCCAGCTCGTCCAGCCGCTGCGCCTGGGGGCTGAGCAGCGCCTCGGGGCGAGGCAGGCGCTCGGCCCGCGCCGCCAGCCGCTCGCGCCCCAGCTGGAGCGGGCGCAGCACGGCGCGGCGCTTGCGCAGGGCCAGCTCGGTGAGTTGATTGAGCAGATCCTCGCGCACCGGCACGGCAAGTTCGGCGGCGGCAGTCGGCGTGGGCGCGCGCAGGTCGGACGCAAAATCGACCAGCGTGGTGTCGGTTTCATGGCCCACGGCGGAGATCACCGGGATCGGGCTTTCCGCCACGGCGCGGACCACGATTTCCTCGTTGAAGGCCCAGAGGTCCTCGATCGAGCCGCCACCGCGCGCGACGATCAGCAGGTCGGGGCGCGGCACCGGCCCGCCCTCGGACAAGGCGCCGAACCCGCGCACCGCCGCCGCGACCTGCTGCGCCGCGCCCTGGCCCTGGACCAGCACCGGCCAGACCAGCACGTGGCTGGGAAACCGGTCGGCCAGGCGGTGGAGGATGTCGCGGATCACGGCGCCGGTGGGCGAAGTGACCACGCCGATGGTGCGCGGCAGGAACGGCAGGCGGCGCTTGCGCGACGGCGCGAACAGCCCCTCCGCCTCGAGCCGGGCCTTGGTCTTGGCGAGCAGGGCGAGCAGCGCGCCTTCGCCCGCCACCTCCATCCGCTCGATCACGATCTGGTAGTTGGAGCGCCCAGGATAGGTGGTCAGCTTGCCGGTCGCGATCACTTCCAGCCCGTCCTCCGGGCGGAAGTTCAGGCGCTGCACCGTGCCGCGCCACATCACCCCGTCGAGCCGCGCATTCTCGTCCTTGAGCGCGCAGTAAAGGTGGCCGGAACCCGCCAGCTTGACCCCGGAAAGTTCGCCCCGCACCCGCACGAAGCCGAACCGGTCCTCCACGGTGCGCTTGAGCCGCGCGGAAATCTCGCTGACGGAAAGCGGCGCGGCGTTGTCCCCGGCGCTGTCCTTCGCTACGAGCCCGGCGGATTCAGTATCTTCTGGGAAGGACGGCGGCGACATGAACATCCTGCTTTTGGGGTCGGGCGGCCGCGAACATGCGCTGGCGTGGAAGCTGGCGCAATCCCCGCGCTGCACGAAGCTGTTCGCCGCGCCGGGCAATCCCGGGATTGCCCAGCATGCCGAACTGGTGTCGCTCGATGCCACTGACCACAACGCCGTGCTGGCCTTCTGCGAAGCGCAGCGGATCAACCTGGTGGTGGTTGGCCCCGAGGCTCCGCTGGTCGATGGCCTGGCCGATTCGCTGCGCGGTGCGGGCGTGCCGGTGTTCGGCCCGTCGAAGGCCGCGGCCCAGCTGGAAGGCAGCAAGGCCTTCACCAAGGAGCTCTGCGCGCGCCACAATATCCCGACAGCCGGGTTCGCCCGGGTGCGGAGCGAAGCGGAGGGCCTCGCCGCACTGGCGCGCTTCGGCATTCCGGTCGTGATCAAGGCCGATGGACTTGCTGCGGGCAAGGGCGTGACCGTGGCCATGACCAGCGCCGAAGCCGAGGAAGCAGTGCGCGAGATCTTCTCGGGCCGGTTCGGCGAGGCGGGCGCTGAAGCAGTGATCGAGGAATTCCTCGAAGGCGAGGAAGCCAGCTTTTTCGCGCTGACCGACGGGCAGACGCTGGTGCCGTTCGGTTCGGCGCAGGATCACAAGCGGGTGGGTGACGGCGATACCGGCCCCAACACCGGGGGCATGGGCGCCTACAGCCCGGCCCCGGTCCTGACTGCCCTGCTGGAGGGCGAGGCGATCGAGCGGATCGTCGCTCCCACCGTGCGGGCGATGGCGCAGGAAGGCACGCCCTACAACGGGGTGCTCTATGCCGGGCTGATGCTGACCCCCACGGGCGTCCAGCTGATCGAATACAACTGCCGCTTCGGCGATCCCGAATGCCAGGTGCTGATGATGCGGCTGGAATCCGACCTGGCCGAGCTGCTGCTGGCCTGCGCCGAGAACCGGCTGGCCTCGGTGCCGCCGCCGCGCTTTTCACCGCAGACCGCGCTGACGGTGGTCATGGCTGCCGAGGGCTATCCGGGGACGCCGCTGAAGGGCGGAGCGATTTCGCGGATCGAGGCCGCCGAAGCGACCGGCGCCAAGGTGTTCCATGCCGGCACCGCGCTGGCGGACGGCCAGCTCATCGCCAATGGTGGCCGCGTGCTCAACGTTACCGCCAGCGGCGAGCGCGTGACCGAGGCGCAGCGCGCCGCCTATGCTGCTGTCGATGCGATCGATTTCCCCCAGGGGTTCTGCCGCCGCGATATTGGCTGGCGCGAAGTCGCGCGCGAGGGCATTGATTGAGCGAGGTTCAGCGCGGGGGTAAGGGGCAATGCGGATCACGCTGGTCGACAGCACCCGGCCGGAACTGGCCCCATGGGTGATCGGCTATGTCGGCGGGCACTATGCCGAGCGCGGCCAGGCGGGACGAAGAGTGATCCCGGCGCGGCCCAACTGCTTCATCCAGATCGTTCTGGAAGGCGGCCATTCGCTGTATGACGTGGTCGCCGGCAACACGGTGGACGTTCCCCGCGCCGCGCTGTTCGGCCCGCTGACCCATTACCGCTATGACATGGTGATCCCTGCCGGCCTCAAGACCTTCTGCGTGCGGCTGCAACCGGCGGCGGCAGGGCAGCTGTTCGGGTTGGAACCGCTCGACCTGGTCGATGCCCTGATCCCGCTGGAGCTGCCGTCCGGCCTGCTCGACAGCCTGCTGGCCGCGCCCGACTGGACAGCGATGGCCCCGCCGGCGGACCTGTGGCTTACCGGTCTTGCGCGCGGCAAGAACCCTGACGATCCCGTGGCGCGCGAGGCCAATCGTCTGCGCCAGATGCGCGGGACCATTTCGATCCAGGAACTGGCGCAGTCTGCCGGGCTGTCGCTACGCCACTTCCAGCGGCGGTTCCGCGAGCTGACCGGGCTCAATCCCAAGCTCTACGCGCGGATCTGCCGGATCGGCCACGCGGTCCACCGCAAGGAACTGGAACCCGAAGCGTCATGGACCGCACTGGCGCTGGAAGCCGGTTATGCCGACCAGCCGCATTTCATCCGCGATTTCAAGGAATTGACCGGTATTTCGCCCGGCGCCTTCCTGCGCGGGCAAAGCCCGATCATGCGCTATCCCAAATGGGACGAGTAGCGCGCTGATCCCGGCGTTTCACGTGAAACGCTGGTCGGACCTTATCCCACCTGTTCGGCGACCAGGGCCTTGAGATCGGCTTCCGGCCGCGCGCCGTAGTGCGAGATGATCTCCGCCGCGCAGATTGCGCCGAGCCGCAGGCACTGTTCCACCGGGAGGCCGCGGACATGGCCGTGGAGGAACCCGGCGGCGAACAGGTCGCCCGCGCCGGTCGTGTCGACCACCTTGGCGACCGGTTCGGCCGGGACTTCGGCCAGGGTGCCGTTCCACGCGGCGACCGCGCCCTGTTCACTGCGGGTCACCACGACCAGCGGCACCTTGTGCTTCAGCGCTTCGATCCCGGCGTGGAAATCGTCCTCGCCGGTCAGCGCGGCGAGTTCGATGTGGTTGGCGAACAGGATGTCGATCTCGCCGGTTTCGATCATCGCGCGGAAATCGGCGCCGTGGCGCTCGATCACGAAGGCGTCGGACAGGGTGAAGGCCACCTTGCGCCCCGCATCCCTGGCCGCTGCGATCGCCCGGCGCATCGCTGCGCGCGGCTCTTCCGGGTCCCACAGATAGCCTTCGAGATAGAGGATCTTGGCATCGCGGATCGCCGCCTCGTCGAGCGCGGCCGGAGGGAGGAACTGCGAGGCGCCCAGATAGGTGTTCATCGTCCGCTGCCCGTCGGGGGTGACGAAGATCAGGCAGCGGGCCGTCGGCGGATCGCCCGCGCGGACCGGAGTGGCAAAACTGATCCCGCCGGCGCGGATGTCATGGGCGAAGACTTCGCCCAGCTGGTCGTCGGCGACCTGGCCGATGAAGGCGCAGCGCGAACCAAGCGCCGCGAGTCCCGCCAGGGTATTCGCCGCCGACCCGCCGGAGATTTCCCGCGCCGGACCCATGGCCTGGTAAAGTTCGCGAGCGCGCTCGGTATCCACCAGGGTCATCCCGCCGCGCACCAGCCCGAAGCGTTCGATCAGCTCATCCTCACAGGGCGCCATCACGTCGACGATGGCATTGCCGATCGCGATCACGTCGGTAGTGGGCTCGGTCATGGAAGAATCCCGCTGCAAGGTTCTGAAATCGCGCCGCGCCTAGCCTTGGCTGGGCCACAGGGCAAGGGAATGCTCGCCGGACAGGACGTTGACAGCGGCGCCCATGCAGGCGATTCCCCGATCCTTCGATGCTGAAGGCCTTCGCCCTTGCCGCCGCCCAGCTGGCCGACCCGCGCGTCCTGCGCCTGCTGGCCAAGAGCGCGCTCATGGTGCTGGCGCTGTTGATAGTGCTGGGCGCGCTGGCGGCCTGGGCAATCATGGCCCTGCTGCCTCCGGACTGGTTTTCCGGAGATGCCGGCATGGCCCTGGCGGTGGCGATCATCCTGCTGGGCGGCTGGCTGCTGTGGCGGATCGCGGCGCTGGCAGTGCTCCAGTTCTATGCCGACGAGGTGGTGATCGCGGTCGAGGAACGGCACTATCCCGCCGCCGCGGCGCGGGTGCGCAAGCTGGGCTGGCGCGAGGAACTGGGCAATGGCCTGAAGGGCGCCGGGCGGGCGCTGCTGGTCAACCTGATCGCGCTGCCCGTGGCCGCCGTGCTGCTGTTCACCGGGATCGGCGCGCCGCTGGTGTTCCTGATCGTCAACGCCGTGCTGATCGGGCATGAGCTGCAGGACATGGTCTGGCTGCGGCACCGCCAGTCGCCCGACCAACCGCCGCCGCTCGGCCCCATCGAGCGGCTGGCGCTGGGCGGCGTGGTCACCGCGCTGCTGACCATCCCCTTCGCCAACCTGCTGGCCCCGTTCCTGGGAGCAGCAGCGGCGACCCATCTGGTCCACCGCAAGGAAATGACTGCCCATGCTGCATAAAACGATCCCCGCGCTGGCGCTCGTGATCCTGCTGTCTGCCTGCGGAGGAGCACAGACCGGCAAGGTCGCCAGTGCCTCCACCACGCCGCCGCCGCGCGCCAGCGTACCAGTGCGCGCGCCAGTTCGCGCCGCGCCGCCGCCGGCCCGGATTCAGGCTGCGCCGGGGCTGGAAGGCGTGGTCGGTCAGGGCGTGGACGAGCTGGAGCGGCAATTCGGCCCCGCCCGGCTCGATCTGCTGGAAGGCGATGCGCGCAAGCTGCAATTCAGCGCCGCCGCCTGCGTGCTCGACGTCTATCTCTACCCCCAGGCAGGCAGCCGCGAGGCCCGCGCGACCTATGTCGAGGCGCGCCGCGCCAGCGATGGCCAGGACGTCGACCGGGCAGCCTGCATCGCCGCCCTGAGGAAGCGGTGAGGCCCGCCGGCAGCAGGCTGGTAACCACGATTTAAGGATACACGGCGATAAGGCACTCTGATTGAATCAGAGAGCCTTCCCGCCATGAGCATGCATTTTCGTGATATCGCCCTGCAGGCGGCCAGCGACGGGACAATCAGCCCGGAAGAGATCCTGACGCTGCGCCGCGCGGGCTGGGTCGACGGCAAGATGGACCCGGAAGAGGCCGAAGCCTTGTTCGTCGCCAACGACCACATTGCCGAACCGAGCGCGGAATGGTGCGACTTCTTTGTCGATGCGCTGGGCGAATTCATCGTCAATACGGTCGAGCCGCGCGGCTATGTCGACCAGACCATGGCCGATGAACTTGTCTCGCGGATCGACCGCGACGGACGGGTCGAAACCATGGCCGAGCTGGAACTGCTGGTGCGCGTGCTCGAGCGCTCGCTCAGCGTACCGGACAGCCTGCGCGCCTATGCGCTGCGCCAGGTCGAGAATGCGGTGCTCCACGGCGAAGGCGCGACCCGCCGCGGCGAACTCGATCCCAAGGGCATCAACGAAACCGAATGCACCCTGCTGCGGCGGCTGATCTTTTCGGCGGGCGGCGATCGTCCGGCCTCGGTCAGCAAGGCCGAAGCGGAAATGCTGTTCCGGATCAAGGACGCGACGCTCTACGAGGTCAACGCGCCCGACTGGGAAAGGCTGTTCGTCCAGGGCGTGGGCAATTACCTGCTGGGCTTCGGCGGCCACGAACCGCTGAGCCGCGACCGCGCTGCCGAACTGGAACGCTTCATGTCCGCCGAAGGTTCGGGCATCGGCGGTTTCCTGATGCGCATGGCCACCAGCACGCCGGACTTCAGCGGCGCCTTCGGCAGCCTGCTCGAAATGGGCCCGCCCGTGCCGGACATCGAAGGACAGGCGCTGGAAGCCGCCGAATTCACCGAACAGGAAGACCTTTGGCTGCTCGACCGGATCGACGCCGACGAGGAACTCGATCCGCTGGAAAAGGCCCTGCTGGCGTTCATCGCGGAAGAGACAGGCGAAGCGCCGGAGTTTTGAGCTTGCTCGCCGCCTGATGGGGGAGCGGGAAGAGTCCTTGTCGGGGTGCGCTAATCGCATCCGCGATTAGCTTGCAACACCAGCCCGCTGGCCAGGCCCGACCACCCGTTTAAGGTACCCTGTGGGTGGTCGGGCCGGGGGAGCGGGCTGGTGTTGCAAGGAAGGCCCGAACGGGCCTTCCGCACCGCCGTCAGGCGGAAATCATACAGTAAAACTTTCCCCGCAGCCGCAGGAGCCCTTGGCATTGGGGTTCTGGAACACGAAACCGGCGGTGAAATCGTCTTCCTGCCAGTCCATCGTGCTGCCGATCAGGTAGAGCACCGATGCGCCATCGATGAAGAAGGTGCCGCCGGGCGTTTCGATCCGCTCGTCCATCGGATTGGCCTCGGAAACATAGTCCACCGAATAGGCCAGACCCGAACAGCCCCGGCGCGGGGTGGAGAGCTTGACGCCGATCGTGCCTGCAGGGGCCTCGCTCATCAGCCTGGCGACGCGCGCCTCGGCCGAAGGGGTGAGGATCACAGCGGCGGGGCGCTGGCGGGTGGTGGTGGCAGTCATCAGAGCATTCCCAGTTCCAGCCGGGCCTCGTCGCTCATCTTGGCGGGGTCCCACGGCGGATCCCAGACGAGGTTGACCTCGGCATCGCGCACGCCCGGCACCGCGCCGACGCGCAGTTCGACCTCGCCCGGCATCGATTCGGCCACCGGACAGTGCGGCGTCGTCAGCGTCATGGTCACCACCACGCCGCCGTCCTGGTCCACGTCGACGCCGTAGATCAGGCCGAGGTCGTAGATGTTCACCGGGATTTCCGGATCGAAGATGTCGCGCAGCGCGGCGATGACGCCTTCGTAGATGTCGCCGCCGGGTTCGCCCGGGGCCGCGCCACTGGGCTTTTCGGCGAGGAAGCCTTCGAGGTAGTCGCGCTTGCGCTCCAGCTTTTCCGCCGGCGTTTCGGCGTCGTCCACCCGTGCGCGGGGCGGCGCGGGGACGCTGTCCACCTGCTCGACGGCGATCTTGGTTTCCTCGTTCACCCGAAAATCCTCCGTGTGCGCTCGATCCCGCGCAGCAGCGCGGCGATGTCGCTTTCATCCGAATAGAGCCCGAAACTGGCCCGCGCGGTGGCCGGCACGCCAAGGTGATCCATCAGCGGCTGGGCGCAGTGATGCCCGGCGCGGATCGCGACACCTTCCTCGTCCAAAATAGTGCCGAGATCGTGGGGATGAACCCCATCGAGCGCAAAACTGACGATTCCGGCCGAATCTTCCGGCCCGAACAGCGTGACGTCATTGCGCGCTGCCAGCTCTCGCCGCAGCTGCGCGACCAGCGTGGTTTCGTGCGCGTGAATCGCGGGCAGGCCGATCGCCGAGACATAGTCCACCGCGGCGCCGAGCGCGATTGCCTCGACAATGGCGGGCGTACCCGCCTCGAAGCGCTGCGGCGCGGGGGCATAGGTGGTGCCGGCAAAGCTGACCCGGTCGATCATCGCCCCGCCGCCCTGCCACGGCGGCATCGCGGCGAGCAGTTCGCGCCGTCCCCACAGCGCGCCGATCCCGGTCGGCCCATAGAGCTTGTGCGCCGAGAAGGCATAGAAATCGCAGCCCAGCGCCGCCACGTCGACCGGCAGGCGCGGCACGGCCTGGCAGCCGTCGAGCAAAATCAGCGCCCCCACCCCGTGCGCCAGCGCCACCGCGCGCGGCGCATCGAGCACCGAGCCGAGCACGTTGGAGACATGGGCAAAGGTAACCAGCTTGTGGGCAGGCGTCAGCATCGCCTCCGCGGCGTCAAGATCGATCCGGCCATCTTCGGTCAGCGGGCAGACGTCGATGGCAACGCCAGTGCGTTCGGCCAGCAATTGCCAGGGGACGATGTTGGAATGGTGCTCCAGCAGCGATAGCAGAATGCGGTCGCCCGCCTTCAGCTTCGCCGCACCCCAGGTCTGGGCGACAAGGTTGATCGCCTCGGTCGCGCCGCGGGTGAAGACCACTTCGTCCTCCGCCCCGCCAATGAACTGGGCAACCTTGCGCCGCGCGGCTTCGAAGGCCAGTGTCATTTCCGCCGAGCGGGCATAGACCCCGCGGTGAACCGTGGCGTAGTCCGCGCCCATCGCCCGCGTCGCGGCGTCGATCACCACCTGCGGCTTCTGCGCCGTGGCGGCGGAATCGAGGTAGTGCCAGCCGCCGGAGAGGCCGGGGAAATCGCCGCGCAGATCGGACCGGATGAGCGCGTCCACACTCACAGCATCGCCTCCAGAGCGGCGAGCGCCTGTTCAAGCAGCGCCTCTTCCTGTTCGGCCCCGGCGAAGGCTTCGGCGACGAAGGCCTGAAGCATCAGCCGCTTGGCAACCTCAGGCGGGATACCGCGCGCAGCCATGTAGAACAGGCCGTTCGCGTCGAGCTCGCCGACCGCGCAGCCGTGGGCGCACTTGACGTCATCGGCGTGGATTTCGAGTTCCGGGCGGGCATTGGCCGTGGCGGTCCGGTCCAGAAGCATGGCCCGGACCGACTGTTCGCCGTCGGTGCCATTAGCGCCCTTGGCGACCAGCACCTTGCCGAGGTAGTTAACGCTGGCGCGTCCGCCGGCGACCGAGCGGACGATCTGGCGGCTGACCGCATCGGGCGCGGCGTGGACCACCTCGGTGACAATCTCCAGCACCCGCTCGCCCGTGGCCAGCTGCGCCGCGCCAAGCGTGAAGCTGGCGCCCTCGGCCAGCTCCGCGCGCAGCGATACGCGGCCGTAGGCGCCGTTGGCGTTGAGAACGCGGAGGTCGAACGAGGCCCCGGCCTCCACCGTAACGGCCAGTTCCCGCATCACCGCTTCATCGCCCGCAAGGACGAGAGTCAGGGTCTGCGTCTCGCCTGCAGGCACCCGCACCTGCTCCACCGCGACCGGCCACAGCGGCGCCAGCGCGGCGAGATCCGCATAGCGGAAATCCTCGTCGCGGCGGGTGGGAAGGGCGGCCACCTGGCTCACGCCGCCACCGCCTCGTAGCCGCGTTCTTCGAGTTCGAGCGCGAGCTCGGGCCCGCCGGTTTTCACGATCCGTCCGCCCGCCAGGACGTGGACGAAGTCCGGCTTCACGTAGTCGAGCAGGCGCTGGTAATGGGTGATCAGCAGCACCGCCTTGCCGGGCTGGCGCATGACCGCGTTGATCCCCTCGCCCACCACGCGCAGCGCGTCGATGTCGAGGCCCGAGTCGGTCTCATCGAGGATCGCCAGCTTGGGATCGAGAATCCCTATCTGGACCATCTCCGCACGCTTCTTCTCGCCGCCCGAGAAGCCGACGTTGACCGGCCGCTTGAGCATGTCGAGGTCCATCTTGAGCAGCCCCGCCTTGAGCTTGGCCACCTGCAGGAAGGCCCCGCCCGACAGCTCGGTCTCGCCGCGCGAACGGCGCTGGGCGTTGAGGCTTTCGCGCAGGAACTGAAGGAACGAGACGCCGGGAATCTCGACCGGGTACTGGAAGCCGAGGAACAGCCCGGCAGCGGCACGCTCATGCGGCTCCAGCGCCAGCAGGTCCTGCCCGTCGAAGCTGACGCTCCCGCCGGTCACTTCATAGCCGGGCCGCCCGCCCAGCGTGTAGCCGAGCGTCGATTTGCCCGCGCCGTTCGGCCCCATGATCGCATGGACCTCGCCCGGATTGATGGTCAGCGACAGGCTTTTGAGGATCGGCTTGTCGGCCACGGTGGCGTGAAGATTGTCGATGATAAGCATGGTTCAATATCCCCGGCGCTGCGGGGTGCCGCGCTGCTGGTAATGCTGTTTGCGGGCGCGGCCGCGCTCGTCGTAGCTGGCCTTCATGGCGGCGACGATTTCGGCGACCACGGCATCGGGCTCTTCAAGCACACGGGCCGCCGGAAAGCGGAGTAGCTTGACCCCGACCGCCGCGAGGCTCTTGTCACGCCGCGCGGTGAGAAGCGGATCGCCGCCCTCGTCGATCGAAACCGCGATCCGCAGCGGATTGCAGGCGAAGTCGACGATCGCCGATCCGATCACCTGCTGGCGCGCCAGCTTGTACTTGCCAAGATTGGCTTCGGTCAGCTTTTCGCCAAGCAGCTTCTGCGCCGGCGTCGGCTCCATGCGGTTGCGGCGCGCCTGGTCATGGATCGCGTCGAGCCGCTTCTCCGAAATCGCCCAGCCGCGCCCGCGCTTTTCCAGCGCAGGAGCTTCGGCGCGCTCATCGAGCGGACGGACGGTGAGGGTCTTCTTGGTCATTGATCTATCGTCTTGCATCGTTGCTGGGGAAACCGCCGGAGCGGCGGGTCTTGCACTCGCCTTCGAATACGCTGGCGAAGCCGAAGCTGCCGCGCGTCCCGGCGATGGAGCGGTTCCGCATCACCCGACGCTCCCTTCAAGGCTGATCCCCAGCAGCTTCTGCGCCTCGACTGCGAATTCCATCGGCAGCTGCTGCAGCACTTCCTTCGCGAAGCCGTTGACGATCAGCGCCACGGCGACCTCCTGGTCCAGCCCGCGCTGCATCGCGTAGAACAGCTGGTCGTCGGAAATCTTGCTGGTGGTCGCCTCGTGCTCGATCTGGGCCGAAGGGTTGCGCACCTCGATGTAGGGCACAGTATGCGCGCCGCAGTCCGCACCCAGCAGCAGCGAATCGCACTGGGTGAAATTGCGCACGCCTTCGGCCTGGGGGGCGACGCGGACCAGCCCGCGATAGGTGTTCTGGCTGCGGCCCGCGCTGATCCCCTTGGAGACGATGGTCGAGCGGGTGTTGGCCCCGTTGTGGATCATCTTGGTGCCGGTATCGGCCTGCTGGAAATTGTTGGTGACCGCGACCGAATAGAACTCGCCGACCGAGCCTTCGCCGTTAAGCACGCAGCTGGGATACTTCCAGGTGATCGCGCTGCCAGTTTCGACCTGGGTCCACGAAACTTTGCTGCGCTTGCCCTGGCACAGCGCGCGCTTGGTGACGAAGTTGTAGATCCCGCCCTTGCCCTCGGCATCGCCGGGATACCAGTTCTGCACGGTCGAATACTTGATCTCCGCATCGTCGAGCGCGACCAGTTCGACCACGGCGGCGTGGAGCTGGTTCTCATCCCGCTGCGGCGCGGTGCAGCCTTCGAGGTAGGATACGTAGCTACCCTTGTCGGCCACGATCAGGGTGCGTTCGAACTGGCCGGTATTTTCCGCATTGATCCGGAAATAGGTGCTCAGCTCCATCGGGCAGCGCACCCCTTCGGGGATGTAGACGAAGGTGCCGTCCGAAAAGACCGCGCAGTTGAGCGCGGCGAAGAAGTTGTCGTGCATCGGCACGACCTTTCCCAGCCAACGCTTCACCAGATCGGGATATTCGCGAATCGCTTCGCTGATCGACAGGAAGATCACCCCCGCCTTCTTGAGCTCTTCGCGGAAGGTCGTGGCAACCGAGACGCTGTCGAACACCGCGTCCACGGCGACCTTGCGCGCGCCTTCGACCCCGGCAAGCACCTTCTGCTCTTCCAGCGGAATGCCCAGCTTCTCGTAGACCTTGAGGATCTCGGGATCGACCTCGTCGAGGCTGGACAGCGCCTTCTTCGCCTTGGGCGCGGCGTAGTAATAGGCGTCCTGGTAGTCGATCAGCGGGACATTGAGCTTGGCCCAGTCGGGCATCGGCATGGTCTGCCAGTGGCGGAACGCCTTCAGCCGCCAGTCGAGCATCCATTCCGGCTCGTTCTTCTTCGCGCTGATGAAGCGGACCGTATCCTCGTCCAGCCCCTTGGGCGCGAAGTCGGTCTCGATGTCGGCGGACCAGCCGTGTTCGTAATCCGCGACCTTGGCGGCGGCATCACGCGCAGCCTGATCCTTCACAATCTCGCTCATCGGGCCTGCTCCGAAAGACGGGTCAGCGGCACGTCGGCCAGCGCAGAGCGCACCGCCGAACCGACGATGCCCCAGTGCGGTTTGACCGAGCAACCGCTGTCGAGCGCGCAATCGTGGCGCGCGGTATCGACGCAGGGTGTCAGGGCAATCGGGCCCTCGACCGCCTCGATGATGTCGGCGAGCGTGATCGCGGCGGCCGGCCGGGCGAGCTTGAGCCCGCCGCCCACACCGCGCGAGCTGCGCAGCAGACCTGCGGCGGTCAGCCGGCTGACCAGCTTCTGCACCGTGGGCACCGGCAGGCCGGTTTCCTCGGCCAGCTGGCCTGCAGACACGCGGCTGCCCCCGCAATGGCGCGCGGCGGCGCTCATCGTCACGACGGCATAATCGGCCATGGAAGACAGGCGCATCGTATGCTCCGGCTAAATCGGACTGATTCTTTCCGGTTTGCCTTTAGGCCTGCCTTGCGGGGATTTCAATCCTCAGGAATCCGCGCAAAACTGGGCCGGATTTCGCGGTAGCTGCGCACATCGCTGGTCGCCGCGAGCAGGGGCGCAGAGCCATCGGTCAGCCGCGCCGGGGTGCGGCCAAGGTAATGGCGCAGTTCGCGAATCAGGTGCGACTGATCGAAGAACAGGTTCTTGAGCGCCGCGACCTGCTCCTCGCTTGTGTCGGGCGCCTGCAGCAGCGCGGCGACGCGCAGCGCACGGTACTTGCGCGCCAGTTGCCGGGGAGGAACCCCGAAGTAACGCTCGCTCAGCCGTTGCAGCTGCCGCGCGGAATAGCCGGCTGCACCATCGAGCGCACCGACCGGCGGGTCGAATCCGGACGAAAGCCAGGTGCCGATGGCGGCAATCGCCTCGACGTGGCGCGGATTGAGCGCCTTTGCCCGGCCGGCAATGAACCCGGCGACCAGTTGAGCACGGCCCGCGTCATCCGCTTGCCCCGACAGCCGGCGGCCGAGCTCGGCGGCGTCTGCGCCCGGCAGGTCGTTCGCATCGAGCACCCGGTCGCTGCATTGCCCCGCGTGCAGCCCGGTAAGCGCGCCCCAGCCAAGCGGCGAAAGCGCGGCGCCGATCATGTGCCAGGGGCCTTCCAGCTCGACCCGCACGGCTCCGGTGGTCGGGGTGAGCAGCATCTCCTTCCGCGAATCGGCACTGGTCCCGTCCGCGAAGTGCAGCGTGCCGCTGCCACTGAGGTTGAAACTGAGATAACCGACTGCCGCCGGCAGGTAATCGTGGATGCGCGGCTCGTCGCACCGCAGGGCATAGAGCGTGGTCACCAGCGGACGAAGCTCTGCCGGCGGGGAAAAATACTCGAGCAGGACGAGCCCCGCCGAAGTCAGCCGTTCCGAAACTGTCCCTGTGCCATTCTGGCTGCCCCGCCGTGTCATCGGCGCCATGATTGCGGTCAGCGCCCCCGCTTGGCAATGGAATAAAAAAAGAGCGGCCCACCCGGAGTACGGGGGGCCGCTTGTGTAAGTTAAGAACTCTCGGCTGCTCGCCTTGAGCCCTTCGGGTCGCAGCGCCTGATTACTCCTGCCGTAATTCGGGCGATTGTATGGAATCGACAAGAAAGCCGATTCCGCATCCCGAAACACACGTAACTGCCCTTAATTCCGTAGCGTCGCTCGCGCGACCGGCAGGCTCCTGTCGACTAAGCGGGCGGGCGGTGCCATAGGCTCGGCGCAATGTTCTACGCCCTGTTTCGTCCGCTGCTCGCCCTGCTTGATGCCGAAGATGCCCACCGTCTGGCGATTGCCATGCTGCGCCTGCTGCCGCTGCACGGCGGCGATCGCGCCGACGGGCCGCTGGCGACCAGCGTCGCAGGGCTGACCTTTCCCAATCCGCTGGGCATGGCGGCCGGGTTCGACAAGAACGGCGAAGTGCCGGACGCGCTGCTGGGGATCGGCTTCGGCTTTGCCGAGGTCGGCTCGATCACCCCCCTCCCCCAGAGCGGCAACCCCCGCCCCCGGCTGTTCCGCCTGACCGAGGACCGGGCGGTGATCAACCGCATGGGCTTCAACAACGCCGGGGCCGAGGCGGCGGTGGAACGGCTGGCGCGGCGTCGGGGCAAGCCGGGCATCGTCGGCATCAACATCGGTGCGAACAAGGATTCGCTCGACCGGATCGCCGATTACGCCACCATGGCGCGGCTGATGGCGCCGCTGGCCAGTTATCTGGCGGTCAATGTCTCCAGCCCCAACACGCCGGGGCTGCGCGCATTGCAGGATGAAGGCGCCCTGACCGCGCTGCTCGATGCGGTGCTGGCGGCGCGCGGGGCAAAGGGCCCGCCGGTTTTCCTGAAGGTCGCCCCCGATCTCGAACCGGCCGACATCGACGCGATCGCCCGGATCGCGCTGGACAAGCAGCTTGGCGCGCTGATCGTGTCCAACACCACGATTTCCCGCCCCGCCCTCGCCTTGGCCCATGCGGGCGAAACGGGCGGCCTGTCCGGTGCGCCCCTGCGCGATCTGGCCCAGCAGCGGCTGCGCGATTTCCGCAAGGCCACCGGCGGCGCCCTGCCCCTGATCGGGGTGGGCGGCATCGCCACGGCAGAGGACGCCTGGGCGCGGATCAGGGCCGGGGCCAGCCTGGTGCAGCTCTACAGCGCAATGGCTTTCGAAGGGCCGGGGATCGCGCGCCACATCGTCAAGGGCCTGCCCCCCCTTATGCAGCGTGATGGCTTCTCCAGCATTGCCGAGGCAGTGGGAAGCGAATAGCCTTGGCGCCATGAAGCTGCGCCTGATTGCCCTGTTTGCCGCCCCGCTGCTTGCGGGCGGCTGCGCCACCACCATTGCGACTCGCCCCAGCGCGGCTCCACCCGTGTTCGAGAAGGGCATGGTCAGCGCGGCCGACCCGCGCGCGGCAGAGGCCGGAGCGGAGATCCTGCGCCAGGGCGGCAGCGCCACCGACGCCGCGCTCGCCACCCTGCTGGCGCTGACAGTGGTCGAACCGCAAAGCTCCGGCATCGGGGGCGGCGGGTTCCTGATCGTCGACGACGGCAAGGGCAGGATCGACACGCTCGACGGGCGCGAGACCGCTCCTGCCGCTGCCGGACCGGACTGGTTCAAGGCGAACGGGCAATACCTCACCGTCCCCCAGGCGATCCCCGGCGGCAAGAGCGTAGGCGTGCCGGGCAATCTTGCCCTGATGGCCGAGGCGCACCGCCGCCACGGCAAGCTGCCGTGGAGGGCGCTGTTCCAGCCCGCGATCCGGCTGGCGGGCGAAGGCTTCACCGTCACCCCGCGCCTCAACGCCTTCCTTGACCGGTTCCGCGAGACCGGCGCGCTCAGCGCCGAGGGCCGCGCGATCTATTACCCCGACGGCAATCCCGTGGCCGCCGGGACCACGCTGAAGAACCCGGCGCTAGCCGCCTTCCTGACCCGGTTGTCCGGGGAAGGCCCCAAGGCGTTCTATTCGGGTTCCAACGCGCAGGCCATCGTGACGGCGGTCAACACCGCGCCGCGCAATCCCTCCGCGATGACCACCGGCGATGTCGGCGCCTACCGCGCCAAGGAACGCCCGCCGGTCTGCGTCACCTATCGCCGCCACAAGCTGTGCGGGATGGGTCCGCCCAGTTCCGGCGCAACCACGGTGTTCGGCGTGCTGGGCCTGCTCGAGCGGTTCGACCTGGCCGCGCTGGGCAAGGACGATCCGCGCGCCTGGCACCTTATCGCCGAGGCGCAGCGCCTCGCCTATGCCGACCGTGAACGCTACCTTGCCGATCCCGATTTCATCGACGTGCCGGTCGCCGGCCTGCTCGCGCCGGACTATCTGTCCGCGCGCGCCCAGCTGATCGCCATCGACCGGACCATGCCCTCGGTCGCGCCGGGCAATCCCAAGGGGGTCAAGGTGGCGCTGGCCGACGGGCTGGTGCCGGACATCGTCTCAACCTCGCACTTCGTCGCGATCGACAGGACAGGACAGGCGGCGACGCTGACCTCGACCATCGAAAGCGCGTTCGGATCGGGGCTGGTGGTCAACGGCTACTTCCTCAACAACGAGCTGACCGACCTCAGCGTCATCCCGGACCGGGATGGCGTGCCGGTCGCCAACCGGGTCGAAGGAGGAAAGCGGCCGCGCAGCTCGATGAGCCCGGTGCTGGTCTATGGTCCCGATGGCAAGCTGCGCCTCGCGCTGGGCGCGGCGGGCGGGGCGACGATCCCGGCGCAGGTGCTGAAGGCGATCATCGCCGTGGTCGACTGGAACCTGTCCGCGCAGGATGCCATCGCCCTGCCGGTGATCTTCGCGCCGGGCGGCCAGACCGTCTTCGTCGAACGCGGATCGCCGCACGAGGCAATGATCCCCGCGCTGAAGGCGCTGGGCCACGCCGACGTCCAGCTGCGCGAACGCAGTTTCAAGGCCAACGCGGTGGAAGCGGTCGGCGGCCGCCTGGTCGGAGCAGCCGATCCCCGCAGCGAAGGCCGCGCCGTAAGCGAGTAGCCTTGAAGCGCGCCCAAACCCGCCCTAGGTCTGTCAGGGAAGGGGATGGCTGCGAAAAGGGGCGCAAGCAGTGGTGGACATTTCGGATCTGGCGACCAGCCGCAATCTGGTCGGACTGTTCCTGAAACGCGCGGACGCGGGCGGCGACCAGCCGTTCCTGTGGGCCAAGCGCGAGGGCGAATGGCGCTCGATCAGCTGGGCCGATGCCGCGCGGCAGGTCTGCCTGATCGCCGAGAGCTTGCGGGCGATGGGTCTGTCGCAAGGCGACCGGGTGATGCTGGTGGCGGAAAACCGCCCCGAATGGTGCATCGCCGACTTCGCGATCATGGCGGCCGGCTGTCTGACCGTGCCCGCCTATGTCACCAATACCGAGCGCGACCACCTGCACGTGCTGGAGGATTCAGGCGCCAGCGCGGTGATCGTCGCCAACGACAAGCTGGCCAAGCCGCTGCTGGGCGCGGTGCTGCGATCCGGGCAGGCGCGCCACGTCATCGGGATCGAGCCGCTGCGCATTTCGCAGATCGGGCCGTTCGAATACCATGACTGGCAGGCGTTGGCTGCGGGCGATGCCGCTGCCGCGCGTGCGGCGGTCGATGCGCGGCTTGCCGGGATCGGGCGCGATGACATCGCCTGCCTGATCTACACCAGCGGAACCGGCGGCGCGCCGCGCGGGGTGATGCTCCACCACGGCTCGATCCTCCACAACGTCGAAGGCGCGGCGCGGGTGCTGGCCGAGGACTTCGGCCTGGATAACGAGGTCTGGCTGTCGTTCCTGCCGCTCAGTCATGCCTACGAGCACACGGGCGGGCAGATGCTCCCCATCGGCTGCGGGGCGCAGATCTATTACGCCGAGGGGCTGGAAAAGCTCGCCAGCAATATCGAGGAAGTGCGCCCGACCGTGATGGTCGTGGTCCCCCGCCTGTTCGAGGTGCTGCGCACCCGGATCATGAAGCAGATCGAAAAGCAGGGCCGCTTCGCCAATTACCTGATGGGCCGGGCGATGGGGATCGGCGCGGTCCGGGCCCAGCGCGGCGGCAAGGGCCGGCTGCGCGACAAGCCGATGGACCTGTTCCTTGAAAAGACCCTGCGGCCCAAGATCCGCGCGCGCTTCGGCGGGCGGATCAAGGCGATGGTCTCGGGCGGCGCTCCGCTCAGCCCGGAAGTTGGCGTGTTCTTCGAATCGATGGGTCTGACCATGCTCCAGGGCTATGGCCAGACCGAGGCCGGGCCGGTGATCAGCTGCAACCGCCCTGCCGTGGGCCTGAAGATGGACACCGTCGGCCCGCCGCTCCACGGGGTTGAGGTGAAGATCGCCGATGACGGGGAAATCCTGGTGCGCGGCGAGCTGGTGATGAAGGGCTACTGGCGCAACCAGGCCGAAACCGACCGCGCGCTGATCGACGGCTGGCTCCACACCGGCGACATCGGCCACATCGATGAGGCCGGGCGGATCGTCATCACCGACCGCAAGAAGGACATGATCGTCAACGACAAGGGCGACAACATCTCCCCCGCCAAGGTCGAAGGGCTGCTGACCCTCCAGCCGGAAATCGCCCAGGCGATGGTGGTGGGCGACAAGCGCCCCTACGTGGTCGGCCTGATCGTGCCGGACGCCGAATGGGCGCTGGAATGGGCGCGCGCGAATGACGAGAAGTTCGATCTCCACGCCCTGCAGGACCTCCCCGCCTTCCGCTCCGCCGTGCGCGCTGCGGTCGACCGGGTGAACCAAGACCTATCGGTGATCGAAAAGGTCCGCCAGTTCGCCTTCGCGGACGAGGCCTTCACCATCGACAACGAGGAACTTACCCCCAAGCAGTCGATCCGGCGGCACAAGCTGAAGGCGCGCTACGGCG
The DNA here is from genome assembly GCA_041912655.1 of Novosphingobium sp. GTDB lineage: Bacteria > Pseudomonadota > Alphaproteobacteria > Sphingomonadales > Sphingomonadaceae > Novosphingobium. The sequence continues at coordinate 74 of JAYRMP010000027.1, read as the reverse complement.
AGCGGCTGGACGGGTTGTACAAGGGGTAAGGGGGAGAGGGAGAGAGCCCTTGTCGGGTGCGCCTTTCGCCTCCG
>JAYRMP010000026.1:23584-33856 GCA_041912655.1 Novosphingobium sp. | reverse complement strand
CAGGGTACCATAAATGGGTGGTCGGGCCGGGGGAGTGGGCCGGTGTTGTAAGGACAGGGCGGACGCCCTGTCCGCACCGCCGTGAGGCGGACAATAGACTCGTGCGGGATAGATCGATCAGGCGCGGTCAGTCAGGCCGCCGCTGCACCAATCAGGAAAGCGCGCTTTCGCACTGCGCCATCAGTTCGGCGACGATTTCGGCCACCGGCTGCTCGCTGGTCACCATGCCGACCGACTGGCCGGCCATCAGCGAGCCGTTCTCGACATCGCCGTCGATCACCGCGCGGCGCAGCGCGCCGGCCCAGAAGTGCTCGATCTGCAGCTGGGCCTCGCCCATCTCGATCTTGCCGTCATCCAGCAGCTGCGCGACTTCGCGCTGCTTGGCGGTGAACTCCTCGGTGCCCTTGTTCTTCAGCGCACGCACCGGGATCACCGGCAGGCGCGGGTCGACCTGAACCGAGGCAACCGCGTCGCGCGCGTTGGCGCGGAAGAAGGCCTGCTTGAACGCGGGGTGGGCGATGCTCTCGGTGGCGCAGGCGAAACGGGTGCCGAGCTGCACGCCAGAGGCGCCCATCTCGAGATAGGCCGCGATCATCTCGCCCCGCCCGATGCCGCCGGCGACGAACACCACGTGTTCCTCCGCCAGCGCGGGAAGGAATTCCTGCGCCAGTACGCTGGTCGCGACCGGGCCGATGTGCCCGCCCGCTTCGCTGCCCTCGATCACCAGCGCGTCAGCGCCGTTGCGCAGCAGCTTCTTCGCCAGCGCGAGGGTGGGGGCGAAGACGAGGACCTTCGCGCCGAACGCCTTGATCGCCTCGACGCTGCCCTTGGGGGGGATGCCGCCCGCCAGCACGACATGGCCGACCTGGTGCTTCGCGCAGACCGCGATCAGGTCGAACAGCATCGGGTGCATGGTGATCAGGTTGACGCCGAAGGGCTTGCCCGTCAGCGCCCTGGTCGCAGCGATCTCGGCATCGAGCAGTTCGGGGGTCATCGCTCCGCAGGCGATCACGCCGAAGGCGCCGGCGTTGGAAATCGCGGCCACCAGATTGCGTTCCGACACCCAGCTCATCGCCCCGCACAGGATCGCGTGATCGGTGCCAAGAAATTCGCGGCCGCGCTGCATCAGCGCGCTGGTCTTGTCGTACACGTGGATACCCCCGGTTGTCGTAGCGTCCGGGGCCTATAGGCAAGCCGGGGCCGGTCGCCTAGCCCAAAGGCTGCGGGGCAATGGCGCTCCGGACCTCTCTGCGTCAGGCCGCGTCGGCGGCGTCCAGCCCATAGGCGGTGTGGAGCACGCGCACGGCGAGTTCGGTCTCGTCCTCGTCGATCAGGACGGAGATCTTGATTTCGCTGGTGCTGATCGCCTGGATGTTGATCCCCCTGTCCGCCATCGAACGGAACATGGTGGCGGCAATCCCGGCGTGGCTGCGCATGCCGACGCCGACGACGCTGATCTTGGCAACCTTGGGATCGGTGATGATCCGGTTGAAACCGATCGCTTCCTTCTGCGCTTCCAGCAGGGTCTGGGCGCGCAGGAGGTCAGCCGACGGGACGGTGAAGGTCACGTCGGTCTCGCCCTTGTCGCGGCCGACGTTCTGGATGATCATGTCGACGTTGATGTTGGCGGCGGCCAGCGGGCCGAAGATCGTCGCCACGGCGCCCGGACGGTCGGGCACGCGGGTCAGGATGATCTTGGCCTCGTTCTTGTCGGCGGCGATGCCGGTGATCAGCTGGCTTTCCATTTCCTGGTCCTTTTGAATCGCGGCAAGTTCCTCGTCCGAGACGATCATGGTGCCGGGGATTTCGTCGGCGGGGGTCGCGTCGTCGTCGATGAAGCTGGAGAGCACCTGCACCCGCACGCCCTCCTTCATGGCCAGGCTGACCGAGCGGGTCTGCAGCACCTTGGAGCCGACGCTGGCAAGTTCCAGCATCTCTTCATAGGTGACCTGCTTCAGCTTGCGGGCCTTGGCGACGATCCGGGGATCGGTGGTGTAGACGCCGTCGACGTCGGTGTAGATGTCGCAGCGGTCGGCGCCGATCGCGGCGGCGACGGCAACGGCGGACGTGTCAGAGCCGCCCCGGCCCAGCGTGGTCACGCGGCCATCGGGCGACAGGCCCTGGAAGCCCGGGATCACGGCGATCTCGCCAGCCGCCATGCTGGCGAGCAGTTCTTCGGAATCGATCGTCTCGATCCGCGCCTTGGCATGGGCATCGTCGGTGCGGACCGGCAGCTGCCAGCCCAGCCACGACCGCGCCTTGCAGCCGAGCGACTGCAGTGTCAGCGCAAGCAGGCCGGACGTGATCTGTTCACCGGCGGCGACGACCACGTCGTATTCGGCCGGATCGTACAGCGGGTTCGCCTCGCGGCAGAAGCCGACCAGCCGGTCGGTCTCGCCCGCCATCGCGGAAACGACCACCGCGACCTCATGGCCCGCTGCCTGCTGGCGGCGCACGATATTGGCGACGCGGCGGATCCGCTCCGACCCCGCCATCGAGGTGCCGCCGAACTTCATCACGATGCGACCCAAGGCCGTCGCTCCCGTTACCAGTGCCCAACCAGCCCGCGCGCATGCTCAAGAAGCCTACCGCCCGGGCGGGCGCCCTGTTAGGGAGGGCCCATGGCTAATGCAACAATTCGTGGCGAGGAAGCGGCACATTTCGGCGCGCTGGCAGCCGATTGGTGGGACCCCAGGGGCGCGTCCGCCATGCTCCACCGCCTCAACCCGGTGCGGCTGGGCTTCCTGCGCGAGAGCGTGGACGCGCACTGGGGGGGCGATTCGCGTTCCGTCCGGCCGCTTCTGGGCAAGCGCGCGCTCGATGTAGGCTGCGGCGCGGGGCTGCTGTGCGAACCGCTGGCGCGGCTCGGTGCCGCTGTAACCGGGGTCGATGCGGCGGCGGAAAACATCGCCGCGGCGAGCGCCCATGCGGCGGGCGGGGGCCTTGCCATCGATTACCGCTGCGGGGAGATCGGCGCGCTCGATATCGGCCGGTTCGACCTCGTCTGCTCGATGGAAGTGATCGAGCATGTGGCGGACAAGGCCGCCTTCGTGGCCGCACTGGCGGACCGGCTGGCGCCGGGCGGGCTGATGGTGCTGTCCACTCCCAACCGCACGGCGAAGTCGCGGCTGCTGATGGTCGAGGCGGCGGAGCGGATCGGCATGGTCCCGCGCGGCACCCACCACTGGGACGATTTCGTGACGCCTGATGAGCTGCGCGGCCTGCTTCAGGATGCGGGGCTGACCATGGGCACCCCGCGCGGGATCGGCTGGAGCCTGGGCAAGGGCCTGCACCTTTCGGACGACCTCGCGCTCAACTACATCGTCACCGTCACGCGTTGAGTTTGCCGAGGAACTGGCGCACGCGCGCCTCGCGTTCTGCCCATGTGCCCGAGACGCGCTGATAGGGCACGCCCGCGCGCACCAGCATGTCTTCCGCCAGCGCGGCGAACCGGGCGCGCGATTCGTCGGTGCCGAAGAAGCGGGTGCCGTCCGCGACCCACGGCACGTCGGCATCAAACAGCAGGTAATGCTCGGCTTTCGGGTAGGCGAACAGTTCGTCCGGTGCCTCGCCGAACAGCATTTCGGCCCAGGCGGCGGTCATCAGCGGATCGGTATCGAGCAGCAGCAGCGGCGGGCGCGAGGCACTCACCGCGCGCATCGCCGCGTCCTGTCCGGCGGCGATGGCCAGCAGGTCGTCCATGGTGAAGTCCGTGCCCTTGGTCTCGGCATATTCGCGCCCGTATTCCGGGACCCACGGAATTCCGAGCTCGCGCTCCAGCTTCGCCGCAAGCACCGACTTGCCGGTGCTTTCCGCGCCGTGCAGGCAGACCCGGATCAAGCGGGAACGGGCTGGGCTGCGGGCGCGCGCCGTGCGGCTACCACCCATTCGCGCAGGCCGAACAGGCTCATCACCAGCATCCCGCCATAGAGCCCCGCCGTGGGATAGAGCCCGCGGTTGATGTAGAGCGCCACCGCCGCGACATCGATTGCGATCCACAGTACCCAGTTTTCCACCCGGCGATAGGCCAGCAGGATCTGCGCCGCGACGCTTGCTCCCGCGATGGCGCTGTCTGCATAGGGCATGGCGGCATTGGTAAAGCGGTGCATGGCCCAGCCGAGGTTGAGGCTGAGCGCGGCAGTGACCGCCAGCCAGACCGCGCGGCTCTGCCAGTCAAGCCAGCGCACGGGGACGCGGTTGTCCTCGTCCCCCACCTTGTACCACAGGTACCAGCCCCAGACCTGCGCCAGCACGAAGAACACCTGCAGCCCGGATTCGGCGTAGAGCCGGCTTTCGAAGAACACGAAGATGTAGATCGCGACCGAAGCGATGCCGAAGGCGTAGTTCCACACGCTGCGGAACACCAGCAGGGCGATGTTGATCAGGCCAAGCCCTGCCGCCACCCATTCGAGCGCCGCCATCCACTCGGCAAAGGTCATCCCTCCAAGGCCGTCCATTCGCCCTCCCTGAACCCCACGAGGAGTCCGCCGGGATATTCGACGATAGGGCGTTTGATGCAACTGGGATTTTCCACCATGATCGCAACGGCCTGCGCCTGATCCAGCCCCTCGCGCTGGTCTTCGGGCAGCTTGCGGAAGGTCGTCCCGGCGCGGTTGAGCACTTTCTCCCAGCCCAGCGCCGCGCACCATGCGGACAGCCTTGCGGGGCCGGCCCCGGCCTTCTTGTAGTCGTGAAAGGTGTAGGCGATGCCCCGCTCGTCCAGCCACTTGCGGGCCTTCTTCACGGTGTCGCAGTTGGGGATGCCGTAAAGCGTGATGGTCATGCGGCCGGTCCTTCGAAGCGGTGGGTGCGCGGGTTCTCGCAGGTGTAGAGCGTGTAATCGGCGTAATAGCCCTCGCGCCCGCGCCGCTGGACCTCGGCGTGTTCGGCCTCAGCGCCCCAGGCGCGGGCGGAGGCGGCATCGGCCCATTCGGACAGGGCGATGACCTCGCCATCATCGGCGACATAGCTCTTGAACGAGAGGAAGCCCGGCTGCACGCGGGCGAGCTCCTCCATGCGCTGGGCGTCGGCGGAATAGGCAGCGGCGTCGATGTCGGCGCGCTTGCGGTTGCGGAAGACTACGAGGAACATGGGGCCGGTCCTAATGGCGGCGCGCTTGCGCCGTCCACCATTTTTGGCCAAAGCGCGATGCATGTCGATCAACACCTTCGGGCGCCTGCTGCGCTTCACCACCTGGGGCGAAAGCCATGGGCCGGCGCTGGGCGCGGTGGTGGATGGCTGCCCGCCGGGGCTGGAGATCAGCGAGGCGGCGATCCAGCCGTTCCTCGATGCGCGCCGCCCGGGCCAGTCGAAGTTCACCACCCAGCGGCAGGAGCCGGACGCGGTGCGGATCCTCTCCGGCGTGTTCGAGGGGCGGACCACCGGCACCCCGATTTCGCTGATGATCGAAAATGTCGACCAGCGCTCCAAGGACTATTCCGAAGTCGCCAAAGCCTATCGCCCCGGCCATGCCGACTATGCCTATGACGCCAAGTACGGTTTCCGCGACTATCGCGGCGGTGGGCGCTCCTCGGCGCGCGAAACGGCGGCTCGGGTCGCAGCGGGGGCCGTGGCGCGGCTGGTGATCACGGAAGTGGCGATCCTGGGCTATGTGTCCGAGATTGGCGGCGACGCCATCGACCCCGCGAATTTCGACGAGGGCGAAATCCGCAACAACCCGTTCTTCTGCCCCGATGCCGCTGCCGCGCAGCGCTGGGAAAGGATCGTCGACCAGGCGCGGAAGGCCGGGTCCTCGGTCGGCGCTGTGGTCGAATGCGTCGCCACCGGCGTTCCTGCCGGATGGGGTGCGCCGCTCTATGGCAAGCTCGACGCCGATCTGGCGGCGGGGATGATGGGGATCAACGCGGTCAAGGGCGTGGAAATCGGCGATGGCTTCGCTGCGGCGCGGCTGACCGGCGAGCAGAACGCCGATCCGATGCGTCCGGGTGCGGGTATGCCCGAGTTCCTCGCCAACCACGCTGGCGGGATCGCTGGCGGGATCAGCACGGGCCAGCCGGTGGTGGTGCGCGTCGCCTTCAAGCCGACCAGTTCGATCCTCACGCCCCAGCAGACCATCACCCGTGACGGCGAGGCGACCGAGATGTTCACCAAGGGCCGACACGACCCCTGCGTCGGCATTCGCGGCGTTCCGGTGGTCGAGGCGATGATGGCGCTGGTGCTGGCCGATCACAAGCTGCTGCACCGGGGGCAGTGCGGCTAAGCCGGTTCCGCCTTGCGGAGAGCGAAGATGCCGAGGTGCAGCAGGGCTCCGGCCCCGAACACGATCGGGCCGAGAATCAGCAACCCTATGCAACTCTCGTCATGGCAGCTGTCGCCGAGCGCCTTGGCAACCGATGTCACCGCTACGGCCAGCCAGATCAGCAACAGGACCAGTGAATAGGTAATGGCTCTGCGCCGCGCGAGGACCAGCCCAGGCAGCGCAGCCAGCCCCAGAATCAGCGCATAGGCAAGGCCGAACAGCGCGCCTGTCGCTGCCCCGCCGAACAGCCCGGCAATCAGGCAGTAGCCTGCCAGAAAGACAACGTTCCGGCAGCCCGGTTCCATGCGCCCCTCAGCTCCCCATCCGGTTCCGGCGCGCGAACCACCGCTCCAGCATGGCCAGCAGTCCGTGCGTCGCCGCAGCCGGTGCAGCGCCAATCGCGAACAGCGACGCAAGCAAGGTCAGCATCCCGCCAGCCATGCCCGGGCCATCACCGCTGGCCATGGTCATCACCAGGTATCCAAGGCCCAGTGCCGCCACGGTCATGGCAAGCAGACCGATCAGCGGCTTGGTCGACCTGAGCAGGGCGAGGCACCCGCAGGCAAGGCCCGTGGCTATGGCAACGCCGGGCAGGAGGCCCGACGCATTGGAAAACAGACTTGCCCCGAACTGGCTGACCGAGCCCCACGCCACCAATCCGGCAAGAAGAGCTACCGGAAGGCGCGGCCAGGGCTTCACCCCCGCAGCACCGCGCCCAGCTTGGCCGCCGCTGCGGTGATCTTCTCGGCAATCGCCTTCAGTTCGGCCTCGTCATAGCTCTTCTCGCCCGGCTGGAGCGTGACCTCGATGGCGAGGCTCTTCTGCCCGTCCGGCACGCCCTGGCCCCGGAAGTCGTCGAACAGCCGCGCGGCGACGACGTTGGCCTTGTCCGCGCCCCTGACCGTGCGGACCAGGTCTCCGGCAGACAGCGCCGCGTCCACCAGGAACGCGAAGTCGCGCTTGACCGCCTGGAGCGGCGGCGGGGCATAGGCGGTGCGGGCGAAGCTCGGCGTGCCGCGCTTGGCCGGGATGGCATCGAGGAACAGCTCGACCGCCGCCACAGGCGCGTCGATGTCGAACTGCCTGAGCAGTGACGGGTGGAGCATGCCGAAGCGCGCCAGCACGGTCTTGGGGCCAAGCCGCAGTGTGGCTGACTGGCCGGGGTGGAACTGCGGCCCGGCCTCGCCCATCACCTGCAGGTTGTCGACCGGCGCACCGGCTTCTGCCAGCAGGGCCAGCGCCTCGGCCTTGGCGTCATAGGCGTCGAAGCTCTGCGCCTTGCCAGTCGCCCAGCCGCGCGGGGTTTTTTCGCCCGCCAGCACTGCGCCCAGCGTCGCCCGTTCGTCGCTGTGGCCCTTGTCGCCGCGCAGGTAGCGGCGGCCGAGTTCGAACAGGCGCAGGCCCGAGGCACCCCGATCGAGATTGCGGCGGGTGGCGGCCAGCAGCCCCGGCAGCAGCGAGGGACGCATCGCCTTCATGTCCTCGCTGATCGGGTTGGCCAGCACCCACAGCCCGCCATTGCCCTCGGCAAAGGCCTCGGCATCGGCTTCGGGCAGGAACGACCAGGTCACCGCCTCGTTAAGGCCGCGCGCGGCGGCAGCGCGGCGCAGGCGCCGCTCCAGCTTCTGCGCGGGGGTGGCGGTGGGACGGGCCACGCCATCGGTGCGCGGCAGGGCTACGCTCTCGATATTGTCGAGCCCGTGGATGCGGACCACTTCCTCGACGATGTCGGCGGCGCCGTCGACGTCCGGGCGCCAGCTTGGCACGATCACGTTCCAGCGCGCGTCCATCCCGAAGCCCAGCGCGGCGAGCGTCGCCTTCTGCGCCTCGTCGGCAATCGCGACGCCGCCCAGTTGCAGGGCGAGGCTGGGATGATAGGCGACCACCTTGGTCCCCGGCGGCGGGGTGCCTGCGCGCACCACGCGCGAGGCTTCGCCGCCGCAGATTTCCAGGATCAGCTGGGTGAGCAGGTCCAGCCCCTTGTCGAGGAAGGCGGGATCGACCCCGCGCTCGAACCGCTGGCGCGCGTCGGAGGTGAGGTTGAGCTTGCGCCCCGTGTCGCCGATCCGCGCGGGATCGAAATAGGCCACTTCCAGCAGCACGTCGGTGGTGGTTTCCGAGCAGCCCGAATGCTCGCCGCCCATGATCCCGGCGATGTCATGCACCCCGGCCTCGTCGGCGATCACGGTCATGCCGGAAGCGAGCGCATATTCCTTGCCGTTGAGGGCGAGGACCGTTTCCCCGTCCTTCGCGCGGCGGGCGAAGATCGCGCCGGTCAGCTTGGCAAGGTCATAGGCGTGGGCCGGGCGGCCATAGGCCAGCATCACGTAGTTGGTGATGTCGACCAGCGCCGAAATCGGGCGCTGCCCCGCGCTCTTGAGGCGGGCCTGCATCCAGTCCGGCGAGGCGCCATTGGTGACGCCTCGGATCACGCGGCCAAAGAAGGCCGGGCAGCCTTCGGGATCGTCGGTTCGGATCTCCGTCGGGCAATCGAAGCTGCCGTTGACGCTGGCGGGAGTGACCGGCTTCAGCGTGCCAAGCCCCGCCGCGGCAAGATCGCGCGCGATGCCATAGACGCCCATGCAGTCCGGCCGGTTGGGGGTGATCGCCACGTCGAACACCGGGTCTGCGCCCTGATAGTCGGCGAACAGCGTGCCGACAGGGGCATCGGCGGGCAGTTCGATGATCCCGGCGTGATCGTCGCCAAGGTCCAGCTCGCGGCTGGAGCACATCATGCCGTTCGACTCGACCCCGCGGATCGCGCTCTTCTTGAGCTCGAACCCGCCTGCGGGAACCACCGCGCCGGGCAGGCCGAGCACGCCGACCAGCCCGGCGCGGGCATTGGGCGCGCCGCAGACGACCTGCAGCGGCTCACCCTCGCCGGTATCGACGCTGAGGACCTGGAGTTTGTCGGCATTGGGATGGCGCTCGGCGGTAAGCACCTTGGCGATGCGGAAACCGGCGAGCCTCTCGGCCGGGTTCTCCACCCCTTCGACCTCAAGCCCGATGGCGTTGAGCTTGGCCGCGATCTCTTCCGCCGTGGCGGTGGTGTCGAGGTGGTCCTTGAGCCAGGAAAGCGAGAACTTCATGCCACGGCTCCCACGCCGGCGGAAAGGGTCGGAACGTCGAGCGGCGAGAAGCCGTAGTGCTGCAGCCAGCGCACGTCGCCGTCGAAGAAGGCGCGCAGGTCGTCCATGCCGTATTTCAGCATGGCGATCCGGTCGACGCCGATGCCGAAGGCGAAGCCCTGCCATTCATCGGGATCGAGCCCGCCCGCCGCGATCACCTTGCGGTTGACCATGCCGCTGCCGAGCAGTTCCATCCAGCCGTGACCCGGCGCATCGCCGCTGCCGCCCAGCACGCGCTTGCCATTCACGATGGCGAAGCCGACGTCGACTTCCACCGAAGGCTCGGTGAAGGGGAAGTAGCTGGGGCGCAGGCGCAGGACGATGTCCTCACGCTCGAAGAAGGCCTTGAGGAAGGTTTCCAGCGTCCACTTGAGGTGGCCGAGGTGAATGCCCTTGTCGATCACCAGCCCTTCGACCTGGTGGAACATCGGCGTGTGGGTGGCGTCGCTGTCAGAGCGGTAGACGCGGCCCGGGGCGATGATCCGGATCGGCGCGCCGTCCTTCAGCATCGAGCGGATCTGGACCGGGCTGGTGTGGGTGCGCAGCAGCATGGCGCGCTCTTCTGCGTCCTTGTCCGGGAAGTAGAAGGTATCGTGCATCGCGCGGGCCGGATGGCTTTCCGGGATATTGAGCGCGGTGAAGTTGTGCCAGTCGTCCTCGATCTCGGGGCCGGTGGCGACGGCGAAGCCCATGTCGGCGAAGATCTCGGCGAGTTCGTCCAGCACCTGGCTCACCGGGTGGATCGTGCCGCGCGGCGCCTCGGGCGCGGGCAGTGAAAGGTCGATGTTCTCGGCGGCAAGCCGCGCTTCGAGCTCCGCCGCTTCCAGCCCGGCCGTGCGCGCGGCCAGCGCCTCGGTCACGCTTTCGCGCAGGGCGTGGATCTTG
>JAYRMP010000026.1:9976-23574 GCA_041912655.1 Novosphingobium sp. | reverse complement strand
TCCTCGGGCGACATGCCGCCCAGTGTCTTCAAGAGGCCCGAGATCGAGCCCTGCTTGCCGAGGAATTCGACCCGCAGTTTCTCCAGCGCGTCGAGGTCCGTGGCCCCGGCGATCCGCGCCAATGCCTGTTCACCTGTTGCTGCGTAGTCCACTGTCTGCCGTTCCGCCTGCTGCCCGGGGTTGAAGCAGCGCCTTTAGCGGCGCGGCGCGCGCGGTCAAAGGGGTTTAGCTGGGGGTCGCGCCGTCGGGCCGGTCGAGCGTCTGCACCGCCGCACCGCGCACCCGGGCACGCTCGTGCATGAAGGTTTCCAGGATCGGGTGCGGCTGGTGCGCATAGTCGCGCGGGGTCATGCCCATGAACTCATGGAAGTCGCGCACGAACTGGGCCTGGTCGTGATAGCTGCCGTCGAGCGCCCCGATCCATTTCAGCGAGGGATCGAGCATGAACTGGGTGAGGCTGCGCATGAACCGCTGGCGGCGCAGCAGCAGCTTGGGCGAAAAGCCGAAGGCCTGCTTGCAAATCCGCTCGACCGTGCGCTGGCTGGCGCCGACACGCTCCACCAGTTCGGCCACCGTGGTCAGCGCCGGGTCGATCACCGCCTGGTGAATCGCCATGATCCGCCCTTCGTCAATCGCTGCCAGCGCGGGCAGGCTGCGGAAATAAGCGGCGATCCGCTCGAATTCGTCGGCCTCGTCGGCGTTGGGGGAGAACAGCTGCTCGGCCAGCGGGACGAACCGGGCAAAGGCGGGATGCCCGCGCCCGTCGGTCAGCAGGTTGGCGTGGTCGGCTGCCGAAACGCCGACGAACCGCGCCCAGCCCAGCGGCAACAGCCCGATCCCCCAGAACCGGGTCTTGCCGATGGTGAAATGGGTGCAGCGGGAACTGGGCCCGGTGGCGACGAAGTGCGTGCCGGACAGCGCGCCGTGCCCTTCGATCCGGGCATCGGGCGCATCGCCGCTGAAAAAGCGCAGGTTGGCCCACTCGGGGTGCAGCGCATCGTTGGTGCGCGCCGTGCCCTGCGGAGTGATCTCGGTCACGTAAAAGCTGGTGAAATAGCGGCGCAGGTCCTCTGGCGGCAGGCAGAACCGCACCCTGATTGCTACGTCATGCGCCACGAAGGGACCCCGGATTCTTGTTTGTCAGGAACTGTGCCGTCGGCCCGATGGCTTGGCAAGGGCGATCAGGGCTGGTGGAGCGCCTGTACGGCGACGCCGGTGGCCGCCGCGCGGGCGCGGGCGGCGGCGCGCAGCACCGGATGATCGAGCCCGGCATAGGCCGACGGGCTCATCGTCATGAACCGCTTGAAGTCGCGCACGAAATGGGCCTGGTCGACATAGTGCCAGTCCAGCGTCCTGATCCAGGCCAGCGAGGGATCGAGCATGAACTGGGCCAGACTGCGCAGGAAGCGCTGGCGGCGCAGCAGCAGCTTGGGCGAAAAACCGAAGGCGCGCAGGCTGAGCCGCTCGAGCGAGCGCGGCGACATGCTCAGTTGCTCCGCCATCTCGGCTACCGATGCGACCTCGTGGTTGATCAGCATGGCATGGGCCTGCTGGATGCGCTGTTCGCCGCTTGGCGAGGGACGCCGGACCAGCAGGTCGCACAGATAGGCGTCGAACCGCGCGGCTTCCGCCGCCGGATCGGGATTTTGCGGATCGACACAGTCCGCGAGGCCGCTGAGGGCAGCAAAGGCCGGTTCCGCCCGGGCATCGCCGAACCGGTCGGCAAAGCCGTCCGCCGGGGCATCGACGAAGCGCGCCCAGCCCGCCGGCAGCAGGCCGATCCCCCAGATGCGGCCATGGCGCATGGTGAAGTGCGCGCAGTAACTGGTCGGGCCAGAGGCGATCATCGTCGGGGCATCCACCAGCGGCGCGGCGCCGATCGCCGCGCGCCAGCCGCCCGCGTCCGAAATACGCAGGTTGCCCCATTCGGGGTGCAGCCAGTCCTCCACCACGCCTTCGCCTTCGGGCAGCTGCGCGTCGACCAGGTAATAGGTGGTGATATAGGGGGCGAGCGCAGGCGAGGGCAGGAAGAACCGCACGCTTACCGCATCGCCGATGGCTTGCTTCATGACCTGGTCCGACCCCTGACCCAGTCCGATCCGGACTGATACGCAAGCGTCAGGAAATGGCCGATGAAAGGCAGGCGGGGCAAGTGCTTATTGAGAAGGTCTTGCAAAAAAAGGGGCGCGGATGGCTGTGCCACCCGCGCCCCTTTTTCGGCGTTTCTGCGCGGCCTCAGGCCGGCAGGGCGGCCTTGGCCTGCGCGATCACGGCTGCGAACACGCCGCCTTCGTTCATCGCCAGATCGGCCATCGCCTTGCGGTCGAGCTCGATGCCCGCCAGCTTGGTGCCGTGGATGAACTGCGAATAGCTGAGGCCTTCGGCGCGAACGGCAGCGTTGATGCGCTGGATCCACAGGGCGCGGAAGGTCCGCTTCTTCACCTTGCGGTCGCGATAGGCGTACTGGCCGGCCTTTTCGACGGCCTGGCGCGCAACGCGGATCGTGTTCTTCCGGCGGCCGCGATAACCCTTGGCCTGTTCCAGAATGTTCTTGTGCTTGGCGCGGGTGGTTACACCCCTCTTGACACGTGCCATACTTCAGTACTCCTCAGTTCAGCCCGTAGGGCGCCCACTTCTTGATCGTCTTCGCGTCAGCGTCAGAGATCACGTCGGTGCCGCGGTTCTGGCGGATATACTTGCCGTTATGGCTGATCAGGCGGTGGCGCTTGCCGGCAACCCCGTGCTTCACCTTGCCAGTGGCGGTGAGCTTGAAGCGCTTCTTGACGCCGCTCTTGGTCTTGAGCTTGGGCATTTTGGTCTCCTCAAGTGAGACACGACCGATCAGCCATGGCAGCCCTAGATAGCCAGGCGGATCTTGGAATCCGTGTCAATGAAGGGCGCGCCCCTAACGGCGAATCGGGGGAAAGGCAAGCGATTCAGGCATCGCGCAGCCCGGTGAACTGCGCTTCGCCGGATTCGGCCAGCCAGAGCCGGAAATCGCCGCGGGGAATCGCGCGCGATCCGGCAGGCAGGGGCTGGTTGAACAGATAGGCCTCGGCGCCGCCGCCACCGACCAGTTCGACCGTTCGGCGCAGATAGAGCGAGGCATCGGGGCGGGCGGGATCGTAATCCTCGTAGGCATCCATCCGGGCGAGATCGGCGGGAGTGAAATGGGCGCGCGCCTCGTACAGCCGGCCCTGCGCCAGACCCTCGCCCGGCAGCAGGGCGGGGAACCAGCCATGGGCGTCCGGCACCGCATGGAGCACGCCGCGCACCTCGGCCGGGCCCAGCGGCGCCAGCAGGGCGTGAATGTCGCGCGCCACGGGGTTGTCGCTGCCGTCGAGCAGGGTGCCGTAGAAGAAGAAGCGCATGGCGGCGATCGTCGCCGGGTTATCTGATGCCATGCTTCGCGTTGTAGTCGCGAATCCACTCGACTGTCTTCACCATCCCGCCGAAGGGATAGAAGTGCAGCCGCACCCGGCCGTGCTCGTCGCCGAGGCCCGCTGCGAAGGCATCGACCAGCCTGTCCGGCCCGGCAGTGCCGAGCAGGTTGGTGATCGAGACGCCGTACTTCTTCATCACGCTGGCCGATGCGCCGACCCCGCAGCGCGCGGCGAAGGCGAGCAGGCGCTTGATCCCCGCCGGACCCGGCACGCCGATCCGCACCGGGCAGTCGATACCGCGCGCGCGCAGCTCCTTCAGCCAGGCCAGGAAGGCTTCGGGATCGAAGCCGAACTGGGTAACCACCAGCGGTGCCATGCCACGCGCCTCGATCGCGCGGACCTTGGTTTCCAGCACCTGCCAGCACTGGTCCGTGCTCATGTTGGGGTGGCCTTCGGGATGGCCGCCCACGCCGATGGCCTGGATTCCGGCGCGCTCGAAGGCGCCGGTTTCAATGAGGGCCATGGTGTCGAAATAGGGGCCCTGCGGCTCGGGCGGGTCGCCCGCGACGATGAAGCAGCGGCGCACTCCGGCCTGCTCCACCACGGCCCTCAGGTATCCCTCAAAGTCATCGGGCGAGGTGATCCGCCGTGCGGAGAAGTGGGGCATCGGCTCGAACCCCAGCTGGCGCACAGCCAGCGTCGCCGCCACCCGCGCGGCCACTTCCTCGCCGGGCAGGTAGGTGATCGCGACTGGGGTTTCGGGCGGGATCAGCGGCGCCGCATCGCGCAGCGAGCCTTCGTCCTTAGCCGTCATTTCCAGGCTGAAGCCGTCGGTGATGCCGGCGCGCGGCTTGTCCCAGTTGGGGTGGATCTGCGGTATGGCCATCGGATCTGGTCCAGCGGGGCGGCGCCGGGGATCGCCCGGCGCCGGACCTTCGCCTCAGAGGCCCTGCGAGCGCCAGGAGCCGTGGTAGCTTTCGCGCGCCACGCGGCTGTAGGGCACCGGGCTGACAATGCAGCGCACTTCCAGCTGCTTGTGCGGTTCGACCGTGGTCTTGCGCGTGCCGCCGTTCTCTTCGCCCCAGACGACCTTCAGCTCGGTGCCGACGGGAATCGAGGGGTCGATGGTGGCCAGGCTCAGCGCCTGCTTCTCGTTGTAGGAATAGCCGGTGAACATTGACAGGCCGACCGTCCTGCCATCGGCGTCGATCACCCGGTCGTAGTTGGACGAGGCATAGTTCGCCAGCGGCACGTCGAAGAACTTGTACTGTTCGCCGTCCGGGTTGAACAGCGACGCCATGATCTTCGCCATGTCCTCGGGGTTCCAGGCGAGCGTCACCTTGCGGCGCTGCGCGGCAGGATCAATCTTCTCCAGCGCCTCGCGACCGTGGAAATCGTGGTCGAACTTGACGAAGTTGCCGTAACCCAGCTCCCACGGGTTGAGGTAGTAGTCCTCGATATTGTCGGAGACGAACGAGCCGCCGATCGAGCCGGTCGCTTCATAGCTGTCGGCGCCCAGCCACTCGCGGAAGCCCTTCAGTTTCTCGCCGGTGTAGATCGCGGGCAGGGGGCTGGGGATCCAGCCGGATTCAAGCGTGTTCGACGGATAGGCGCGGCTGCCGCAGGCGATCAGGCCGAATTCCTTGCCCGCTTCGAGGATCGCGGCGCGGATTTCCTCCTGCTCCTCGTAGGGACCCCAGATTTCGAGGCCCGGCGCACCCGACATGCCGTGGCGAAGGGTGCGCACGGTCTTGCCGGCGATGTTCATCGTGCTCATGTTGAAGAAGCCGAGCTTCTCCAGCGGGCCGCCGTGCAGCTTCTCGATTACGTTCCAGGCCTGCGGGCCCTGGATCTGGAAGCGCCATTCGCGGCGGGTGACGGGCTTGCCCATCGGGCGCATCGGCGAGCGGTCGTCAAGGATCACTTCGCAGTCATAGCCGCCGGTCGCGGCGTGATAGCGCAGCCAGTTGCTCGCCGGGGCGCGGCCGACATAGGTGTAGTGGTCTTCCTCCTCGCGGAAGATGATGCCGTCGCCGATCACGTGGCCATAGGGGGTGGTGGGGACGTACTGCTTGGCCTTGTTGACCGACCAGCCCTTGGACGTGTTGACCATGGTGTCCGACAGCAGCTTGCCCGCATCCTTCCCGCGCAGGTAGAGGTTCACCATGTGGTGCGACTGGTCGAACAGCACGGCGCTGTGCTGCCAGGCCCACTGCTCGCTGCGCCAGTTGGAAAACTCCGGCGCGACCACCGGATAGACATAGGCACCCAGCTGCGAGTTGCGCAGCATTTCGACGATGTTGCCGGTGCCGGCGAGAAGCTGTTCGAGATTGGTGGCCATCGCGGCTCTCTCCACTTTCCAGTTGAAATTCGTATGCACTACTTACTATATTTTGCTATCACTGCAACCGAAAAGCGGCAATGGGCCGCACGTTCCAGATGCCGAAATTCCAGGGAGACTGTCTGATGTCCGAGGCCCAGATCCTCACGCTCTCGTGCACCGACCAGCCGGGGATCACTGCCCGAGTGACCGGTTATCTGTATGAAAACGGAGGGAATATCCTTGAGGCGCAGCAGTTCAACGATGAGGCCGGCGGGCTGTTCTTCATGCGTGTGGAATTCGATCCGGGTGCAACCGATCCTGCTGCATTCCGCGACGGATTCGCGCCGTTGGCTGCGGAGTACCGGATGACCTGGCAGCTGCGCGGGCGGGAAACACCGCGCAAGGTGCTGCTGCTGGTCTCGAAGTTCGACCATTGCCTGGGCGACCTGCTCTATCGCCACCGCATCGGCGAACTGAACATGGAAGTGGTCGGGATCATCGGCAACCATCCCAAGGAGGCGCTGTCGATCACCCTGCTCGACGGGATTCCCTATCATCATTTCCCGATCACCAAGGACACCAAGGCAGAGCAGGAAGCCCGGATCAAGCAGGTGGTGACCGAAAGCGGGGCCGAACTGGTGGTGCTGGCGCGCTACATGCAGATCCTTTCGGACGATCTCGCCGCGTTTCTGTCAGGGCGCTGCATCAACATCCACCACTCGTTCCTGCCCGGCTTCAAGGGCGCCAAGCCCTATCACCAGGCCCATGCGCGCGGGGTGAAGATGATTGGCGCGACCGCGCACTACGTCACCGCCGATCTCGATGAAGGGCCGATCATCCACCAGGACGTCGAGGCCGTGACTCACGCAGACAGCCCCGAGGATATGGTCCGCAAGGGCCGCGACATCGAGCGCCGGGTTCTGGCCGAGGCGGTAAGGCTGCACCTTGCCGATCGCGTCCTGCTGAACCATGACAAGACGGTGGTGTTCAAAAGCTAGGAGCACGCGATGCAGGTTCAGGCGCTCGATCACGTCAACGTCATCACCCATGACCTTGAAGGCACCTGCGCGTTCTACCAGGACCTGCTCGGGCTCGAGCGACGCGACGGGCCGCCGCCGCTCACCCCGCAGAACGCCCAATGGATGTACGATCACGCGGGCCGCGCGATCGTCCACATCAACACCGAGGATTGCCCGCGCACCTTCGACCGCACGGTCGAACCGGGCGCACTGACCGGCGCGGTCCACCACATCGCGCTGGCCTGCAGCGGGCATGACGAGTTGATCCAGCGGATCGAGGCGCGCGGCCTGCCTTATCAGGCCAATTTCGTCGCCAGCATCGGCCTGCGCCAGGTGTTCGTCGCCGATCCCAACAACGTGCTGCTGGAACTGAACTTCTTCGGGGACTGAAAAGGCCGGGGGCGCGCGCCCGCGGCCTATTCCGGCCGCTCGCCGGCCATCGTGGTGCGGTACATCTCACGCCGGAAGCCATCGTAGTCGTTGGCGGCGAGGTGCAGGGCGCCGCGGTTGTCCCACATCGCAACCATGCCCGGCTCCCACTTCAGCCGCACGGTGAAATGGTGCTGGGTGATGTGGCGGCACAGGAAATCGAGCAGCGGCAGGCTTTCCGCCTGGGTCATTCCCTCGATCCCCACGGCATAGACCTCGTCCACGAACAGGGCGAGCTCGCCAGTCTGCGGGTGGGTGCGGACCAGCGGGTGGGCATTGCCCTGGAACGCGGCCTCGCGCGCTTCGGCGCTGGCGAAGTTCAGTTCCTTGCCGTCCGCCTGCTTCTGGGTGTGGGCATTGTTGCGCGCGCTCATCCGCACCCGCAGCGGGCGCAGCATCGCCTGCATCGCCGGGCTGAGCTTGCGCCAGGCCAGCGCGCAATTGGCCCAGACCGTGTCCCCGCCATAGGGCGGCACCTCTACCGCGCGCAGGATGGTCATGCCCGGCGGCTCGGGCAGGAACGGCGAATCGGTGTGCCAGCCCGATCCGAACAGGCCCTTGCTGCGGTGATCCGCCTCCTTGATCAGCGGTTGCACGCCCGGGTGCCCGGGGACGCCGTGGGTATAGGCATCGGGCGCGAACGGCCCCCAGCGCCGGGCGAAGCCTTCATGCTCGGCGTGGGTCCAGTGCTGGCCGCGCGCGAAGATCATTTTGTGCCGCCACAGCGCGTCCTGCAGCTCGGCAAAGCCCGCATCCGAAAGCTCGCGCAGGTAGCCCAGCACTTCGGCCCCCATCGCGGCGGCGACGGGGCGCACCTCGATGTGGCGGTAGTTGTGCGCGGCGTTGTCGAAGCCGCCTGACGGGCTGAGGCGGACTTCACGCATCGGCATTATCCTGCGGGATCGCCGCGATCAGTGCGGCGGTCAGTTCATCAGGCGCGCTGAGATAGGGCGAATGATCGGCGTCCAGCGTTACCACCCGCGCACCGGGCGACATCGCCTGCATCAGCCGCTGGCTGGCGATCGGGATGGTGCGATCGTGCAGCGTCTCGACATAGGTGCGCGGCAGACTGCCCCAGCGCTCGTCTGTCAGGCTGAGCGGGGTGGCGCGCGGGCCATGGGGTTCGGCGAGCAGGCGGGGCAGGGCAGCGGCGACCAGTTCGGGCGGCGATAGCTGGGCGAAGACCGGCCCGGCCCGCGCGGGATCGACCACGGTGCCCGCGCCGCCGTGGACCGGGCTGATCAGGACGTCGAAATCGGGGGTCGGTTCCTCGCGCTGCTTGAACGCGGCGCGGCTCATCCCATCGGGCAGCATCATCGCGCAGATATAGACCAGCGCGTCCATCGCAACGGGATCGGTTTCCGCCGCCTGGCTGATCACCAGTCCGCCGCGCGAATGGCCTGCCAGCACCACTGGTGCGCCATGCAGTTCCGCTTTCAGTTCAGCGCTTTGCCGCGCAGCAAATTCCGCCCAGCTCTGCAGCGTAACGGAGCGCAATCCGGCCTCGTCCGCGCCCATCCCCGGCAGAGTCGGCGCGCGCACCGCGTGGCCCGCTGCGCGCAGCCGCGCGGCGACCTCGTCAAAGCACCAGCCGCCGTGCCAGGAACCGTGGATCAGGACGAAGCCGGCCATGCTGCGCCTCGCTCAGGCCAGTCCCAGGACGCGCGCGGCGTTGTCCTTCATGATGCCGGGCAGGACATCTTCCTTGAAACCGACCTGCAAGGCGGCCTCGATCCACTTCTGCGGGTGGATCAGCGGGAAGTCGCTGCCGAACAGCATCTTCTTGCGCAGCTGGGTATTGGCGTACTGGATGATCTGCGGCTGGAAGTACTTGGGCGACCAGCCCGACAGGTCGATGAACACGTTGTCCTTGTGCAGCGCCATCGACAGGCTTTCATCGACCCATGGCCAGCTGGGGTGGGCAAGGATGATCCGGATGTCGGGGAAGTCCACCGCGACATCGTCGACCAGCATCGGCTGGCCATACTTCAGCCGCACCCCGCCGCCGCCGCGCATTCCCGTGCCCATGCCCGAATGGCCGGTGTGGAAGATCGCGGGCAGCTTGTATTCGTTGATCACCTCGTAGATCGGATAGCCGACCTGCGCGGCGGGTTCGAGATTCTGCATGATGTGGTGGAACTTGAAGCCGCGCACCCCGCAGTTCTCGACCAGGTCGCGCGCTTCACGCGCGCCGAGCTTGCCCTTGTGCGGATCGATCGAGGCGAAGGGGATGCAGATGTCGTCGTGCTTGGCGGCGAACTCCGCCACCTCGTAGTTCGATACCCGCTTGGCGCCGAGGCCTGCCTCGCAGTCGACCGTGAACAGGCAGAAGGCGATCTGCTGTTCGCGGTAGATTTCCGCAATTTCCGGCATCTTGGGGCGCTCGCGCGGGGCCTTGAAATAGGCGCTGGCGGCATCGAAGAACTGGCCCATCACCGGGTCTTCGGGATCGTGGCACGACACCTCGGCATGGACGTGGACGTCGATGGCTTTGATCTTGGCAAGGTCGATGGGCACTGGGCGTTCCTTGGTTGGGTCTGATCTTTGCGGCCAGCATGACGCCGCGGCGCGGGAAAGCGCAAGGCCTTCCCGCGCCGCGCCGTTTCACATCTGGATGATGACGGTCTTGGTCTCGAGATAGGCCTCGATCCCCTGGCGGCCCTGTTCGCGCCCGATCCCCGATTCCTTGTAGCCGCCAAACGGCAGCGCCGTGTCGATCACCGCGTGGCAATTGCCCCAGACGGTGCCCGATTTGATCTTGCCGGCCAGCTTGTGCATGGTCGCGACGTCCTTGGTCCAGATCCCGGCGCCGAGGCCATAGCAGGTGTTGTTCGCCTCGCGCGCGACCTCGTCGAGGTCGTCGAAGCGCTGGGCGACCACCACCGGGCCGAAGATTTCCTCGCGCACCACGCTCATCTGCGGGTTCACGTCGACCAGCACGGTCGGGTTAACGTAGTAGCCGCCCGGCGCCGGGGCGGCATCGCCGCCAATCGCCACGCTGGCGCCGTCGCGCTTGCCAGCCTCGATATAGCCCATCACCCGTTCGAACTGCTCCTTCGACACCAGCGGCCCCATGTGCGCCTCGGGATCGAGCGAGGGGCGCGGCGCCCAGAACGGCGCGGTGGCGGCGACGTCCTCGATCACCTGGTCGAAGATCGAGCGGTGCGCATAGAGCCGCGATCCGGCCACGCAGACCTGCCCGGAATTGAAGAAGATCGCCCCCGCCGCGCCCGGCGCGGCCTGGGCCACGTCGACATCGGGCATGATCACCACCGGGCTCTTGCCGCCCAGTTCCAGCGTGACGTGCTTCAGCGTGTCAGTGGCGTTGCGGTTGATCAGCTTGCCGATCTCGGTCGATCCGGTGAAGGCGATCTTGTCGACGTCCGGGTGCTTGACCATGCGGTCGCCGGCGGTGTGGCCATTGCCGGTGATGACGTTGACCACGCCCGCCGGGAACCCGGCCTCGGCGATCAGATCGGCCAGGCGCAGCGCGGTCAGGTTGGTCTGCTCGGCGGGCTTCAGCACCACGGTGCAGCCCGCCGCCAGCGCCGGGGCGATCTTGAGGCAGGCCATCAGCAGCGGGAAGTTCCACGGCACGATCTGCGCGCAGACCCCCACCGGCTCGCGTACGGTATAGCCGAACACCTGACCCGCGGGCATGGTGTAGGGCGGGATCACCTCGCCCGGGATCTTGCTGGCCCAGCCCGCCATGAAGCGGATGTGGCTGGCCGCGCCCGGCACGTCGACGGCGCCGGCCATCGACTTGGGCTTGCCGTTGTCGATCGCTTCCAGTTCGGCGAGTTCATCGGCATGGGCCTCGATCAGGTCGGCGAGGCGGATCATCGTCCGCTCGCGCACCATCGGCGGCAGGCCGGACCAGCGCCCGTCGTCAAAGGCGGCGCGCGCCGCCGCGACCGCGCGGTCGACATCGCGGTCCGATGCGTCGACCACCTGGCCGATTACCTTGCCCGACGAGGGGTCTTCCACTTCGAGCAGCCGGTCATGGCTGGAGGCGACCCATTCGTTGTTGATGAACAGCGCGGGCTTGCGCGCCAGAAAGGCCTGGGCGGCGGCCGAATAGGCGCGCTGGGTCCGGTCGATCGAGGTCATGTCGTTCATGGGCCTGCTCTCCGCAAAAGTGATTCTGGTTGGCGCCATGCTAGCCAGTTCAGTAAGCAGGGCATACAAAAAATCCGGCAAGCCGGCTCCGTCAAGATTGTTATTGAATATAGCATTACGGCTGCTAGTGTCGCGCGCTTGGCGGCGCTGCCGCCGGACCGGGAAACGAGGATTCCATGACTGCCACCCTGATCGATTCCGTGCGCACCCATGCGACTGCCACTCCCAACCGCCTGGCGGTGGGTTGCGCCGAAAGCGGGCGGCGCTGGTCATGGGCCGAGCTCGACGCGGCGATCGACCGGGTGGCGGCCTGGCTGGTCGAGACGCTGGGCGCAGGCTCGGGCGCGCGGGTGGCGACGCTGGCGCGCAACCACCCGAACATGCTGGTGCTCCAGCTGGCCTGCGTGCGTGCGGGCGCGATCTTCGTCCCCTATAACTGGCGGCTCGCCAGCGCGGAGATCGCCGCGCTGATGGAGGATGCCGATCCGGCCCTGATGTTCCATGATGCGGAGTTCACCCCGCCCGATCATCAAGCGCGCCGCCTCCTGCTGGGCGATCTGGAAACGCTGGGCGAGCCCGGTGCCCGCGCGCCCGCATCGGCGAGGCGCGGCTGGCAGGAGCCGACGACGCTGCTCTACACCTCGGGCACCAGCGGGCGGCCCAAGGGCGTGATGATCAGCGAGGAGAACGCCTACTGGGGGCCTGCGAACTTCATCAACGGCAGCCTGGTCGGCTATGACAGCGTGTTCCTGTGCGACATGCCGATGTTCCACACTGCCGGGCTGTTCGCGGCGGTGCGCGTGCCGATCGTGTCGGGCGGCACGGTGTGGATCAGCGCGGGGTTCGATCCGGCAAAGACCATCGCCCGGATCGCCGATCCCGACATGGGCATCACCCACTATTTCTCCGTCCCGCAGATGGCGACCACGCTGTGGCAGCACCCGGACTTCACGCCCGAGAAGTTCCACGGCCTGAAGATGTACGTCACCGGTGGCGCGCCCAATCCGCGCGCGCAGGTGGAACGCTTCGCCCGCGCCGGAATCCGGTTCTCCGACGGCTTCGGGATGAGCGAGACCTGCTCCAACTTCGCCATGCCGGTGCTCGATGTCGAACGGCTGATCGAAAAGGCGGGGTCGTGCGGCCTGCCCCTGCTGGCGGTCCAGGCGCGGATCGTCGACGATGCGGGCCAGGACGTGCCCCGCGGCGAAACCGGCGAGCTGTGGATCAAGGGGCCGAGCGTGACCGCAGGCTACTGGAACCAGCCGGAGCTGACCGCCAAGGCTTTCCACGACGGCTGGTTCAAGACGGGCGACGCCGCGCTGCAGGACGCGGACGGGTTCTATTACCTCGTCGACCGCAAGAAGGACATGTACATCTCGGGCGGCGAAAACGTCTATCCGGCCGAGGTCGAGCGGGTGCTGGCCGAGCTGCCCGAAGTGGCCGAGGTTGCGGTGATCGGCGTACCGGACGAGCGCTGGGGCGAGGTCGGCCGCGCCTTCGTTATCCCGCGCGCCGGGGCCAGCCTCAGCGAGGAACAGGTCATCGCCCACTGCCGCGCCCGGCTGGCGAAGTTCAAGGTGCCGGTGCGCGCGGTCATCACGGACGCCATTCCGCGCACGGCAAGCGGCAAGGTGCAGAAACACCTGCTTCCGCGCGATTGAGCCCGGCGCGCGAGGCGCGTAGCCTGCGCCTCGTGACCGATTCTGCCTACCTTGCCGGTCGCCTGCTGCTGGCCATGCCCGGCATGGGCGATCCTCGCTTCGACCATGCCGTTGTGGCGCTCTATGTCCATGATGCGCACGGCGCGCTGGGCATCTGCACCGGGCGCGAAAATCCGCGCCTGACCTTTCACGAGTTGCTGGGCGATGTCGGGATCGATCCGGGGGTGGCGCCGGACTGCCCGGTGCTGGAAGGCGGGCCGGTGGAGCCGCAGCGCGGCTTCGTGTTGCACAGCGCCGACTGGAGCGGGCCGGGCACGATCCTCGCCCCGCCGCTTGGCGCATTGACCGCCTCGATCGAGGTGCTGAAGGCGATCGCTGCCGGTACCGGTCCGCGCCGCTGGCTGGTCGCGCTGGGCTATGCCGGCTGGGGCGCAGGCCAGCTCGACGAGGAAATGCGTCACCACGGCTGGTTTGCGGCGCAGGGGCACCACGAGGTGCTGTTCAGGACGCCTGCGGAACAGCGCTGGCATGCCGCATGGAAGGCCGAAGGGATCGACCCGGCATTGCTGGCGAGCGAGACAGGCAGAGCCTGAACACCCTCCTGCTCAACCTTTCCGTTCGTGTCGAGCGCAGTCGAGACACGTTGCGCTGGCGTGTCTCGACT
>JAYRMP010000026.1:0-9966 GCA_041912655.1 Novosphingobium sp. | reverse complement strand
TCCAAACCTTTCGCTTGGTGTCGGCGCCGATGCTACAACGTGGCGGGGGGGGGCTCCCCCCGGCCCTCGACACGAACGGAAGTAGCGGGGTGAACAAGAAAAAGGGCGCGCCGACCATGCCGACGCGCCCTTCGATCCTTGAGCCGAACTCTGCTTACCGCGGCGCCATGCGGATGCCGCCGTCGAGGCGCAGGCACTGGCCGTTGAAGTAGGTGTTGCGGGCCAGTTCCAGCGCCAGCGAGGCAAACTCTTCCGGTTTGCCGAGGCGCTTGGGGAAGGGGACCGAGGCCGAGAGGCTGTCGAGCACGTTCTGCTTCGCGCCCAGCATCAGCGGGGTGGCGAAGATGCCCGGCATGATCGAGTTCACGCGGATGCCGAGGTCCATCAGGTCCCGGGCCAGCGGCAGGACCAGGCCGTTCACGCCGGCCTTGGCCGAACCGTAGATCACCTGGCCGATCTGCCCGTCCTGCGCCGCGACCGAAGCGGTGAGGGTGATGCAGCCGCGCTCGCCATCTTCATTGAGCGGTTCCGCCGCCGCCATGCCTTCCGCCGCGATCGAGGCGAGGCGGTAGGAGGCGACGAGGATGCCGTTGACGCCGTAGATGTAATCCTCGGTCGAAAGCCGCTTGAGCTTGCCGGCTTCCTTGTCGAAGGCCAGCGTCTTGCCCCGGCGCGAAGTCATCGCGCAGTGGACCAGCACGCGCTCCTGCCCGTGGGCCGCGCGGGCCTTTTCGAAGCCCGCCACGACGGACTCCTCGCTGGTGATGTCGACCTTGCAGAACAGCCCGCCGATCGCCTTGGCGACTTCTTCGCCGGCTTCGGCGTTGACGTCGAAGATGGCGACCTTGGCGCCGGCGGCGGCGAGCGCCTCGGCGGTCGCGCGGCCAAGGCCGGAGGCCCCGCCGGTGACAATCGCGGGAGTGGTGGAATCGATCTTCATTTCAATGCTTTCCGGTTATGCGATCATGCTGGCCATTCGGCCCTTGATGATCTGTTCGGCGTCGGCGACGATGCGGCTGACCAGCACTTCGCAGGTCGGGATGTCGTTGATCAGGCCCTGGACAAGCCCTGCGGTCCAGATGCCGTGCTCGGTATCGCCCGTGCCCAGCCCTTCGCGTCCGCGCACGCCCTTGACCAGATCGGCCACGGCTTCGAACGGCTTGCCTTCGGCCTCGGCCGCGACCACCGCCTGGGCAATGCCGTTCTTGGCCACGCGCGCGGTGTTGCGATAGGAGCGGAAGATCAGCGCGGTCGAGCGCTCATCATTGTCGACCATCGCCTGCTTGAAGTTCTGGTGGATCGGCGCTTCGACCGTCGCGCAGAACCGGGTGCCCATGTTGATCCCGTCCGCGCCCAGCGCGAGCGCAGCGGCGAGGCCGCGCCCGTCACCGAAGCCGCCGGAGGCGAGCAGCGGAATCTTCACCTTGTCGGCGGCAGCCGGGATCAGGATCAGGCCCGGGATGTCGTCCTCGCCAGGGTGGCCGGCGCATTCGAACCCGTCGATCGAGATCACGTCCACGCCCGCCTTTTCGGCCGAAAGCGCGTGGCGGACCGCGGTGCACTTGTGCAGGATCTTGATGCCGTGCGGCTTCATCATCTCCCACAGTTCGCGCACCGCCGGGGTGCCGGCGGTTTCCACCACCTTCACGCCGGCATCGATGATCGCCTGGGTATAGGCCTTGTAGTCCGGCGGATTGATCGCGGGAAACACGGTCATGTTCACGCCGAACGGCTTGCTGGTCATGCCCTTGCAGCGCTCGATCTCGTCGCGCAGCGCTTCGGCGCTGGGCTGGGTCAGGCCGGTGATGATGCCGAGGCCGCCCGCGTTGGAAACGGCGCTCGCCATTTCCGCCGTGCCGACCCACTGCATCCCGCCCTGGACGATCGGATGCTCGATCCCGAGCATCTCGGTGATGCGTGTCTTGAGTGCCATGTGAGTTGCTCCCCCCTCAGGCCGGGATCTGGTTGAAGGCCACGCCCTTGTCCGGGCGGTGATCCTGCGGCAGGCCGAGGATCTTCTCGGCGATCGTGTTCAGCAGCACTTCGTCCGAACCGCCGGCGATGCGGCCGGTGGGCGCATTGAGCCAGCTTGCGCCCCAGTCCTCCTTGACGTAGGCGTGCGGATCGAAATCGAGGCCGAGGTTGCCCTGGAGGTCCATCGCCAGTTCCGACAGCTTCTGGCGGCTGCGCACGGCGACGAGCTTTTGCAGGGAGCCTTCCGGTCCCGGCTCCATCCCCGCCATCATCATCTGGAAGGCGCGGCTGGTGATCGATTCCAGACCGGCGCGCATCGAGTGGTTGCGGGCGATCTGCTGGCGCACGCGCGCATCCTTCAGCGCCGGGCGGCCGTTGATTTCCAGCCCCTTGACCAGATCGGTGAAGACATCGAGGTGCGGGCCGAAGCCGCCGCTGTCGGTGGCGATGTAGCGTTCGATCATCAGGGTGGCGAGCGCCACGCCGAAGCCGCCGCCGACCGGGCTCATCCGCTGCGAATCCTCAAGCCGGACGTCGTCGAAGAACACTTCGTTGACGTGGCTGTCGCCGCCCGCCAGCTTGATCGGACGCACGTCGACGCCCTTGGCCTTCATGTCGACCCAGAAATAGGTCAGGCCCTTGTGCTTCTCGACGGTGGGGTCGGTGCGGACCACGATCACGCCGTAGTCGCAGTACTGCGCCCACGAGGTCCAGATCTTCTGGCCGTTCATCTTCCAGCCGTTGCCTTCGGGCTCCGCGCGGGTGCGCAGGCCCGCAAGGTCGCTGCCGCCCGCCGGTTCGGAGAACAGCTGGCACCAGATTTCCTCGCCGCGCAGCGCCTTGACCACGCGTTCCTTCACCCAGGCGAAGTGTTCCTTGTTCTCGCCCAGGCCGAAACGCATCAGGATCGGCACCGGCATGCCCAGCGAGATGCCGAAGAACACGGTCGGCATGCCGTAGTTCATTTCCAGCGCGTCGTAGGTGATCTTGTGGAGGTGGGTGAGGCCCTGCCCGCCGAATTCGGTCGGCCAGTTGATCCCGGCATAGCCGGCTTCGTACTTCAGCGCCTGGAACTCGCGGCCCAGCGCCAGTTCCTCTTCCACGGTCATGCCCCGGCGCGCGTCGCGCGCATACTTGGGGGCCATCGAATCCAGCCAGGCCTTGGCCTTGCTGCGATAGGCTTCGAGCTCGCTCATGCTGCTTCTCCCGTCAGCTGTTCGACCAGCAGGTCTTCCCAGAAATACAAGTTGCCCAGCTCGACCGCCAGGCTGCGCGCGCGGCGCATGTGGAGGTGGAGGCCCAGCTCCCAGGTGACGCCGATGCCGCCGTGGATCTGGACGCAGTCGCGCGAGGCGGTGTCATAACCGTCGGTCGCGGCGATCCGCGCGTCGGCGGCGGCGATCAGGAAGTTGTCCTTCCCCTCGCTGGCGGCGGCGTGGATGCAGTTGGCGCGGGCGATCTCGACCAGGCCGTACATTTCCGCGATGCGGTGCTTGATCGACTGGAACGCGCCGATCGGCTGGCCGAAGGCCTTGCGGGTGACCGCATAGTCACGCGCGGTGTGGAGCAGGGCTTCGGCCCCGCCGGTCTGCTCGTGCGCGGTGACCACCGCCATGCGGGCCAGCACGTCGAGCGCCAGCGCACGGGCGGCTTCGCCCTCGGCCAGCACACTCGCGGGCGTGCCGGCGAAGGTCAGGTCGGCATAGAGCCGGCTGTTGTCATAGCTGGAGACGGCCTTGCGCTCCGCTCCGGCCAGTTCGGCCAGCACCAGCACCGGCTTGCCGCCGGCATTGGCCCAGACGACCGCGAAGTCGGCCTTGAGACCGCCCGCCACGGCCGGCTTGGTGCCGCTGAGCTTGCCGCCGTCGAAAGTGACCGAAGCCACAGGGGGCAGCGGCGTGGAGCCTTCGGCGAAAGCGACAGTGCCCAGGGCCTCGCCGCTGGCAAGCTTCGGCAGCCAGTTCGCCGCCGCGTCCTTGTCCGACCCGTCGATCAGCGCGCGCGCCGCGCCGTAGCCGAAGGTCAGGAAAGGGGCGCCCGCAGTCGCCGCGCCGGTCGCCTGGGCGACAAGGCCCAGCTCGACCAGGCTCAGCCCCAGCCCGCCATGCTCTTCCGGGATGGCGAGGGCAGTCCAGCCCTGTTCCACCGCTGTGTCCCAGAACGCCTGGTCGAACTCTCCGGTCTTTTCCAGCAGGGGCAGCAACCGTTCCTTGGCGACGCGCGCATCAAGCACACGGCGCGACTCGGTTGCGATTGCCTGTTGCCCTTCGTCGTACAACATCGACATCTTCGCGAATCCTCCTCGTTTCGGCGCAGCCTTAACCGAACGATTAAATTTGGCAATCGCTAGCGACATGACCTGACCGTTGGTGAATTCGCGCCAAAAAGTGCCGATCATGTATAGTTGACTTCTTCCACTAATTGCGGGAAACAAGGCTTGCCTGAAGGTGCAAGCGCCTTCACCGGTACGTCAGTCGGCGGCCGGGGGCAGTGGAGAGGATCATGCAGGAGGCACCCCGGTGCCGCCCGGCCAGTTTCTCCCGCCCGGACCTCAAGGTTCAGGAATCGCTTTCGAGCGGGAGGATGAGATGGCCAAGTTCAGCAATATCACGTCGCGCGGCTCCATGCTGGCAATCGCCGCAGCGCTGCTCGCACCCGTTCAGGCGCATGCGCAGGATCAGGCCCCGGCGGAAGAGGACGGCGGTGACATCGTGGTCACCGGCAGCCGCGTACGGGGCGAGGCGCCGGTCGGTTCGACCGTCACGACCCTCGGCCGCGCCGAGATCGAGACCTCCAGCGCGGTCACCGTCGATCGTATGATCAAGGAAATCCCGCAGAACTTCGATCTGGGCGTCAGCGAGAATTCGCGCGGCCAGTCGGGCGGTTCGGGCAACATCGTCTATGGCAACACGGTCAACCTGCGCGGCATCGGTCCCTATGCCACGCTGGTGCTGGTCGATGGCCACCGGGTGACCAACAACAGCCGCTCGATCGATCCCTCGGTCCTGCCCTCGCTCGGCGTGGAGCGGGTCGAGGTCGTGGCTGACGGCGCTTCGGCGATCTACGGTTCGGACGCGGTCGCCGGCGTGGTCAACCTGATCCCGCGCCGCAGCCTCAACGGGGTAGAGGCTTTCGCCCGCGCGGGCGTCTCGGATGACGGCGCGTTCCACGAATATTCGCTGGGCGCGGCGGTAGGCAAGGTGTTCGACCGCGGCCAGGTGATGCTGGCCTACGAACATGTCGAACGCTCCAACCTGTCGGGCGACGACCGCGCCTTCTTCACCAGCAACCAGACCGCGTTCGGCGGGCCGGACGGGCGCACCACGCGCTGCTATCCCGGCACGATCCGCGCCGGCGGCGTCAGCTATGCGATTCCCGCGGGCGGGGTGACCCAGGCGAGTGCCGGTTCGCTCGTCGCGGGCACGACCAACAAGTGCGACCTCCAGTCGGGGCAGGACCTGTCGCCGCGCCAGTCGTACAATTCGGTCAACGGCACTGCCCGGTACGACCTGACCGACTGGCTGACCTTCTCGCTCGACGCGTTCTATTCGAAGCGCGAATTCTACCGCCGCTCGGCCTATTCGAGCAACACCGTGACGGTGCCGCAGACCAACGCCTTCTTCGTGCGTCCGGCGGGCTTCACCGGCACCAGCTACACGGTCGACTACATGTTCCGCGAACTGCCCGCGAACGATTCGTCGGGCTATGCGGAAAGCTGGCAGGTGACGCCGAAGATCACGATCAAGCTGCCGCATGACTTCGAATTCGAGGCGCTGGCCGGCTATGGCAAGACCAACGACTATTCGGCCTCGTTCTTCGGGCTGAACAACGCGGCGGTGAATGCGGCGCTGGCCAGTAGTGATCCGGCCACCGCGCTGGACGTTTATGGCCTGGGCCGCACCAACACCGCGCTTTACGCCACGCTGGCCAACCAGATCTTCCTCGCCCCCACCAACGGCAGGCTGAAGACCTATGAAGCGCGGCTCAACGGTTCGCTGTTCGACCTGCCGGGCGGCTTGGTCAAGCTGGCCACCGGTTACGAACGGCAGGAATTCAAGGTCGCGCTGGGCTCGGCCCGCGGCGGTCCGACCACTCCGCTCACCTGGCGCAATTTCGGCCGCAACGTCGATTCGCTCTACGCCGAACTGTTCGTGCCGATCTTCGGCTCGGCCAACGCGATCCCCGGCTTCGAACGGCTGGAACTGAACGCGGCGGTTCGCCACGACAAGTACAGCGATGTCGGCAACACTACCAATCCCAAGTTCGGCATCAATTGGGTGCCGGTGCAGGGCGTCAAGCTGCGCGGCAGCTATGGCACCTCGTTCCGCGCGCCGACGATCCCTGAAATCTATGGCAACTCCAACAACCTGTTCGTCCAGAACTATGCCAATCCGGGCGGCGGGCAGATCACCGGCGTGGCGCTGTCTGGGCAGAACCTGAACCTCGGGCCGGAAACGGCGACCACCTGGTCGCTCGGCGCCGATTTCGATCCGCTGCCGGGCCTGCGCCTGGGGATCACCTATTGGGACGTGAACTACGAGAACCAGGTCCTCGCCAACCTGTCCAACCTCTCGATCCTGGGTTCAGCTTCGCTCTATGCGGGCACCAACATCCTCTACACGGGCACTGCCGCCGCCCAACAGATCCAGAAGTATGCCGACACCGGGATCACCTTCGTCAATGCGCTGCCCTCGGGCGGCATCCCCTCGATCACCGTGTTCGTTGACGGGCGCAGCCAGAACCTGGGCGTTTCCAAGACCCGCGGCATCGACTTCACGCTGAACTACCGCACCGACCTGTCGGACAAGGATACGCTGTCGTTCTCTGCCGCGGGGACTTACCTCACGACCTACAAGGTCGCGATCACGCCCACCGCGCCGCTGACCAACCAACTGAACAACATCTTCAACCCGCTGAAGTTCAAGGCGCGCGCCAGCCTGACCTGGGATCACGGTCCGTTCAGCGCTCGCCTGGCGCTGACCCACGTCGGCGGTTACAACAACACCTTCGCCAACCCGGTCCAGCAGGTGTCCAGCTTCAACCCGGTCGATCTGGGGCTGACCTGGAAGGTCGGCGATCTTGACGCCTCGGGTTCGGTCGAACGCGGGCTGACTTTCGGGGTCGAAGTGCGCAACCTGTTCGACCAGAAGCCGCCCTACGTGAACATCGCGCCGAACGGCAATGGCAGCGGCGGCTATGACGCCACCGCCGCCGATCCGATCGGCCGGGTGATCGCAGCCAGCGTGCGCGTGAAGCTGTGATCCGTCCCGCGCTGGCCGCCCTTGCGCTGAGCTTGCTCGCCGCAGGGGCGGCGGCGCAGGATACTGCCATCCCGCCGGTGCGTTCTGCCCCGGCGGCGGCGCAGTCCTCGTTCGGCCATTACCGCCCGGCGAGGGTCTATACCGAACAGGTCAAATCCAGCTTCTATGTTACCCTGCGTGACGGGGTGAAGCTGGCGGTCACCGTCGCGCGGCCCGCGCGGGACGGCAAACCGGTGGGCGGACGTTTCCCGGTGATCTGGCACCACACGCTCAGCGCCACCCAGCAGCTGGCGGATGGCACTGGCCCCCGCGCCGGGGGCTTTGCCGCAATTCCCTCGCTCACCGACCACGGCTATGTCGTGGTCCAGGTGGCGCGGCGCGGCAATGGCCAGTCCTTCGGCACGATGCGCGGCTATCATGACCGTAACGAGGCGCACGACGCCTATGAAATGCTCGACTGGCTCGCCGCCCAGCCGTGGTCGAACGGCAAGGTCGGAATGTACGGCTGTTCCAACACCGGGGACGCCGCGCTCCACGCGATGACGGTCAATTCGCCGCACCTGAAGGCGGTCTTCGCGGGCTGTTTTTCGTGGAACAAGTACGATGCCATGCGCCGGGGCGGGATCTTCGCCCAGTGGGGCACCGGCCCGACCCGCACGATCGAGCAGGACATGGCGATCCCGCCGGTCGATACCGATCCGGACAAGGTGGAGCTGCGCAAGGCGGCCGAGCAGCACCAGCAGATGGTGCCGCTGTTCGAACTGTGGAAGTCGTTGCCCTATCGCGACAGCTTCGCCCCGTCGGTGCAGAGCCGGTTCTGGGCAGAGGGCAGCGGATCGAGCTATCGCCCACAGATCCTGCGTGGGCAAGTGCCGCTCTACGTGGTCGGCGGCTGGCGCGACGAGCTGCGCGACCAGGGGCTGATCGCGCGGATGAACATTCCCGGCGCGCGCATCCTGATCGGCGACTGGTTGCACTGCCAGAACGACGGCTTCGCGCTGGTGGAAGAAGCGCACCGCTTCTTCGACCGCCATCTTAAAGGAATCGACACCGGGATCGATCGCGATCCACCGATCCATTACTTCGTGACCGGTGCGGGCGAGTGGCGTTCCGCCAGCCAGTGGCCGCTGCCGCAGGCGCGGCAGGTTTCCTTTGGCCTGAGCGCCAGCGGACTGGTCGAACGCGCCGATGGCGCGCCGCTGCGCCGCTCCTTCCCGGTCGACTACACGGTGACCTGCCCCGAAGGTGGATCGGGCGCGACGGTCCAGCCCTGCCACCTTCCGGGCAAGGGCCTGTCGCTGGCGGGCAAGACGCTCAAGGCCCCGGTCGAGGTCACCGGCCACGGGCTCGCCGATGTATGGATCGCCGCCGATACGCCGGATGCCAACCTGTTCGTCTATCTGGAGGACGTCGCGCCCGACGGCACGGTGCGGGTCGTCACCGAAGGGCGGCTCAAGGCTTCGCTGCGCAAGTTGGACCAGGCACCCTGGGCGCTGCCCGGTCTGCCCTGGCACCGCGCCTATGCCGAGGATGTCCAATGGTTGAAACCGGGCGAGCCGGCGCGGCTGCAGTTCGATCTGATGCCCACCTCCTACGTCTTCGCCAAGGGCCACCGCATCCAGTTCACCTTCACCGGCAGCGACCACCGCGAACGCGCCCGCGATGCCAAGGCGCAGCCGAAGGATATCGTGCTGCTGAGCGACCCGGCGCACCCGTCGCGGATCAGCCTGCCGGTCGTGGCAGTGCGGCCATGATCCGCGGTGCCGTGGCCCTGCTTGGTGCGGCCCTGCTAGTCCCGGTGACGGCGGTGGACGCAGGTCCAGCGCCCGCCCGCGCTGCGCTGCCTGCGACGGCGTCGGGCCGGACTCCCGCCGGAGCGGACTGGAATGCGGAGGTTCCCCCCAATTGGAACGGCACGCTGCTGCTGTGGGGCCGTGGCTACTCTCCCAGGAAGGGCGCGCCGGATGTTGCCCCGCCCGCATGGAAGCAGGCGCTGCTCGATCAGGGTTATGCGCTGGCGGGATCGAACTATGGCGCCGAGGGCTGGGCCCTGGCCGAGGCCGTCCCCGCCCAGCGCGCCACGATCGATGGCTTCGCGAAGGCCTATGGCCAGCCGCGCCGGATCATCGCCTGGGGGCAGTCGATGGGCGGGCTGGTCAGCACCGCGCTGGCCGAGCATCCGCAGCCGAAGATTGCCGGGGCTATCGCGATGTGCCCCTCGATCGGCGGAGCGCTGGGGATGATGAACATGGGGCTCGACGGCGCCTTCGCTTTCCGCACCCTCGCCGCGCCCCAGTCCGGGCTGGAACTGGTCGGGATCGGTGACGACATGGCCAATGGCCGCAAGGCGCAGGCCGCCGTGGCCGAGGCGCTGAAGACGCCGCAGGGCCGCGCGCGGCTGGCGCTGGCCGGGGTGCTGGGCGGCATTCCCGGCTGGACCCGCCGCGATGCGCCCCGCCCCGCCGATGGCGATTACGAGACGCAGGTAGACGAGATTGGCGCCGCCTTCGTGACGGGCGTGTTCCTGCCCCGGCAGGACCAGGAACGCCGCGCGGGCGGCGTGTTTTCGTGGAACACCGGCGTGGACTATGCCGCGCAGCTGCGGCGCTCGGGCCGCCGCGCGATGGTGGAGGCGCTGTACCGCAAGGCCGGCCTCAGCCTCGATGCCGATCTGGCGGATTTGGCCGCCGCGCCGCGCATCGCCGCGAAAACCTCGGCGGTGGACTACATG
>JAYRMP010000025.1:0-33887 GCA_041912655.1 Novosphingobium sp. | reverse complement strand
GACACCTATGCGCGCACGTGTCTCGACTGCGCTCGACACGAACGGCTGACGAATGGATCAGTGCACGAACCGCGCCACCACGTCACGGTAGGAACGGCTGACCTTCACATCGGCGCCGGACTCCAGGATCAGGAAGCATTCGCCGTTGGTGTGCGGCTTGACCTGGCGGACCTGGTTGAGGTTGACGATCCAGCTGCGGTGGACGCGCTGGAACACGCGCGGGTCGAGCCGGCGTTCGAGGTCCTTCATCGTTTCGCGCAGGATCAGGCTGTTGTCCGCGGTATAGATCACCATGTAATCGCCCGCCGCCTCGATCCGCTCGATCGAATCGACGTCGACGCGGAAGATCTGGCCCTTGTCCTTGATGTTGATGAGCTTTTCGTATCGCCCCGCGCTTTCGCCCTCGTCGGGCATCGCTTCGATCGCATCGGGGGCGACTTCGGCGAGCACGTGCTTGAGCTTTTCGGCTTCCTCGGCGGCGTGCTTTTCGGACAGGCGGGTGCGGACGCGCTCCAGCGTGTCGGCCAGCTTGTCCTCGTCCACCGGCTTCATCAGGTAGTTGACCGCATTCGCCTCGAAGGCGCGGACGGCGTGTTCCTGGTAGGCGGTTACGAAGACGATCAGCGGCGGCTCGATCTCCATCACGCCCTTGACCACTGAGAACCCGTCGAAGCCGGGCATCTGGATGTCGAGGAAGACGAGGTCGGGCTTCTCGGTCTTGATCTTGCGGATCGCCTCGCGCCCGTTGGAGCAGGTGTCGATGATCTCGACGTCGGGGAACTTTTCGAGGCGCAGCATCAGCCCCTGGATCGCGAGTTTCTCATCGTCGACGATGATGGTGCGGATGGTCATTGAAAATCTTCCGATCGGGTTCAGCCGGCGAGCGCCGGACGTGCTTCGGCGGGAATCGCCGGCGCCGGCACTTCGCGGCGCTCAAACGGGATTTCGATGACCACGGCAAACCCGCCCTCGGGCGGTTCCATCGTCTCGAAACGATGGTCCTCGCCATAGGCCTGGGCCAGCCGGTCGCGGATATTGGCCAGGCCCACGCCGGTGGAAACAGGTTCGCCGCCATCGAAGGTCACGCCAGCGAACCTGTTGCCGCCGGGCGTATTTTGCAATCCCGGACCCGTGTCGGAGACGGTGATGCGAAGGTTTGGGCCGACGAGTTGCGCCGCGATCGTGATTTCGGCCCCCGATTCCTGCGGACTCACCGCATATTTGATCGCGTTTTCGACCAGCGGCTGGAGCAGCAGCGAGGGCAGCAGCCCGCTTTCCGCCGCCGGATCGATCCGGAACGCGGTGCGCAGGCGTTCTTCAAAACGCATCCGCTCGATGTCGAGGTAGAGCTTCAGCGTCTCCACCTCCTGCGCCACGGTGACGCGGCCGGTGGGCTCGTTGACCAGGGTGTAGCGCAGGAACGAGGACAAGCGGCTGAGCATCGCGTTGGCAGGCTCGGTCTGCTTGAGCAGCACCAGGGTGGAAATCGAGTTCAGCGTGTTGAACAGGAAGTGCGGGTTGAGCTGATAGCGCAGCATGGCGAGCTGGGCCTGGGTCGCCTGGTTTTCCAGCCGCAGCAACTGGTCGTTCTGCTCCTCGATCTGGAGGAAGAAGTTGATCGCGTAATAGAGCGCCGACCACGCCCCCAGCAGGGTCGCGTCGAAGAAGAACACGCCGATGAACAGCTGGGCGAAGCTCGCCGAACTGTCCGAGCGGTAGAGCCCGATCACCCAGGCGTCGATGAAGGCATAGAGCCCCGCCGCGAAGGGCAGGACCAGCGCGGTCACCCCCCAGGTGACGATCGGGCGGCGGTTGATCAGCTGGCGATAGATCACCGCGAGGATCAGCGAGATCGAGAAGCCGGTGATCGTCTCGATCAGCACCAGCACCAGGAACGACAGCGGCTGCGCGTTGGCGAGGCTCGACATGACGCGCAGCAGCATGGCTCCGCCCCAGCCCACGGCCTGCAGGCGCCAGAAGGCGCGGTTCTTGTTGGCGAAAAAGGGTGTCGGGCGGAAGGGCAGCACGGCCATGGCGCGATGCTAGCAGAAAAGCCGGGCGGCGCGAAATCCTACGATTCGCGCGCCTCTGCGATTGCCTTTTGCAGGATGTCGCGGCCGACCGCGCCCGAAAACGCCTTGTCGCCGATCACCCAGCTGGGGGTACCGTCGAAGCCAAGCTGGCGCGCATAGTCGAGATTGGCGGCAAGTTCTGCGTCGGTCTTCGGATCGGCGATCACCGTGCGGGCGCGAGCGAGGTCAAGCCCGGCTGCCTCAGCCGCGGCCGCGATGGTGCGCGCATCCGGTCGTCCGGCGGCGAACATCGCCTTGTGGAAGGCGGCATACTTGCCCTGTTCGGCAGCGGCGAGGCCCCAGCGGGCAGCATCCGCACTCTGCGGGGACAGGATCGGCATTTCGCGCACCACCACGCGCAGGTCCGGGTTGGCGGCGATCAGCGCCTCGACCTCGGCCACGCTGGCGCGGCAATAGGTGCAGGCGAAATCGGTGAACTCGACCAGCGTGACCTTTCCCTGCGGATTACCCAGCACCGCGCCGGGGAAGGGCGCGGTCAGCTTAGCGGACAGCGCATCGACCTGCTTACCGGTCTCGCGCTCGCGCAGCTTTTCCATCGCCTCGGGGAGGATTTCCGGGTTTTCCAGCAGGGTGGTGCGCACCGCCTGCTCCATGCGGCGGGATTCGAACATCCACCCGCCGATCACGCCGAGCAAAAGCAGGACCGTGCCGGCGAGCAGCAGCACGAGGGTGGAGGGCGAGCGCGCCGGGGGCTGGGTCATGGCTGCCGCCTACTTGCGTTTGGCGCTGCGTTCAATCTCGGCGCGCGCCTGCATCGCGATATCCTGGGCACGCAGCCAGTCGGGCGAGCCCTTGGGCAGGCCGGCCTCAGCCGCTTCCGCGCTGGCGAGCGCCTGCTGGAACTGGAGGCTCATCACCTGCTGCTCGGCGCTGGCCAGCCGGGCGCGGGGCAGGTCGCCGTTGGCGGCATAGACCGTGCCGAGCTGATACCAGGCAAAGGGATTTTCCCGGTCGCGCGCCACGGCGGCTTTCAGAACCCGCTCGGCCTCGTGGAAATTGGCCTTGTCCTCGGTGGCGATCAGCGCGTGGCCGAACGTGGTGGCGATCAGCGGCTGGTTGGCGGTCAGTTCGGTCGCGCGGCGCAGCGGGGCGAGCGCCTCCTTCGGCTTGCCGGCTTCGAGCAGGATCTGGCCCTTGAGCTCCAGGAAATAGGGATCGGCCGGAGCGGCGGCGAGCAGAGCGTCGACCTCGGCCATCGCCTTGTCGAGCATCGCCTCCTTGTGAAAGGCATAGGCGCGGGCATAGCGCGCGGGCACCGTGGTGACCGTTTCGGGATAGAGCTGAAGGGTGCGCTGCGGTTCGGCAATATAGCCGACCAGCTTGGCCTTCACCCGCTGGAAACGCTGCTCGATCGCCGGATCGGGCGCCTTGTTCCACGCCGGATCGGCCTGGTAGGTATCTTCCAGCGTAGTGATCCGGTCCGACGTCATCGGGTGGGTCGAATAGAACTCGCTGTCGGCGTTGCGGGTATAGCCATAGCGGTATTCCATGTTCTGGAGCCGCTTGAAGAAGCTGATCGAGCCGCGCCCGGTGATCCCGGCCTTGGAAAGGTACTGCGCGCCTGCCGCGTCGGCGCTGGCTTCCTGCCCCCGGCTGAAGGCGAGGTACTTGCCCAGCGCCGCCTGCTGGCCGGCCATCAGCACGCCCATCGCCGCATCCCCTGCGCCTGCCGCCGCCGCCGCGACGCCAAGCAGCAGCGAGAGGATCGAGATCCCGGTCGCTG
This sequence comes from Novosphingobium sp., assembly GCA_041912655.1. GTDB lineage: Bacteria > Pseudomonadota > Alphaproteobacteria > Sphingomonadales > Sphingomonadaceae > Novosphingobium. Next base: position 30,071 of record JAYRMP010000025.1, on the reverse strand, counting down.
CCTTGCCGCCGCCGTCGCTGATCACGTGACCGCCGGTGATATGGCCGAGTTCGTGGGCGATCACGCCCTGGACCTCGTTGGCGCTCCCCGCCTCGTTGATCAGCCCGGAATGGAGGTAGACCACCTGCCCGCCCGCAACGAAGGCGTTGAGCGAGGGGTCGTTGATCATCACCACGTCGACGTTGCGCGGATCGAGCCCGGCGGCGCTGACCAGCGGGGTCGCCATGTCGCGCAGCAGTGCCTCGGTTTCCGCGTCGCGCAGGATCGATTGCGCGGCGGCGGGCTGGATGGCCACGCCCAGCACGGCAATCCCGGCGGCGACATGGGCGAGGAAGCGGGAAAAGGCGCGCATCGGCTCTTCCTAGCGGCTCCGCGCCTGAACCGGCGCTGAAGGCGCCTGGGCGCGCGCCAGAAAGGCCAGCATCGCATCGCGCACCCGGCCATCGCGGGCAAAGGGTGCGGCCAGCTTCATCACGATCTGGGAATGGTCGACGCCGGGCAGTTCAAGCTCTTCCACCCGGGCCCCGGCCTTGCGCAGCGCGGCGGCAAGGGCCGCGGTGTTGCGCGGCTTGACCGTTGTGTCCTCGGTCCCGGTGATCAGCAGCATCGGCGGCGCATCGCCGCGCACGAAACGAATCGGCTGGGTCTGCTCGGCGGGATGGATGTGGCTGAAGGCGCGGCGCGCCGAATCGCTGGTGAAGGGAAAGAAGTCATACGGCCCGGCCAGGCCGATCACTCCCTTGATGAAGCCATCTTCCACCCCCGCGCGGCCCAGCCATTGCCGCTCCAGCGCGAGCATCGCCGCGTTGTAGGCTCCGGCGCTGTGTCCGGCGAGGAACACCCGCTGCGGATCGCCGCCATAGTCGGCGGCATGATCCCGAACCCAGGCGATGGCGAGCGCTCCGTCTTCCAGCATGCGCGGGAAGACCCCTTCGGGGGTGAGCCGGTAGGTCGGCAGGACCACGACATAGCCATGGCGGGCGAAGGTGCGGCCGATGAAGTGATAGTCTACCCCGTCGCCGCTGTCCCAGGCACCGCCGTGGATGAACACCAGCACCGGGCGCGGGGTGGCGGACGGCGCATCGGGGACGATCACTTCCAGCCTTTGGCGGGGCAGTGGGCCATAGGCCAGCCAGGTGGCCGCGACCCTGGCGCCCGCAGTGCCGCCCAGCAGCCGGTCCGCCGTGTCGAGTGTGCCGGCGGGGTTGCGGGCAATTGCCAGCTTGAGCCCGCCCAGCACAAGCAACGCGAGCACTGCCAGGCCAAGCGCGATTGCCCCCGTCATGCCCATTCGCCTGTGTCCCGCTGCCCGTGCCATGGCCGGGTCTATCGCCCAAAAAGGCCAAGGGCGCCATTCCCAAAGGAACGGCGCCCCCCTCTCGCTGTTCAGGCAGAGTCCGGTATCAGGCCAGCAGCTTGCGCGCCGCGCGTTCGAGCAGGGCGACATCCTCGGCGATTTCTCCCAGCAGGACCACCTGGCCATCGGGCAGGCGGCGGGCGACCAGCAGGGTGAATTCGCTGCCTTCGCTGGCGACGGCATCCAGCGGAGCATAGTCGAGCTTGCGCAGCTTGCGGGCCAGCGCCTCGCGCGGGGTGTCGCGCGCTTCGGCGGGCAGTCCGGCTTCCTCGCGCTTGATCCGGCGCTCTTCGGTAACCACGCCCTTCAGGCCGCCCGGGAATTCCCCAAGGTAGCGGGAGAGCGAGCCGCGATCGAGGCCAAGCCGGTGCGCATGGCTGAGCGCCGAGGCATATTCGGTAAGCCGCGTCTTGTCGTAGTCCGCACCGAACACCAGCTTGACCACCGGGGTCATCGGCGCGCGGTCCTGCACGGTCAGGCCGGAATCGGCGACCAGTTCGGCAAATTCTTCCGGCGCGTCGGCGGCGGCAAGCGAGAAGTCGTAGGCCCGGCCGATCGCGGCATAGAGCGCCTGGCGGGTGCGGTCTTCTGATCCGCGCGCGGCATCGGCGAGTTCGCGGGCCGATGCGAGCCAGTCAGCCAGCTCCATGTCAGCGGCGGTTTCGCCGGGCAGTTCGGCGATGGCAAAATCGTCGCTGGCGAATTCCTCGCCGCCGAAGGCCGGCAGCGGCAGGTCGGCGTGGGCGCCCTCTTCGTCCATCGCCAGCCCATCGAGGTCGAGCACGTCGGCGTCATCGTGGATGTCGGCGGGACCGTCGGCCCAGTCGGTCAGGGCATCGCCGCGCGCCGAACCGGCGGGCGGGCTTTCCAGCGCCTGGTCGATTTCCAGCAGCAGCGCGTCGGTGGTCTTCTGGTCGGCCAGTTCCTTCCAGTTGATCACCCCGTAAATGAAGTCGATCGTCTCGTCGTCGCTGGAGAAGGGCAGCAGGATCCCGCGATAGAGGATCGTCGCCTCGCGCTGGTTGACGAATTCGGCCTCGAAGCCGATCGGCGCCTGGTTGGCGAGAATCTGCATGTAATGGTCGGTGATGCGCGACAGCAGCGAGCGGCTGGGCACGTCGGCCAGGGTCGAGATCGTGACCTCTGCGCCGCATTCTTCGGCCAGCTTCTCGCCCAGGAACTGGATCGAGGGATTCTCGATCCCCCCGGTGAAGTCCAGCAGCACGCTGAACGGGCCGAAATCGGGCAGGGCTTCCGGATCGAGATCCTCGATCGAGGGGAAGTTGCGGTTGTCGAGCAGGCTGGCCCAGTGGTTATAGGCCCGCACCTGCATCCGGCGCTCGTCCTGACCGATGATCGAGGGCGGCGGTTCGCGCACGATCTCCTCTTCGCCGAGGTCGTACTCGTCCTGGGCGCTGTCGGCGCTGTCCAGAAAACTTCCGCGATACGTGTCCATGTGGAACCCCACCAATCCCTGTCAGGACCCGTTCTGGCGCAACGTGGTAAATTTATTGTTAAGTCGCGCCGCAACTTTTGCAGGCGGGTGGTCATGACGTCAGGCCGTCATCGCCGTGCGGTTGGCGTCAGGCCCTCACCCGGCCCTCTTCGCGGGTCGGCATCGGCGCAAACCGGCGCAGTACGGGGAGCGATCCCGCCATCAATCCCGCGGCGGCAAGGATCGCCGTGCCGGTCCCGGTCAGGTCCGCAACCAGCCCCAGCGCATAGGCGCCGATCGCCATGCCGCCAAAAGTGACCGCCTGGTAGATCGCCAGGCAGCGTCCCAGGATGGTCTCTGGCGAGCGCAGCTGCATCGCGACGTTGAGCGTGGTCAGCGTTGCCACCCAGCCCCCGCCCGCGACGAGCAGGCAGGCGAGAGCGACCGGGAGCGAGCGGGTGAAGCCGATCGGCACCACGGCCAGGGCGAAGGCGAGGGTGGCGCAGGTCACCACCGCCTCGCTGCCCCAGCGCCGCCTGGCCTGCGCGATCCACAGCGCGGTTACGATCGAACCGATGCCGAAGGCGCCCAGCACCAGTCCGTATTGCACCTCGTCGCCGTGCAGCCGGTGGCGCACCAGCAGCGGCAGCAGGGCCTGCACGCCGGCGGCGCTGAAGCCGAACAGCAGGCCGCGCGCCAGCACCCGCCGCACGGGATCCGACCCCCAGCAAAAGCGCAGCCCGGTCATGATCGAGGCCAGTATCGGCTCGCGCTGGCGCGGCGGATGATCGGGGCGCCAGCGCAGCAGGACCACGATCAGCATGAGGTAGCTCAGCGCGTTGAGCCCGAACGCCATCTCCGGACCGGTCAGCGAGATCAGCAGCCCGCCCAGCGCCGGACCGACGCTGCGCGCCAGGTTGAAGGCAATGGTGTTGAGCGAGATCGCCTGCGGCAGGTCGCCCGCACCCACCTGCATCCGTACCGATGCTTGCCAGGCCGGGCCGTTGAGTGCCGTGCCGCAGCCGACCGCCAGGGTGCAGGCCAGCAGCGAGAGCGGTCCGATCTGGCCAAGCACGGTCAGCGCCGCCAGCACCGCCGATACCACAAGCATCCCCGCCTGCGCCGCGAGCATCACCAGCCGCCGGTCGTAATTGTCGGCAATCGCGCCCGCGAAGACCGCCAGCAGCATGATCGGGATTGTTGTCGATGCCTGGACCAGCGCGACCAGCTGGTGCGAGGACGTGAGGTCGGTCATCAGCCAGGCGGCGGCGACCGACTGGATCATCGAACCGAAGTTGGAAACCAGATTCGCGGTCCAGATCGCGCGGAAGGCAGGAAACCGGAACGGGGCAAGCGCGCGGCCCGGGGCAAGCAGGCTGGTTTGGTTGGGCGGGGTCGCTGTGCTCACACCCTGCCTTGGGCCAGTCCGCCCGCGCTTGGCAAGGGCATTCCGGCCCAGATCCATCCACCCAGTGCCCCCAGTTGGACCAGCGCGATCAACCACAGCAGGGTGGCGAACGGTTGCTTCCGGGTCTTGTGACGCAGCAGGTGGCGCGCCGCGAAGGCCCCCGGGCTGCCACCCAGCGCGGCCAGCAGCAACAGGCGCCCCTCGGGCACGCGCCAGCCGCCGCTGATCGCCTGGCGCTTGTCATGCCAGAAGCTGGCAAAGGTCCACAGGTTGAGCGCGGCCAGCACCAGCGCGGTCTTGTCCCAGCCCGGCGACATCGCGATCAGACCGCCCAGCCGGACAGCTTGGGGTCGATCAGCGCAGTGTGGCGGCGCAGCGCGGCGCGGGCGAGCCGCTCGGTCTCCGCCTTGCGCCGTGCCGCGGCGAGCGGCACGGTCGCCGCCGGGCGCAAGATCTCCGCATCATAGCCATCGGCCACGATCAGCCCGCAGCGCGCCGGCAGAAAGGCTTCCTGTTCCATGCAGGCGCGGTCGAGATGGGCGGCCAGCCCCCAGTAGAACCGGTCGCAGTGCTCAAGATAATCGGTCCACTTGGCATCGCCGAGCAGGTCGGCGCGGCTGACCTTGATTTCCACAATCACCAGCTGTCCCTTGGCGTCGATCCCCATCAGGTCGGCGCGCCGCCCCGATCGCAGCGGCATTTCCGGCAGGCACCAGATGTCGTTGCGGGCGAACAGGCGGCCGATCCCGCGGGCCACCCCGCGCGCGGCGCGGGCTTCGGCATCTTCGCCCAGGGTGCTGGCTGGATCGGGAAGGGGCGATTCTGCGGTCATGCCGCAAGTTTAAGAACAGAATAGGAACTCTGCAAGGGCCCGAAAGCCCGGAGGCTCAGGTGAACCGGCGCAGCGCGCTTTCCTCGGGCGGCGGGGTCAGCGTCAGCAGCGCGGCGCGCGCGGCGCAGAATTCCTGCCACAGAGCCAGCGCGGCGGTGGCGGGGTTGATCCCGCGCGCGTGGACCGCCAGCAGCGCAGCCAGCCCCGGTTCCATCACCGCGGCAAGATCCTCGATCCCCTGTTCGGCCAGATTGCGACGCCAGCCGCCCGCATCGCGCATCATGGCGGGGAAATTGCGCACCTCTGGCCGCATCGGCTCAGCCGCGATCCCGGCCAGCGTCGCCACGACGCCGGCGGCATCGTGCAGCGCCGACCACTTCATGCTCATCGCGCTGGCCGAGGCTTGCCCGAATTCGGGACGGCCCGAGGTGGGCAGCACTCCGCCAGCAGGCGGGTTCGCGGGGCCGATGCTTGAGAAGGCGTTCATGAGACACCCTTAGGTGAGTCACACTTGCCAAATCGCTAACCGCGGGAATTCGCGATCAGCAAGACACCGGCAACAAGACACTGGCGCAACCGTCCCCGCCCTGCTAACCGCCCCTCCCACGCACCCGTAGCTCAGCTGGATAGAGCGCTGCCCTCCGAAGGCAGAGGCCACAGGTTCGAATCCTGTCGGGTGCGCCATCAATTCAGCGTCAAGGCGCTGTCAGTCCCAGCCTTTGTCCAGAAACCGTTCGGCAAGACCGGCGAGCAGCGCTGCGCCGCGGGGGAGGGCGGATTCGTCGACCACCATGCGGGTTGAATGGATCGAATGGCAGTTGTGCCAGTCTGCACCTTCGTGGGCGACCCCGAGGAAGAACATGGCGCCGGGGACCTTTTCGAGCACATAGGAGAAGTCCTCCGCGCCCATGATCGGGCGGTCGAGGCGGCGGAAGGCATTCTCGCCCAGCAGCGCACGGGCGGTCGATTCGCCGAGGTCCACCGCGCGGGGATCGCAGATCGTCACCGGGAAGCCTTCGGTAATCTCGACCTGGGCAGCCAGGCCGTGGGCGGCGGCGATGCCACAAGCCACCTGGCGGACCAGATCGTGCAGTTGCATGCGGTGGCGCGGCGATAGCGTGCGCAGGGTGCCTTTCAGCGAACAGGTATCGGCAATCACGTTGTGCGCGCTGCCCGCTTCGATCCGGGCGACCGTGACCACCACCGGATCGTGGGCATCGAACTGGCGCGTCACCAGGGTCTGGAGCGCGGTCACGATCTCGCAGGCGACCGGCACCGGATCGAGCGTCTGGTGCGGCATCGAAGCGTGCCCGCCTCGCCCTTCGACGACGATATCGAACTGGTCGGCCGCCGCCATCAGCGGTCCGGCGCGCCCGGTGACCAGCCCGTGCGGGGCATTGGGCATGATGTGCAATGCGAAAGCGGCATCGGGCAACGCTTCGCCGCCCTGTCCGCCGAGCAGCCCGTCGTCGAGCATGAAGCGCGCGCCGTGGAAACCCTCCTCGCCCGGCTGGAACATGAACCGGACCGAGCCCTTCAGCGTATCGCGCCGCGCGCAGAGCAGCCGCGCCGCGCCGAACAGCATCGCGGTGTGGGTATCGTGCCCGCAGGCGTGCATCGCGCCGGGAATGGTCGAGGCATAGTCGAGCCCGGTCTCTTCCGGCATCGGCAGTGCGTCCATGTCGCCGCGCAGCAGGACGCAGCGCCCGGCACCGCCGCCGCCGTGCAGCGTGGCGACGAGCCCGGTGGTCGACGGCCCCTCGCGCCAGTCGAGCGGCAGTCCGGCCAGCGCCGCGCACACCTTGTCGCGGGTCAGCGGGGTATGGAGGCCCAGCTCCGGTTCGGCATGGATCGCGCGGCGCAGGGCGACGATGTCTCCCTCGATTGCGCGGGCTTCTTCAAGCAGCGATTCGGTAAGCATGGCGCGGGATGATAGCCGCGCCTGCCGGACTGTCGAGGATCAGGCGCCGATCTTCGCCGCGATCCGCCGCGCCGCCGCGTTGTGCATCATCACCGACTGGACCATCAGCGCGTTGAGCACCAGCGTCTGGTAGACGAAGTAATAGAGCGGGCTGCCCGCCAGCATCGAGATGCCCAGCACGATCGCGCGGGGGTTAGGGCCGAGAACTTTGCAGATCAGCAGCAGCGGCGGACTAGCCGCGCGGACTGCGGCGGCGATCTCGTCGAGTCGGGCGCGGTCGCCGCTGGCAGCGTCGACTGCGGCGTCGATCCGCAGGGCGTGCGGGGTCATTCCGCTGGCAACGTTCAGATAGGCGGAAACCAGCGCGGAAAAGCCGCTCTTCGCGGTCGCCGAATCGGCATTCCCGTGGGAATGGCGCAGCCACGGGGTGCCATAGACCCACCACTGGTACTGGCGGCGCTGGACCTCGACATGGTTGGACTGGACCGCATGGCTGATCCCGGCGGCCAGCATCCACCACCAGCCCGCGGCGCCCAGGCCGCGCGACAGCAGCCAGCCGAGGACCAGGTAGAGCACCACGTGGCTGAGGTAATCGCACAGCCCGTCGACCATCTCGCCCACCGGGCTCGACCGCCCGGTCAGCCGCGCCAGATCGCCATCGGCGCCGTCGACCACGTGCCAGCCCATGTGGAGCGCCATGCCCAGCACGGCGCTCCACGGAAACCACGGCTGGGCATAGGCCGCGCCCGCGGCGATAACCATCATTGCCCCGAATACGGAAACCATGTTCGGCGTCACCGGGGTGCGGGCCAGCTGGCGCGCCAGCTGCCAGGCAAGCGGATGATAAAGATAGTGATTGAGCGGGTCCTGCAGCTCGCGCGGGCGCTGGGGCCGCTTCGGGGCGCTCTCGAGGCGCTGCGCTGTGCTGGCCATAGACCTTTTGTTTCCCTTCCAATCCGTCACGCGGGGCCTTAAAGCGGGGCCCGACGAATGCAAAGCGAAGCTTTGCGGTGCGGGGGGCAAAAGGGGTTCCAGCGCCGGACAAGAATCGCGTCGCGGCCGTTCGAACCCGGGCAATTGCCCGCCAATCAGCTTGACGCGCGACATGCGACCTGCTTTTGGCGGACGATTCCAAATGGACCCGGGGGAAAACCATAATTCCCTGACGCTCGGAAGGACAGAACCGTAATGAAGCCTATCAAGGTCGCCATGATTGGCGTGGGCAATTGCGCCAGCTCGCTGGTGCAGGGCGTGACCTACTACCGCCAGAACAATTCCTCGCAGGGCCTGATCCACGACAAGATCGGCGGATATGGCGCCGGCGACGTCGATTTCGTGCTGGGCATCGATGTCGATGCGCGCAAGGTCGGCAAGGACATCGCCGAGGCGATCTTCGCCGCGCCCAACAACACCAAGGTGTTCCAGCAGGACGTGCCGGCCACCGGCGCCAAGGTGATCATGGGCCGCGTGTCGGACGGCGTTGCCGCGCACATGACCACGGTCGGTGAAAAGGGCTTCATCGTTGCCGATGCCGCCGAAGCCACCAAGGAAGGGATCGTCCAGGCGATCAAGGATTCGGGCGCCGAAGTCCTGATCAACTTCCTGCCCGTCGGTTCGCAGGAAGCGACCGAATTCTACATGGATTGCGCGCTGGAAGCGGGCGTTGCGGTGGTCAACTGCATGCCGGTGTTCATCGCCAGCCGCCCGGAATGGGAAGCCAAGTTCCGCGCCAAGAACCTGCCGATCGTCGGTGACGACATCAAGGCCCAGGTCGGCGCGACGATCGTTCACCGCGTCCTGTCCAGCCTGTTCGCCGCCCGCGGCGTGACGGTCGAGCGCACCTACCAGCTCAACACCGGCGGCAACACCGACTTCATGAACATGCTCGACCGCCAGCGGCTGGGCAGCAAGAAGGAATCGAAGACCGAGGCGGTGCAGGCGATGCTCGCCCAGCGGCTCGAGGACGAGAACATCCACGTCGGCCCGTCGGACTATGTTCCCTGGCAGAAGGACAACAAGCTGTGCTTCCTGCGCCTTGAAGGCCTGCAGTGGGGCAACGTCCCGATGGAACTGGAACTGCGCCTCTCGGTGGAAGACAGCCCGAACTCGGCGGCCTGCGTCATGGACGCGATCCGCTGCGCCAAGGTCGCGCTCGAGCGCGGCGAGGGCGGGGCCCTGATCGGTCCGTCGGCGTACTTCTGCAAGCACCCGCCGCAGCAGTTCAGCGATGACCTCGCCGCCCAGATGGTCGAGGAATACATCAGCGACACCGCGCTCGCGGCGGAATAATTCCCCGCAATTGCGCATTGAAGCGGCGCCGGTCGGGCTGACTGACCGGCGCCGTTTCGTATCTGGACATAGCCGGAGCCAGCATGGACGCCCTGATCATCGCCGCCGGGTTCGGCAGCCGCCTGCGCGACATTTCCGATTCGAAGCCGATGACCCCGATTGCGGGGATTCCGCTGCTGGAACTGGGCGTACGCCAGGCCAAGGCAGCGGGCGCGGCACGCGTGGTCGTGGTGACCGGGCACGAGGCTGACCGGCTGGAAGCCGCGCTGCCCGCGCTGGCAGAGCGGGCGGGCATCCCGGTCATCGCGCAGCGGGTGGAGGACTGGTCGAAGCCCAATGGCTGGTCGGTGATGGCCGGGGCCAGCGTGATTGCGGGCAATTACCTGCTGATGATGTCCGATCACATCTTCTCGGACACGATCCTGACGCGGCTTGCCCGGCAGGACGCAGCGGACCGGGGCGTGACCCTGGCGATCGACCGCCGGGTCGACAGCCCGCTGGTCGATCCCGACGATGCGACCTGGGTGAAGCTGGACGAGCGCGGCTTCATCCGCGGCATCGGCAAGACCATTCCGGAATACGACGCGGTCGATTGCGGGGCGTTCCTCGCTACGCCCGAACTGACGCAGGCGATTGCCGCCGCGATTGCCGAGGGCAAGGCGGGCAGCCTGTCCGAAGGGATGCAGCGGCTCGCCGACATGGGCCGCGCCGCGACGATGGAGATCGAAGGCGCCTGGTGGCTCGACGTCGACGACCCGAAGATGCACGCGCTGGCGGAGGCCGAGGCCCCTGCGCAGCTTTCCGGCATTTACGGAGCGCAGTGACCCCTTAGGGGTATTTCATCGTCACCCGGGTGGTCAGCCCGGACTTGGGCACCGCGAGGCGCACCGACTTGAAGGTCGGCAGGCCGGCCAGCGTCGCCGGGTTGTTCGAGAAGCCATAGCCCTCGGCCGGCAGGCCCACGCCGGTACGGTCGAACTTCCCGTCGCCGTTCTCGTCATGGTACAGCGCCAGGGCATAGATCCCGGGCTTGGGCACGAAGATGCAGGCGCGGGTCACGCCGGTCGTGGCATCGGTCCGGCCGACATAGAGCGAGCCGCGCTTGACGAGGAACTTCGAACTGTCATCGGCATAAAGCGTCACGGCGATCACGCCGCTGCTGTTGCGCACGCCGCTGACGGTTACGTTCAGCCAGGTGCCGCTGGCCGGGCCGGTGCATCCGGCCGGGGCGGCGCCCTGGGCTTCGGCGACGGTCGGAGCGGCGGTCATAGCCGCCGTCGCGATCAGCAGCGGGGTGGCAAGCGAAGCTGCGGCGATCAAACGTCCTGGCAGTTTCATGGGCATTGATCCTGATAGTTGGGGGGAGCGCTGCAATGCGCGGTCACCTGCGGTGCTTGCGGCCCCTGTGCGATTCGGGCGCTGAATAGATAGTGAATTGGGCGAAATTGCGATGCAAGCCCCCCGTCACCGGTCGTGATCGGCGACCATGCTGACCCGGCCCTGCTCCAGCCGTACCTCGCGGTCGGCCAGTTCCAGCAGCGCGCCGCGGTGGCAGATGATGACGATGGCCAGCTGCCCGCGCAGCCGCTTCAGCGCGGCGGCGATGGCTGCTTCGTTGCCCGTGTCGAGCGCGCTGGTCGCCTCGTCCAGCACCAGCAGGGCAGGATCGCGCAGCAGCGCGCGGGCCAGCATCAGGCGCTGGCGTTCCCCTCCGGACAGCCGCCGTCCGCCGTCGCCGACCGGCGTATCGAGCCCCTGCGGCAGATCGTGAACGAAAGTCGCCGACGCGTCCGCGAGCGCGGCGCGGAGCCGCGCCTCGTCTGCATCGGGGGCGGCCCAGAGAAGGTTGCTGCGCACGGTTCCCGCCAGCAGCACCGGGTCCTGCTCAACATAGGCGACGCGTTCCCGCCAGGCCCGGCGACGGGCCGGATCGAGCGGCATTCCATCGATGGCAATGGTCCCGCCGTCGGGCGAGATCAGCCCGGCAAGCAGGTCCGCCAGCGTGCTCTTGCCTGCGCCGGACGGTCCGGTCAGCGCCACCACCTCGCGCGCGCCCAGCGTCAGCGTGACTCCCTCCAGCGCCGGCCGGTCCTGCCCGACGAAACGGACAGTAACCTCGCTGAGCGTGATGGCCTGCTCCAGCCGCGGCGGCGGCAACCCGGTGGTCGCAGGCTCGCGAGCGGCCTCGGCGCGGTCGATCAGCGCCTGCGCGGCCTCGATTGCCGGGCGTGAATGCGACCAGTTCTGCCAGGCATCCTGCACCGTGCCGAGCAGTGGCAGCGCTCGGGCGAACAGTGCAATCAGGGGCAGAATCGTGGCGGTGCCGATCTGCCAGCGGGTGATCGCGGTCCACACCAGCAGGGCCATCAGCGCCGCACCGCCGCCCTGCAAGGCCAGCTGGGCAAGACCCGAATCGCGTGCGTAATCGAGCCGTGCGCGCTGCAGTTCACCGAACCCGGCAAAGGCCTCGGCCTCGCTGCGGTCCTCCCGTCCCAGGCTCTTGATCGCGCGCAGCGCGCCCAGGCTCCCGGTCAGGCTGGCATAGGTCGCGTCATAAGCCTGGCCAAGCCGATCACCAAGCTGTGCCGAACGGCGGCGCATGCCTCGGTAAGAGAGCAGAACCAGTACCCCGCCCAAGGCTGCAGCCAGCGCTGCGGCCGGCGCGATTACCATGGCGGCAAGGCCCAGCCCGCCCAGCGTCATCAGGTTGGCCGCGCCGACAATAACCTGGCTCAACCCGAAACCTGCCCGGTCGATGTTGGTAATCAACAGGCTGGCGTTGCTGGATTGGCGCATTGCCGTCAGTTCGCGCCAATCGCAATGCAGCAGCGCGTGCCAGGCGCGGCGGCGCAGCGCCTCGACCAGGCCGACCTCGATCCGCAGCGAAACGAGTGCGCGCGCCAGATTGATCGCGCCGCGCAGCAGGACCAGTGCCACGAACACCGTCAGCAGCGATCCCAGCGTAACCGGCAGTCCCAGCGCCTCCAGCGCCTCCCCGACCCGGCCGGTGCCGCCGCCCTGGTCGAGCGCGGCGAGGATCGGGACCAGCAGGATCAGCCCGACCCCTTCGGTCAGGGCCGAGGCAACCAGCAGCGCGCCGAGCAGTGCCGCGAGCGGGCGATTCACGGCTGCGATCGTCCGCAGCGGCGAGCGGCGATCGTGATCAGCCATTGGTGCCGCTGACATAGCGGATGAACCGACCTGCCGCGATGCCGTTGGTCAGGGCAATCTGGTACTGATAGGCGATTTCGGGATCGTTCGTTGACGTTTCGGGGAACCTTTCAAGCAGGTCGATCAGGCGTGGCAGGTCGATCAGCCGGTCGATCGCGGGGTTGTCGCGCATCCCGCGCAATTCGGCCAGTAAGGCCTCGCGCCGGCGGCCGATCCGCAGGTGCCAGTCGCCGTGTTGCAGCCCATAACGTGGATCGGTGCGCATCGCTTCGGGCAGGCGCCCGCGTCCCATCCGCCGGGCCAGGTGGCGCCCCTCGCCATCGCGCAGGAGCTGCTCGGTCGGCAGGCCCCAGCAGAACTCAACGAAGGGGCGGTAGCGGGTGACGTCGCGATAGGCGATCTGGTACTTTTGCTGGAAGCCCTGCATCATGTCGAAACCGTCAGCGTCCATCTGCCCGTACAAGGCCGAAATCTCGTCCTCGCGCGATCGATAAAATGGTCGTTCGAAACTGGGGTCCGCGCGCTTTGCCGCCTGTTCGAGTTCCGCCCGCCCAGGCCAGGCCGGATTGAGCGCACCCGTCATCCGCCCCACATCCATCGGCATGGCGCCTTGCCAGCGGGTAACGGTACGCCAGACCGGGTCCGGCAGGGCGCGCAGCAGCGACAGCGCGAGGAAGCGTCGCCAGACGGGTCGGGGATCGTCGCGCCGCGCGGCGAGCGCCCGCCACAGCTGGCGCCACTTGCCCGTGCGCAGGAAATCGACATAGCCGCGCCGCCCCTCGGCGCTGAAGGTGGCATTGCCCATTCCTGCCCCGATCAGAATGTCGCATCCGCGTACGCGCGCGGCGGTAAAGATCCCGTGGTAGGGATAGAGCAGCCCGATCGAAGCCGGGGAGATCCCGGCCAGCAGGAACATGTCGCCCAGCCCGTCCTCGAAGTTCCGGCCGGCATTGTCGATGAAAAGGGGATCGATGCGCGGATGCATCGCGGCGAAAGCCTCGACGTATGGGCGTTCGTCCGCGAACTGGTGCACGGAATCGGCCTGGTCAGTGCCAGGTTCGCTGATCCAGGTGAAGCCCGGCAGCCGCTGGTCCGGGGGCATGCGGTCGAGCAAGCGGCTGGCGACGATGCTCGAATCAAGCCCCCCAGTCAGCATGGTCCCGGGCTGGCGAAAGCCCGCGATGGCCCGGTCGATCGCTTCGTCCATCAAGGTGCCCGCCGCTTCGACATAGTCCTCGTCGCGCGCAAGGCGGATTTCGCTGATCCGGGTCGGATCATAGGGGCGACAGCGGCGTTCCCCGCTGCGGGTGGCCGTCACCACCATGCCCAGTTGCAGCGCCTCGATCTCCTTGTACCAGCCGCCGGGCCGGTCATGGGGCATCCCGCTGAGGTGAAGTGCCAGGCGCTCCTCGTCGAGCTCGCTCGACAGGCCAAGCGCCAGCAGGGCGCGCGGCACGCAGGCCGCCGCGACCATGCTTTCGGAGCGATGATAATGCAGCGGAGGCGCCGTGATCGGGCTGCGGGCAAGGCGCACCTCGCCGAGTCGCGGCCGGTCGATTACTGCCGCATAAGCACCAACGACGTGACATTCAGCCTGGTCGCCCCACCGTTCGACCGCGTGGCCGTAAACCCAGGCCGGATCGCCGGGTGCAATGCCCAGGCATTCAGCGATTTCGATCAGGTTGTCGAACCAGCCGGTGAACAGCACCCGGTCGCCAGACGGCATGACTGCCGGCACCACCGAGCGGCGTCCATTGGAAACGGGCTGGCCCCAGACGCCGGGAAATAGTGCGAAGGCGGCGCCTTCGCCTTGGGAAAAGGCCAACCGTTCCGGCGCAGGCAAGGCCAGCGAGGCCGCCATGCGCCGCGCATCACCGGCCCCTTCGCGCCATGCGCGCAGAAACGCCAGCACTGCGGTTGGGTCTGTGGCTTCAGGAAACCGGGTTCTTGGCAGCCCCGGCGCCCGAACCGTTCGAATCGTTGCCGGAGAACGAGCCGCCGGCGACATCCTTCAGCGTTCCCAGCTTGGCAAGCATCGGCGTGTTCCAGGACTTGGTGCTGTTGTCGGCGGAGTTCATGGAAAAACCTCAAGGAAAGGAATATGTAAGAGACCTTAAGGTTTTATACTTAGCATTGCGCGCGACCCCTTTGCAAGTTGCAACGCAGCATAACAGGGGCATCACGGCATTCGGGCCACCTCGTGCCATGGGCCATCCAGCACGCCGATCACGATTGCACCGCAGCAATCCACCCAGGCGTGCAGCGCATCCGCTTCGCCGCGCAGTCCGGGCGGGCGGATCGCGATGACCAATTGGTGCGGAATTCCGCGGCTTTTCAACATGACGCTCAGCGCCATTGCCTGGGGCAGGCAGAGCGCTCCCCACGGCAGGCGGCTGGCGGCGCGCTCGACATGGACGGCGAGCCGCCGCGCCGCGACCTGCTGGTCGGGCCTGCATTCGCCGACAAGTCCCAGCCGCCCGCGCCAGCGGCCCAGCGGCACGATCCGGATCAGCGCCTGTGCGCCCGCCAGCAGCACCATGGCCGACAGGGTGCGGGCGCGCAGCCGCCAGGGCGATTCGGCCTGGCTCAATCAGGCCTCGACCAAGCCTGCCGCCTGCAGCTGCGCCACGAAGGCGGCAAGATCGCCCGCGATCCGGTCCGGCTCCTCGCCATAGGCAGCAGCGAGCTCGGCGACGATCGCCTCGCTCCCCCGGGTACCGTCGATCAGCCGCCAGATCGCGGCGGAACTGCCGGTGAGCGAGAAGAACTCCCCGCTTTCAAGGTGCATCACCACCACTTCGTCTTCGATCAGGGTTTCGGTGAAGGCGTCCGGGCGCTTGGCCAGCAGCTGGGTCATGGGACGGGAACCTCGGCGATGCGGCGGGCCATGGTGGCCGCGCCTGCGGCAAAACGGACAGGATCGCGCGGGCGGACGAAGCGTTCCATCGGGATTCGCCCGGCCAGCTGCGCAAACAGCGCGAAGCGGGCCGCGCGGTCAAGCCCCCGGGCCAGCGCGAACAGATCGGCGGTGTAGTGATCGTCCCCCAGCAGCGCGATCCGCTCGCCCGCGCCGAGTGGCTCGAAATGGCAGTCCTCGCCCTCGGCCAGCAGCGACAGCCGCGCCAGCGGCAGGACCCCGCGCACATGTCCGGCGGGCGGCGAGGCATAGAACTTACCGGTCATCGCCCCGACATTCTCCTGCGCGGCAGAGCCGGTCAAGTCCAGCGCCTCCCCGGTCAGCTTGAGCCGCTTGTGCCCCGGCAGGCAGAGTATCTGGTCCGGGTCCGACAGGTCGAGCAGCAGGGTATCGTCGGCGAACAGCGGCAGGCCGTGCCGACCCAGTGCTGCGGCGAGAGTGGACTTGCCGGCACCGCTTTGTCCGGTGAAGGCATGGACGCGACCTTCGTGCGCCACGGCCGAAGCGTGGATCGGCATCAGCCCATTGAGGCTGGCGATCGCGGCATAGACGCTGCCGTTGAACCATAGCCATTCCTCATCCGGATCGGCATCGGCGGCGCGCTCGATCGTCACGCCTTCGCCCCGGCGGTAGAGATAGGCATAGCCGCTGTCGGTGCGCAGCAGAAAGGCATCGGCGGTGATCGCCCAGCCCCACCCGGTCACCTCGGTCCCGTCCAGATCCGGCGGCACGGTGCCCCGCCGCCACGCGGTTTCGCGCGCCATCAGGGCCTGTGCGGGGTGAAGAAGGGCGGGCTCTGCCATCGCCCGCGCAATGCCCGCTCCGCCCTTAAGGGTCAATCGCGGCGGGACGGTGTCTGGTTGCGGTAAATTCCCGAAGCCATGTGGAAAACCGCCGCTGCGCGCCTTGTCCCGCCGAATCGCGCTGGGTAAGCGCTAGTGAAGGGAGCTCCAGACACGCGCCATGGCCGCACCGCTAATTTCCCCCTCGATCCTTTCCGCCGACTTTGCCCGGCTGGGCGAGGAGGTGCGCGCAATCGACGCTGCCGGCGCCGACTGGATCCACATCGACGTGATGGACGGGCATTTCGTCCCCAACATCACCATCGGCCCTGCCGTGATCAAGGCACTGCGCCCCCATTCGGCGAAGCCCTTCGACGTCCACCTGATGATCGCGCCGGTCGATCCCTATCTGCAGGCCTTTGCCGATGCCGGGGCTGACATCATCACCTTCCATCCGGAGGCCGGGCCGCATGCCCACCGCACGGTCCAGGCGATCCACGCGCTGGGCAAGAAGGCGGGCGTCTCGCTCAATCCCGCCACCCCGGCGAAGATGCTCGACTATCTCTACGAAGAGATCGACCTTGTCCTGGTGATGAGCGTCAATCCGGGCTTTGGCGGGCAGAGCTTCATTTCCAGCCAGCTGCGCAAGATCGAGGCGATCCGCAAGGCGATCGACAAGACCGGGCGCGACATCCGCCTCGAAGTCGATGGCGGGGTCGACCAGGCCACCGCGCGGCTCTGCGTAGATGCCGGGGCCGACGTGCTGGTCGCGGGATCGGCCAGCTTCAAGGGCGGCCCGGATTGCTATGCGGCCAATATCGCCGCGCTCAGGCAGGCGGGGTGACGCGATGGCGGACGTCCTGTCTTCCTCGCGCAGCGGCTCCAGCCATGCCGTGTCCGAAGAAGATGGCCGCGCGATCCCGCTCCACACCGGTCACGAGGAGGCCCTGGTGAGCGAGGCACCCGCAGCCCCGGCCCCCGCCGAACCGCAGGGTGAAGTGGTCGAGCCGGGCCGGGCACTGGCGCTGGCCGATTTCGCCCCGCCATCGGTTGGCGCGGGCGAGCGGCTGCTGCGGCTCGCCTATAGCCTCGGCATTTCCGGGTCGGTGCTGTCATCGCCGTTCCGCAAGCCGGCCAAGCCCCGGCTGCTGGCCACGGTGGCCAATCCGCTGCCCGGCAGCAAGGTTGCCGGAACCGCGCTGCGCGCCGGGCATTTCCTGGTCCATGGGGTCAAGGCCCCGATCGCGCAGATCGACTTCGGCGGCGCCGCGCGCATGGCCCCGCCGCTGGAACGGGTGGTCCATTCCTTTTCCTGGCTGGCCGATCTGGAAGCCTGCGCCCCGCGCGAACAGGCCGCGCCGGTGGCCGAACGGATCATCTCCGCCTGGCTTTCCGCCAACGCCAAGATCCCCTCGCGCCCGGGCAAGGGTCCGGCCTGGACCTTGGCCAACGCCGGCGCGCGCGAGCTCAACTGGCTGGTTCACGCCCCGCTGATCCTGTCCGGCAGCGACAAGGCGCTGCGGGCAAGAGTGCTGACTGCACTGGGCGAGACGGCCCGCTGGCTCGATCGCAATGTCGGCCGCGCGGAAGACCCGCTGGGCGAAGTCGCCGGGTGGTGCGGGATCGTCGCCGCCGGGCTGCTCCTGCCCGATGGCAAGCCCCGCCGCCTTTATGGCGAGGCCGGCCTGATCCGCGCGCTGGGCGAACTGGTAGGGGATGATGGCGGCGTGCTGTCGCGCAGTCCGCTCTGCCAGATCGAGGCGATCAGCCTGCTGGTGCGGCTGCGCGCGTGCTACCACGCGGTGCGCCGGGATCCGCCCCAGGCGCTGGAAGCGATCCTCGCCCTGCTGGTCCCGCCGCTGCTGACCCTGGTCCACGGCGATGGCTCGCTGGGTTCGTGGCAGGGTTCCTGGGCGATCGACGCGGCGGAACTGGCCGCGCTGGTTTCCGCCAGCGGCGTGCGCACCCGTCCGCTCCGCGACGTTCGCCAGTGGGGCTATCAGCGGGTCACCGCGCAGAAGGGCCTGCTGCTGTTCGATGCCGCGCCGCCGCCGCTGGCGCGCCATGCCCGGGGCGGCTGCGCCTCTACCCTCGCGTTCGAATTCAGCCATGCCGGCCAGCGGATCGTGGTCAACTGCGGCGGCTCCTCCTGCGCGGGCGGGCTGGTCCCGGTGCGGCTGGAGCAGGGCCTGCGCGCCACCGCAGCCCATTCCACCCTGGTGATCGACGATGCCAATTCCACTGCCGTGCTGATCAACGGCCGGATCGGCGGCGGGGTATCCGAAGTGGAGATCGATCGCCGGACGCTCGCCTCGGACAAGGGCGCGGGCGCGACCCGGCTGGAAGCGAGCCACAACGGCTATGCCTCGCGCTATGGCCTGACCCACCGCCGCATCCTGATCCTGCGCGACGATGGCACCGAACTGCGCGGCGAGGACCTGCTGGTTCCCTCGGGCGGCAAGGGCAAGAAGGGCAAGGTCGGCTTCGCGATCCGCTTCCACCTTGGCCCCGGGATCGAGGTTGGGCTGTCGGAAGATGGTCAGGGCGCGGGGCTTGCCCTGCCCGACGGGACCTATTGGCAGTTCCGCTCGGGCGGCGGCCAGGTCACGGTCGAGGAAAGCCTGTGGGTCGATGGCCATGGCCGCCCGCAACCGGTCCAGCAGCTGGTGCTGCAGGGGCTGGTCTCGCGCGGGGGCGGCAATTTCGCCTGGCTGCTCAAGAAAATGGGCTGAAATCGGGCTCTCAGGCCCACTCAGCCATAGCCAAAATTCGCAAAGTCCCTATGGGGACGCCCAGCACCTTCCACCACGCGATTCCGGGGTTCCCAACCGATGTCCGATGTCACCATCCGCCGCGCGCTGCTTTCCGTTTCCGACAAGACCGGCCTCGTCGAACTGGGCTTGGCACTCGGGGCGCGGGGCGTTGAACTGGTTTCGACCGGCGGCACGGCCAAGGCGCTGCGCGATGCGGGCCTGAGCGTAAAGGACATTTCGGAACTGACCGGCTTTCCCGAAATGATGGACGGGAGGGTCAAGACCCTGCATCCCAAGGTCCACGGCGGGCTGCTGGCGGTGCGCGACAATCCCGAACACGCCGCCGCCATGGCAGCGCACGAGATTGGCGCGATCGACCTGGTGGTGGTCAACCTCTACCCGTTCGAGGCGACCGTGGCCAAGGGCGCGGAGCGGGACGAGGTGATCGAGAACATCGACATCGGCGGTCCCTCGATGGTCCGTTCGGCGGCGAAGAACCATGCCTTCGTCACCATCGTGACCGATCCCGCTGACTATGCCGGACTGCTGGCCGAGCTGGAGGCGAAGGACGGGGCGACCTCGTACGAGTTCCGCAAGCTGATGGCCGCGCGCGCCTTTGCCGCGACGGCCGCCTATGACGCGATGATCAGCCAGTGGTTCGCCTTTGCCGACCAGCAGCAGCTGTTCCCTGAAATGCTGGCGATCACCGGCGCCCGCCGCGAAGAGCTGCGCTATGGCGAGAACCCGCACCAGCGCGCCGCGCTCTACATCCCCAAGGGGCCGCACGCGAAGGGCATCGCTCAGGCCGAGCAGCTGCAGGGCAAGGAGCTGTCCTACAACAATTACAACGATGCCGATGCCGCGCTGGAACTCTGCGCCGAATTCCGCGGACAGGACCCGGCGGTGGTGATCGTCAAGCACGCCAACCCCTGCGGCGTGGCCCAGGGCAAGACCCTGCTCGAAGCCTGGCAGGGCGCGCTGGCCTGTGACGACGTTTCGGCGTTTGGCGGGATCGTTGCGGTCAACGTGCCGCTCGATGGTCCCACGGCAGAGGCGATCTGCGAGATATTCACCGAAGTCGTCGTCGCGCCCGCGGCAGATGAGGCGGCCCGTGCCGCCTTTGCTCGCAAGAAGAACCTGCGCCTGCTGATCACCGGCGACCTGCCCGATCCGCGCCGTGGCGGTCTGGCTGTCAAGCCGATCACCGGCGGGCTGCTGGTCCAGACCCGCGACAACGGCGCGATCACGCTCGATGACCTCAAGGTGGTGACGAAGCGCGCGCCGACCGAGCAGGAACTGAAGGACTGCCTGTTCGCCTGGACCGTAGCGCGCCACGTCAAGTCCAACGCAATCGTCTATGCCAAGGACGGGATCACTGCCGGGATCGGCGCAGGCCAGATGAACCGCCGCGATTCAAGCCGGATCGCTGCGATGAAGGCCGCCGAAGCGGCAGAGAAGTTCGGCTGGGAGAGCGCCCGCACGGTCGGCAGCGCGGTGGCTTCCGACGCCTTCTTCCCCTTCGCCGACGGCTTGCTGGCTGCGGCCGAAGCTGGCGCGACAGCGGTGATCCAGCCGGGCGGTTCGATGCGCGACGCAGAAGTGATCGCCGCGGCGGACGAGGCCGGGCTGGCGATGGTCTTCACCGGCATGCGCCACTTCCGGCACTGATCAGTGCGGCGGTTCGTCGCACCTGCAATGCGACTTGGCGTGTTGCGGTGCACAAGGCCAGAATGTTCACTCGACAGTAAGTGATTCCTCAGCAGGAAGCGGCAACGATTCGTCAACGCTGCAACCGTCTGGAATTTCCGCATGGGCCTGTTCAAACCCGATCTCTATCGCTCCTTCGCCATCGGGTTCATGCTCGGTACCGCGGTGATGGGCGGTGTGCTGTGGTCGGGTGCCAGCAGCTCGATCAAGATGATCCCGGCGGCCCAGGCTGCCCCGGCGCATCCGGACCAGACCCTGGCCCATGGCGAGGTCGCTCCGGCGGCCGCTGCGACCAAGTGAAGGCCCGCTTCGCCACCGCACTCCTTCTGGCGCTCTGCGCCGCCTGCCAGCAACCTGCCGAAGCCCGCGCGGTCATCGCGCCTGTTGCCGCGCGCACGGCCAGCGAATCTGAAGGACTGAAGCGGGCGGTCTTCGCCGGCGGGTGCTTCTGGGGCGTTGAGGGCGTGTTCAGTCACGTCAAGGGCGTGACGAGTGCCGTTTCAGGCTATCACGGCGGATCGGGCAAGACCGCGAAGTACGAGCGGGTTTCCACTGGCGATACCGGCCACGCAGAGGCGGTCGAGGTCACCTACGATCCACGAGTGGTCCGCTATGACCAGCTGCTGCGGATCTACTTCTCGGTGATCGCCGATCCCACCCAGCTCAATCGCCAGGGGCCGGATATCGGCACCCAGTATCGCACCGCGCTGGTTCCGCTGTCGGAAGAACAGCGGCTGGTCGCCAGCGCTTACGTCGCGCAATTGCGCGCCTCGGGCCTGTGGAAGCGGCCGATCGTCACTCGGATCGAGAGCCTCGACAAGTTCTATCCGGCTGAAGCCAGCCATCAGGACTTCATGGCGGTGAACCCGAAGCACCCCTATATCGTCACCTGGGACGTCGCGAAGGTCCGCGCGCTCAAGGCCCTGTTCCCGGCGCTGTACAATCCCCGGTTCACCAAGGGCTGAAACCCGCCCCAGGCCCGTGACGCCACGCGATTGCCCCCGGGCTTGCGGCGTCCTATATCCCTGCCATGGCGGATCACCACCATCACCACCACGAACACTCGGGCGACAGCCTGGTCGATGCCGCGCGCCACGCATTGACCGAGGCGGGCGAACAGTGGACCGGGATGCGCGGCGAAGTGTTCGATGCCCTCGCGGCGCAGGAGCGCCCCGCCAGCGCCTATGACATCGCCGAGGCGGTTTCGGGCGCGCGGGGCAAGCGGGTGGCCGCCAATTCGGTCTACCGGATTCTCGACCTGTTCGTGAAGGCGAACC
The DNA here is from genome assembly GCA_041912655.1 of Novosphingobium sp. Lineage (GTDB taxonomy): Bacteria > Pseudomonadota > Alphaproteobacteria > Sphingomonadales > Sphingomonadaceae > Novosphingobium. The sequence goes on along the minus strand of JAYRMP010000025.1, from coordinate 8,222 downwards.
TTGCCCGGCGGATCGAAAGCGCCAACGCCTATATTGCCAATCCGCACCCCGGCTGCCGGCACGACTGCATCTTCCTGATCTGCGACCGCTGCGGCCAGACCACCCACCTCGACGACGACCGGATGACGGGGGCGCTGGTCCAGGCGGCAAAGGCTGCCGGGTTCGACGATATCCGCCCTGTGGTCGAAGTGCGCGGGGTCTGCGCCGCCTGCGCCTGATCTGCATCAACACTGCACTATAGTGTCAATCGACACCATGATTCCAAGTGTGTAAGGCCTTTGAAATGAGCCCAAATCCGGCCACTCCCCTGCTCGACACGGTCGTAACGCCCGCGGACCTGCGCCAGCTTGCGCCTACGCAGCTGCGCCAGCTTGCCGATGAACTGCGCAGCGAGATGATCAGCGCCGTCGGCCAGACGGGCGGACACCTTGGCTCCGGCCTCGGCGTGGTCGAACTGACGGTCGCGCTGCACTACGTGTTCAACACCCCCGATGACCGGCTGGTGTGGGACGTCGGCCACCAGGCCTATCCGCACAAGATCATCACCGGGCGGCGCGACCGGATCCGCACGCTGCGCCAGGGCGGCGGCCTGTCGGGTTTCACCAAGCGCAGCGAGAGCGAGTACGATCCGTTCGGCACGGCGCACAGCTCCACCTCGATCTCGGCGGCGCTCGGCTTTGCCGTGGCCAACCAGATCGCCGGGCGGCCCGGCAAGGGAATCGCCGTGATCGGCGACGGCGCGATGAGCGCAGGCATGGCCTACGAGGCGATGAACAACGCCAAGGCCGCCGGTAACCGCCTGGTCGTGATCCTCAACGACAACGACATGTCGATCGCACCTCCGGTCGGCGGGCTTTCGGCCTATCTCGCGCGGCTGGTCTCCTCGCGCCCGTTCCTGGGCCTGCGCGACATCGCCCGCAAGCTGTCGCGCCACTTGCCCGAACCGCTCCATCGCGCCGCCAAGCGCACCGACGAGTTCGCGCGCGGGATGGCAATGGGCGGTACCCTGTTCGAGGAACTGGGCTTCTATTACGTCGGCCCGGTCGACGGGCACAACCTCGACCAGCTGATCCCGATCCTCGAAAACGTCCGCGACGCCGCCGAGGGACCCTGCCTGATCCATGTCGTGACGCAGAAGGGCAAGGGCTATGGTCCCGCCGAATCCGCTGCGGACAAGTACCACGGCGTCCAGAAGTTCAACGTCGTCACCGGCGAACAGGTCAAGGCGGTCGCTACTGCCCCGGCCTACCAGAACGTGTTCGGCGAGACGCTGGCCGACCTCGCCGACAAGGACGCCACGATCTGCGCGATCACCGCCGCCATGCCTTCGGGCACCGGGGTGGACAAGTTCGCCAAGCGCCATCCCGACCGCTCGTTCGACGTCGGCATTGCCGAACAGCACGCGGTGACTTTTGCGGCGGGCCTTGCCGCGCAGGGCATGCGCCCGTTCTGCGCGATCTATTCGACCTTCCTGCAGCGCGCCTATGACCAGGTTGTCCACGACGTCGCGATCCAGAACCTGCCCGTGCGCTTCGCGATCGACCGCGCCGGGCTGGTCGGCGCGGACGGCGCGACCCATGCCGGGTCCTTCGACATCACTTATCTCTCCAGCCTGCCCAATTTCGTGGTGATGGCGGCTGCTGACGAGGCGGAACTGGTCCACATGACCTATACCGCCGCGCTTCATGACAGCGGCCCGATCGCCTTCCGCTATCCGCGCGGCAACGGCACGGGGGTTGCCCTGCCGGAAGTCCCGCAGCAGCTGGAAATCGGCAAGGGCCGGCTGGTGCGCGAAGGGACCAAGGTCGCCCTGCTCTCGCTCGGCACCCGCCTCGCCGAGGCGCTCAAGGCCGCCGATGCGCTCGAGGCGCGGGGGCTGTCGACCACGGTCGCGGACCTGCGCTTTGCCAAGCCGCTCGATACCGACCTCATCCGCCGCCTGATGGCCAGCCACGAAGTGGTGGTGACGGTGGAGGAAGGCTCGATCGGCGGGCTTGGCGCTCATGTCCTGACCATGGCGAGCGACGAGGGCCTGACCGACGCTGGCCTCAAGATTCGCACCCTGCGCCTGCCCGACCTGTTCATCGACCATGACAGCCCGGACAAGCAGTACGACCTCGCCGGGCTCAACGCCCCGCAGATCGTCGATACCGTGCTGCGCGCGCTGCGCCACAACTCCGCCGGAGTGGAAGAGGCCCGCGCGTGACACGCGCGGCGCTGCGGCGCCTGGGCATCGGAGTGGTTGCCGGCCTCGCGCTGGCCTATGGCGCGGCAATCCCCGCGCTTTATGCCGCGCAGGATGGGCTGATCTTCCCTGCGGCGGGATCGCGTGCCGATCTGCCGGACGGATACGAAGAGGCGAGCCTGTTCACTGCGGACGGCCTCCACCTGCGCACCGCCTGGCGCCCGCCCGCGCCGGGACGCCGGGTGGCCCTGTTCTTTCACGGCAACGGCGACAGCCTGACCGGCGCGGCCCGCGCCACCCGGGTGCTGGCCGAGGCCGGGTACGGCGTGATGCTGGTAGAATACCGCGGCTATGGCGGCAATCCGGGCAAGCCAGGCGAGGCCGGGCTCTATGCCGATGGCCGCGCGGCGCTGGCCTGGCTGGCAGGCAAGGGGATCGAGCGAGGGCAGGTGGTCGTCATCGGCAACTCGATGGGCTCGGGCGTGGCGGTGCAGCTGGCGCGGGAAAGCCGGGTCGCGGCGCTGGTGCTGGTTTCCCCCTATTCCAGCCTGCCGGAGCTTGCCGCTGAAAAGCTGCCGTGGGTGCCGGCGCGCTGGCTGGTGCGCCACCGATTCGACAATCTCGCCAAGCTGCCCGGCATCGCCATGCCGGTGCTGATCCAGCACGGCACGGCGGACACCATGATCGCGCCGAGCCACTCCCGTGACCTTGCCAGGGCACAGCCGCGCGCCCGGCTGGAACTGCTACCCGGGCTCGACCACGATCTGGCGTGGGATCGCCGCGCGCAGGAAAGACAGCGCGACTGGCTGGAGGCAGTGCTTCAGCCTAGCCAGCGCCAGACCCCGGCGGGGATATAGACGAGCCAGACGTGCGCCCAGGTCGCACCTAGCCACAGCAGAATGCCGCCCAGCCAAGGCAGCCATCCAGCCGACAGCAAGCCCAGCGGGCGCGGCCAATAGCTCGTCTGCGCCTGCCAGACCTGCCAGGCGCCGCCCATCAGCGCCTGCTTCTTGCGGTCCTGCAGATGCGATCCGACCAATGCCAGCAGGATGAAGGACCCGGCCAGCACCAGGGTGCGCGGATCGGGCCGGACCAGGATGTGGGCCACGCCCCATAGCGCGATCGCCCACATCATCGGGTGGCGGGTGACATGGAACACCCCGTGCACCCCTCGCGCCGCGTGCTCGGCGGCATTGGGGGCGGGCAGCGCCGGATTGCCCATGAAGCTGCCCAGCAGCAGGACGCTGGCGATCAGCGTCAGGAGGCTGGCGAGCGCCCAGACCGGATCGGAGGTGCCATCCCACAGGACCGAGCCCTGCGGACCGACTGCCAGAAAGGCCATGACCATCCAGCCGAGCGAGGCAAAGGCGAACAGCGAATAGATGCCCTGGAACCCCCCGGGCCCAACTGCCGCGACCATCCGCGCGCGCAAGGGGTGAGAGAGCAGGAAATGACTGCCGACAAAGGCGACGGCAGCGGCGATCAGGCCGACCAGTTTGGCATCCATGCTCTTTCTCCCCCTGTGGCGTACCTACCAGTCGTAGGCCTTGGGCAGGCTCCCCTCGGTAGGCGTCCGGTACCTGTCGCGCAGGCGCGTCTGGTGGTTGTCGAGCGGCTGTTCAACCCCGTCGATGAACACCCGCACCGCGCCAGAGGTCAGCTCCAGCGGATCACCATCCCACACCACCACGTCGCCCGCGCGGCCTGCCTTCAGGCTGCCGAAACGGTCGCCCATGCCGAGAATCTCGGCCGGTCCCGAACTGATCGCGGCAAAGGCCTTGTCCCATGACAGCCCCTTCGCTCCCGGCACCTTGTTCAGCGCTACGAGGTTGCCGGCATATTGCGGAGCATAGCGCGGCTGGTCGAAGAACGCGCCCAGTGCCACCTTGACGCCCCCTGCGGCCATGCGCCCGACGTTAGACTGGGTTGCGCCCAGCCGTTCGAAGCTCTGCGGCAGGTCGCTGAGCGGAGTGGCGATCACCGGCACGCCGGACGCCGCGATTTCGCCCGCCACCATCCAGCCTTCGGTCGCACCTACCAGGGTCAGCTTCAGCGCCGGGAACTCTTCTCGCAGGGCGAGCGCCATGCGGATATCCGCGGCGCGGTCGGCCCGCACGTAAAGCGGCTGTTTACCGGTAACGACGGCGATCAGTGCGGCGGCATCGGTGCGCGTCAGCAGCACGTCGTCGCGCCGCGCGCCCGCCGGAGCGAGCGAGAGTTCGCGCGCCTCCAGCAGGGCGTTGCGCAGCTCGGCCAGCACGGCGACGCGGCTGCCGCCGGCGACCTCGGCCCCGGCTTCGCCCAGATCGACGTACTGGAAGGCCCGCGCCTGGACGACGGCGCGCGGATCGGCGCCAAGGTCGATCACCGCGCCCTGCCCCCGGAAGATGCCCGAGGTGCCGAGCGGAGCCACGGCGGCACGGGTGACCCCGCCGCCCCGGCTGATCGCGATCGGCTGCGCGGACGGGTTGATCGCGGGCGCGATGTCCAGCCCGGCGCTGAACGGCGCCTTGCGGGCATCGCTGTCGTTGCTGTCATCGACCGCTTCGACATCGACCAGGCCCAGATCGGTCACCGCGACGACCAGCCCCGGGGTGACCCAGCGCCCGCCGACGTCGATCGGCTTGAGGTCGGCAGGAACCGCGACCCCGGCTCCGGCGGCGACCACCTTGCCGCCGCGCACCACGACGGTGCCGTTCTCGATCGGCGGCGTACCGTCGCCGATGACGAGGCGCGCGTTCGTAACGGCCATGTCCTGCGCCACGGCAGGAGCGACAGAGGCGAGCAGCGCGGCAAAAGCCGCGCCCATCAGGCGAGGCGCGCTCATTTCACGTCTCCTTCACCCGGCTGGCCAAGTTCGAAATCGCTCACCGGACGGCGCTTGCGATCGTTCGCGTCGAACAGCAGCGCGCCATCGACCCAGACCTTTTCGGGGCGGGAATAGACTGACAGCGGATTGCCGTTCCACAGCACCACGTCGCCCATCTTGCCTGGCTCAAGGCTGCCGGTCTGCGCCTCGATCCCCATTGCCTTGGCGGGATTGGAGGTCAGCCAGCGGATCACCTCGGCATCGGGAATCTCGATCCCCAGCCGCCGCGCATCGCCCTGCGCCTTGGCCGCTTCCTGGTTGAGTCGCTGGATGCCGTTCTCGTCATCCGAATGGATCACCACGCAGGCGCCGGTCTTGTAGAGGATCCCCGCATTCTCGGGGATCGCGTCATAGGCTTCCATCTTGAAGCCCCACCAGTCTGCCCAGACTGCGCTGCACACGTCGTTCTGGCGCAAGATGTCGGCGATCTTGTAGCTTTCGACTGCGTGGTGGAAAGTGGCGACCTTGTAACCGGCCTCCTTCGCCATATCGAGCACCAGCGCCATTTCATCGGCGCGGTAGCAGTGGTTCTGGACCAGGATTTCCCCGTCCAGCACCCCGGCCAGCGTCTCCATCTTGAGGTCGCGGGACTCCAGCTTGCCTTCGTCGCGCTTGCGGCGATATTCGTTGGCCTTGATCCAGGTCTCGCGATTGACGGCGAAGTTGCCCATGCGGGTGCTGGGCATCCGGCCCTTGCCGCCATAGACGCGCTTGGGGTTTTCGCCGCAGGCCATCTTCAGGCTGTAGGGCGCGCCGGGGAACTTCATCCCCTGCACCGTGCGCGAAGGCACGTTTTTCAGCGTCACCCCGCGCCCGCCCATCAGATTGCCGCTGCCGGGCAGGATCTGCAGTGAAGTGACACCGCCATTGGCCAGCGCACGGGAAAAGCCCGGATCCTGCGGCCAGACCGAATGCTCCGCCCAGACGTTGGGCGTGGTCGGATCGGTCATCTCGTTGCCGTCGGAATGGGCCTCGACCGCCGGGCTGGGATAGTCACCCAGGTGGCTGTGGATGTCGATGATCCCGGGGGTGACGAACTTGCCCGCCGCGTCGATGCGCAGCGCATCCGCGGGCACATCGATGCCCGCCGCGCTCGTGCCCACGGCGGCAACCTTGCCGTCGCGCAGCAGCAGCGCGCCGCGGTCGATCCGCCCGCCCTTGCCGTCATAGATGACCGCGCCGGTGATCAGCACCGGCTGGCCGGGATAGGGGCGATAGGTGGACGGATAGGGGTCCTTGTTGAACTGCGTCGCGGCCTTGCTCGCGGCGCTGGGCTCCTTCTTGTCCTTCGCGGACCCCGGCGCGGTGGCGGTCAGCGCGAAGGCCGCCGCACCCCAGAGAAGCATGCGGGACGTACGCATCACGCCTTCTCCTCCGCGCCGCCCTGGCCCAGCGTATCGAGGTGCATCCAGGTCTTGACGATCCGCGAAAGCAGCAGGACGACGACGGCTGCGCCGATCGAGATCCAGCCGAACAGCTCATAGATCTGCAGCAGCTTTTCCTTGCTCATCTCGCCGCCGTGCCCGCCGGTGGCTTCGCCGATCTTGCCCGCAACGAAGTTACCCACCGCAGTCATGTAGAACCATGCCCCCATGATCAGGGAAGCCAGGTACTTGGGGGCAAGGCGGTTCATCGCCGACAGCCCGACCGGTGACAGGCACAGCTCGCCCGTGGTGGCCAGCAGGTAATAGAGGAAGACGAACAGCACCGGGGTCATCGCCGCGATGCCGAAGGCTTCGGCCCCCCAGACCAGGACCAGGTTGGCGAGGCCCATCTGCGCCAGCGCCAGGCCGAACTTCGCCGGAGCCGAAGGCTCCTTGCCACGCTTGCCCAGCCACTGCCACAGCCCGGCAAACAGCGGCGCGAGCAGGATGATGTAGATCGGGTTGATCGACTGGAACAGCGAGGCCGGCGCGCCGCCCCGATCGACGTAGCGGTCGGTGAACAGGCTCATTGATCCGCCCGCCTGCTCGAACAGGCCCCAGAACAGAGGGTTGAGGCTGATCAGGAACAGCACCGCGAACATCCGCTCGCGCGGTTCCTTGGGCAGCTTGAAGGTTTCGAAGAGCACATAGCCAAGCAGGCCGACGCCCGAGATCACCAGCAGGGTCTGGATCACCGACTGGTACTGGACCAGCCCCCAGATCACCGCGACCGCGGCAATGCCGACGCCGTAGAGCGTCAGTTCGCGCGACTTGGCGAGCGGCGCCGGAGCTTCACCAGCGCCGTTTAGCGCGCTCTTGCCGAGTACAAAGACGACCAGGCCCGCGAGCATCCCGATGCCGGCGAGGCCGAAGCCGTAGCCCCAGCCGATGGTTTCCCCCAGATACCCGACCAGGATCGTGCCGATCGCCGCGCCGACGTTGATGCCCATGTAGAACACGGTGTAGGCACCATCGCGGCGCACGTCGGTCAGCTTGTAGAGCTGGCCGACCATCACCGAAATGTTGGCCTTGAGGAAGCCCGAGCCAACGATGATGAAGGCCAGCGCCGCCCAGAACACGTTGATCGCCGGATCGGCCTGCTTGAGCAGCGGATCGGTGAGGCCGTGGACCCCTTCGACCGCCATCAGACTGTGGCCGATCGCCAGCAGCAGGCCGCCGAACAGTACTGCCTTGCGCTGGCCCAGATACCGGTCGGCCAGATAGCCGCCCAGCACCGGGGTGATGTAGACCAGGCTGGTGTATGCGCCATAGATCAGGTTGGCCTTGCCGTCGCTGAACAGCCAGTGCTTGGTCAGGTAGAAGATCAGCAGCGCGCGCATGCCGTAGTAGGAGAAGCGCTCCCACATCTCGGCGAAGAACAGCATGTACAGGCCCTTGGGATGGCCCGCGAATTCAGGTTCCTTCTGGATCGAGATCTTCGCTCCGATCGCCAGGAACACGCCGAGCACGACGACCGCGATTGCCGCGATCCAGTCGCCCTCGTTCCAAAGCGCCATGTCTTTCATGTAAGCTCCCCGAAATGGCTGTGGGCGCCGGACTTGCGCGGCGCTCCGAATGGCACGGGAGACTAGTGCCGATTTCGCCGCTGTGAAGCGAAATTCGTTGCAATTGTTCCTTTGTTGCGCGTTGATGCCCGCCTGACGGCGGTGCGGGAAGCCCGTCCGTGCTTCCCTGGCCTGGCCGGCCCGCTCCCCCGGCCCGACCACCCACAGGGTACCTAAAC
>JAYRMP010000024.1:0-36376 GCA_041912655.1 Novosphingobium sp. | reverse complement strand
TGATGATCATCGCCGTGTTGTGAAGCGTGAAACCCATCGCCGCCGCCGCCCAGCCCGAGTAGGAGTTGAGCATCGAGACGACCACCGGCATGTCCGCGCCGCCGATCGGGATGATCAGCAGGAAGCCGATCAGGAAGGCCAACGCGGTGACCGTGGCGATCACCCACAGCGACTGGTCGGTCATGAAATAGCCGGTCAGCCCTAGGATCGCGACCAGCGTGCCGAGGTTTATCACGTGCCGCGCGGGCAGCAGGATCGGCGCGCCGCTCATCTTGCCCGCGAGCTTGAGGAAGGCGATGATCGAGCCGGAGAAGGTGATCGCGCCGATGGCGATGCCAAGGCCCATTTCCAGGCGGGAAACGGGATTGATCGCGCCGTCCGGCCCCATGATCCCGAAGGCTTCAGGGTTAAGGTAGGCCGCCCAGCCGACCAGCACAGCGGCAAGGCCGACGAGGGAGTGGAACGCGGCGACCAGCTGCGGCATGTCGGTCATCGCGATGCGGCGAGCGATGACCCAGCCGATCCCGCCGCCCAGCGCGAGCGCGGCGACGATTTCCGGCAGGCTGGCAATCTCGTGCGTGATCAGCGTCGTCACCACGGCAATGGTCATGCCGATCATGCCATAGCGGTTGCCCGCACGGCTGGTGCTCGGGCTGGACAGCCCGCGCAGCGCGAGGATGAACAGCACGCCCGAGGCGAGATAGGCCAGCGCCACCCACGGATTGACCGCATGCGCCGCATCGGCAGCAGCGGCAAGGAGAGCGAAGTCCATCACTTCTTCTCCTTCTTCTTGTACATCGCCAGCATCCGCGCCGTCACCGCGAAGCCGCCGAAGATGTTGACGCTCGCCAGCACAACGGCAAGCAGCCCCAGCCACTTGGCCACCGGGCTACCCGCCGCGGCGGAGGCAATCAGCGCGCCGACCACGATCACCGAGGAGATCGCGTTGGTCACTGCCATCAGCGGCGTGTGCAGCGCCGGGGTGACCGACCAGACGACGTAGTAGCCGACAAAACAGGCCATCACGAAGATGGACAAGATCGAGATGAAGTCCATTACTGAGCCCCCAGCAGTCGTTCGTTGACGACCTTGCCGCCCTGGGTCAGGCGGATCGCATCGCCGATCTCGGCATCGAGTACCGGTTTGCCCTGCTCCTTGTCCCAGAAGGCGGAGAGGAAGTTGTAGAGGTTGCGCGCGAACAGCGCCGAGGCGTCCGCCGGAAGTTTCGCCGGGGTGTTGGCATAGCCGATGATCTTGACGCCGTGCTTCACGACCACTTCGTCGGCCTTGCTGCCTTCGACATTGCCGCCTTGCGCCACGGCGAGGTCGAAAATGACCGAACCCGGCTTCATCGTCGCGATCTGGGCGTCCGAGACGAGCCTAGGTGCCGCCCTGCCCGGGATCAGTGCCGTGGTGATGACGATGTCCTGCTTGGCTATGTGGCTGGACACCAGCTCGGCCTGGGCCTTCTGGTATTCTTCCGACATTTCCGTGGCATAGCCGCCCGCGCCCTCGCCCTCGATCCCGGCAACGCTTTCCACGAAGATCGGCTTGGCGCCGAGCGACTGGATCTGTTCCTTCGTCGCCGAGCGCACATCGGTGGCGGAAACCTGTGCGCCCAGCCGCCGCGCGGTGGCGATGGCCTGAAGCCCCGCCACGCCGACGCCCATGACGAAGCACTTCGCGGCAGAGACCGTGCCTGCCGCCGTCATCATCATCGGAAAGGCGCGGCCATAGGCGTTCGCCGCCTCGATCACCGCCTTGTAACCGGCAAGGTTCGACTGGCTGGAGAGGATGTCCATGCTCTGCGCGCGGGTGATGCGCGGCATGAATTCCATCGCCAGCGCCTCGAAACCGGCAGCCGCATAGGCATCCACCCGGGCGCGCTGGCCGAAGGGATCGAGCCCCGCGACGATCCACGCGCCGGGATTGGCACCGGCAAGCGCAGCCGGGTCCGGCCCCTGCACGCCCAGCACGATGTCTGCGCCCTTTACCGCGCCGGCGGCAACCTCGGCCCCGGCAGCGGCATAGTCCGCGTCGGCGCAGGAAGCACTGATGCCCGCGCCCGGTTCAACCGCAACGCTGGCGCCCAGGGCGATGAATTTCTTGACCGTTTCGGGCGTGGCCGCAACACGGGTTTCCCCGCTCGCGGTTTCCTTGAGGACCGCGATGCGCATGCCGCCGCTGCCCTTTCGCTCAGGCGACCAGGTAGATCACGAGCGCCGCAACCAGCGCACAAACGATCGTTCCCCACTTCGCCAGCCCCAGGAAGCTGGAATAGGTCGAAGCGTGTGCCTTCATGTCGTTGCCGCTGGCCATGGTCTTTCCCCGATACATTACGCCCCCGATGCGGGGCTTTCCCGCCCGCTCTATCGCCAGCCGCCGCACGGCTCAAGGGGGCTTGGGCGACTAACCCGTCAATAGCAGCCTTAATCGCGTCTTTACCTCCTTTCGCTAGTCCCGGGGATCGAAGTGGGGGTCCAGAGACGGAAGATGGCGGAATTCGAGCAGCGCCTGCTGATGCTGATCGACGATGAGCCGGCGCAAAGCCGGCTGATCACCGCGCTTGCCGCGCGCGAGGGCTGGCGCACGCTGGTGGTGCGCGATTCCGAAACGGCTATCGCTACGCTCGGCACCCGTCAGGGCATGCAGCTCAGCGCCATCGTGCTCGATCAGTGGGTGCCCGGCGACGAGGCCTGCACCCTGATCGCCGAACTCAAGGCCCGCCGCCCCGCCCTGCCGATCCTGATGCTGACCACCAGCGCCTCGCCGCTGCTGGCGGTCGAGGCGATGCGTGCCGGGGCTACCGATTACCTGATCAAGCCGGTTGCTCCGGATCGGCTGATGCAGGCACTGCGCATGGCCACCACCCGCGAGGCCCCGCGCGACGAATTGCAGCCGCTGACCGAGAAGATGGTCTCCAGCCCCGACTTCGACGCGATGATCGGCGCTGCCCCCACCTTCCGCGCCGCGCTGGCCGTCGCAGCCAAGGCGGCGCGCGGCCACGGTCCCGTGCTGATCGAGGGCGAAAGCGGCACCGGCAAGGAAATGCTGGTCCGGGCGATGCAGGCCGCCAGCCCGCGCGCCAAGGCGCCGTTCCGGCTGGTCAACATCGGCGGCATCCCGGCCAATTCGGTCGAAAGCGCGCTGTTCGGCCATGAAAAGGGCGCTTTCCCCGGTGCCTTCGACCGTCACATCGGCGCGCTCCAGCATGCCGACGGCGGCACCCTGGCGCTCGACGAGATCGACCGGCTGCCGATGCACGTCCAGCAACGCCTCCTTGAATCGATCCAGCGCGGCGACGTGCGCCCGATCGGCGCGCGTCATTCGTTCCGGATCGACGTACGGCTGATCGCCGCGTCCAACCTGCCGCTGCGCGACATGGTGGCAGGCGGGCATTTCCTGCCCGAGCTGCTCGCCGCGATTGGCGGAGTCACGGTCAACCTGCCGCCCCTGCGCGAACGCGCCGGCGACATTCCTGCCCTCGCCCGCCACTTTCTCGGGCGGATTGGCGAACAACCGGGCCTGCGCCCGCTGGGCATCACCGACGGCGCACTGGCGCTGCTTGCCGCCTATGACTGGCCGGGCAACGTCCGCCAGCTTCAGGCAGTGCTGTTCCGCGCTGCCGTGTTCTGCGACGGGGATGCGCTGACCTCCGACGATTTCCCCCAGCTGTCCAACCTGCTGGGCGAAGAGGGCAGCAGCGTATCGCCGCCGATGCACGAAAGCGCGGGCGTGGTGCTCTATACCCCCGATGGCAACCTGCGCCCGCTGGAAGAGATCGAGGCCGACGTGATCCGCCTCGCCATCGGCCACTACCGCGGGCGGATGACCGAGGTCGCCCGCCGCCTCGGGATCGGCCGCTCGACGCTGTACCGCAAGCTGGGCGAACTGGGGCTCGAAGGCGCGGCCTGAACCTGCCCCAGCGGCGCATAAACCGCTTTGACCGCTTCCAATTATACGGCTTTCTGCCAGACTGGCGGCAAGCTGAGGGGGATGCGGCATGTTCCTGTGGACCGTACTGGCGTTTGCGACGCTTGGCTGGATAGCCTCGGAGTTCGAGTTCTACGGACTGATCCTGGGCGGCCTCGCCGGGTTGCCGTTCGGCGCGTGGCTGCGCACCAGCGTGCGGGGTGAGATTGCCCGGGCAGTGACACAGGCCTTGCAGGCCTATGCCCCTGTCCCGACCGCCGAACCTTCCGCCCGCCCGCCCGAGCGGCAGGAGCCAGCGGCCTATGCCGCTCCGCCCCCCGAAGCGGAAACCGCGCCTGCGCCCGCCCCCGTCCCGGACCGCGCCCCAGAGGAAATCATCGCCCCGGCCTGGCCCGAATCCGCGCCGCGCCCGCCCGCGCCCAACCTGATCGAAGAGCCCGCCGCCCCGTCCGAACCGCCGCTGATCGAGCAGTGGATCTGCGCGGCGCGCGACTGGCTGCTGGGGGGCAACACCATCGTCCGCGTCGGGCTGGTGATCCTGTTCGTCGGGTTGAGCTTCCTCGCCCGCTATGCGGTACAGGCCGGGCTGTTCCCGATCGAGGCGCGGCTCGCACTGGTCGGGGCGGCGGGAGCCGCCCTGTTGGCGGTGGGCTTCAACCGCCGCACGGTGCGCCCGGATTTCGCGCTCGCCCTGCAGGGCGGCGGTGTGGCCGTGATGTACCTTACCGTCTTCGCGGCGGCGCGGCTGTATGACGTGCTGCCGATGAGCGCTGCCTTCGCGCTGATGATCCTGTTCGCGGGGCTCGGCTGTGCACTGGCCTTGCTGCAGGACGCGCGCGGCATGGCACTGATCTCGTTCCTGGGCGGTTTTGCGGTGCCGGTGCTGCTGGGCGGCGATGCGAAGACGCCGCTGCCGCTGTTCACCTATTATACCGTGCTCAACGCCGCGATCCTGGTGATCGCCTGGAAGAAGAGCTGGCGTCCGCTCAACCTGCTGGGCTTCTTCGCCACTTTCGGCATGGCGATCGTCTGGGGGCAGACCAGCTATGAACCTCAGCATTACCTGATCTGCCAGTTGTTCCTGGCGATCAGCGTCGGCATCTACCTCGCCGCCGCGGTGCTCTATGCCCACAACACCCCGGGCAAGCTGGGCAATGCGGTGGATTCGACGCTGCTGTTCGGCCCGGCGATGGCCGGGTTCGGCCTGCAGGCCGGGCTGATGCGCGGGACCGAGTTCGGCAGCGCTTTTTCCGCGCTGGCTTTCGGCGCGGTGTACCTGGGCGTGACCGCCTTCACCATGCGGCGCGCGAAGCAGGACATGCGTCTGCTCAACGAGTGCATGCTGGCGATCGGGGTGGGTTTCGTGACGCTCGCAGTGCCGCTGGCGCTCGATGCGAAGTGGACCTCCGCGGCCTGGGCGCTTGAGGGCGCGGGCGCGTTCTGGGTCGGCAAGCGGCAGGCCCGCTGGATGCCGCGCGCCTTCGGCCTGCTGCTGCAGGGAATCGCCGCGCTGGTGCTGCTGGGCAACCTGCCGTCTGACATTTCGACGGTGCCGCTGTTCAACAACGGCTTCGTCTCGCCGCTGCTGATTGCGCTGCCGCTGCTGCTGAGCGCCTGGTGGCTGCGCGGGGCGCTGCCGCACAGCGGGTCGCGCCCCGCGCTGGCCTATGCCCCGGTCGAGCGCGCCCTGCGGCACCCCGCCTTCTTCCTTGGGTTCCTGTTCGTGTGCATCGCGCTGCTGCGCGAGGTGACGCGCCGCTTGCCGGTCACCAAGGCAGATGACTGGCCGCAGTCCGTGCTCGACACGCATGCCCAGCCGCTGGTCTTCATGGTCGCGCTGCTGGGCGTGATGGCGCTGTTCGCCATGCTGGGCCGCCGAAAGGACTGGGCCGCCGCAACCTGGCCGGCGCAGGCGAGCCTGCCGGTGCTGGTCGTCACCTTCCTGCTTTCGCTGGGGCTGTCGCGTCATGTGCTTTACTGGCCCGACGCAGCGCTGTGGATCGCCGCACTGGCGCTGCACTACGCCATGCTGCGCGCGTCCGACCGCGCCGCGCTTGCCGGTGGCAAGCGTGCCGGGTGGAGCGCGCTGGTTCATGCCGCAGGCGTCTGGCTGCTGATCGCGATGGTGGCGGACAGCCTTGATCTGGGGATCGACCGCGCGGCGCTGTGGGATACCTCGTGGGCCGGGGTCGTCTATCTGGTCAGCGTGGTGGCGATGCTGCTGGTGCTGACCCGCTGGGCCGGTCGCGCGGCGCCACTGGCCGACCGCTCCGCGCTGCGCTGGCCGCTCGCCCTTCATGCCCAGTCCTATTACTGGACCGCCGCCGTGGTGCTGGCGGCCATGGCCTGGCTGGGGGCGCTGACCACCGCCGCGTTCGCCGCCGGAGTGACCGATCCGCTGCCCTACGTGCCGCTGCTCAACCCGGTCGACCTGTCGGTCCTGCTGGCGCTCGCCGCGCTGGAGCTGTGGCGGCGCATGGTCCTGTCTGCGCGGCCCGAACCGGGTGGAGCGGACTTCCTGACCGGCAAGGGCGCACTCTCCCTCGCCGCGATCCTCGGCTTTGTCGAAGTCAACGCAATCTGGCTGCGCAGCGCGCACCATTACCTTGGCGTCGGTTACGATCCCTGGTCGCTGGGCCAGAGCCAGGTGGTGCAGAGCGGGCTCGGCATCCTGTGGACGCTGATGGCGATGGGGCTGATGCTCCTGGCCAAGCGCCGCGCGATGCGGGTGCCGTGGCTGCTGGGCGCGGGGCTGCTGGCCGTGGTCGTCGCCAAGCTGGTGTTCGTCGACATGTCCACTGCCGAAGGCTGGGCGCGGATCGTCACCTTCATCGGGGTGGGCGTGCTGTTCCTGGTGATCGGCTATTTCGTGCCCCTGCCGCCGCGCAAGGGAGCGCAGGAGACCGCATGATGCACCGCCGTCCGCTTCGCCTGATCCTGCCGCTGCTGGGCGCGCTGGCGCTGACCGCCTGCCAGCAGGACAAGCCCCAGCCGCCCAAGGGGCCGCAGGATTTCGCGCTGGTCGTGCCGGTGACGCCGGCGCCGGGCGGCGGGGTCCAGCGGATCAGCCTGCCCCCCGCCGCGCTGGTCGCGCCGCGCCGCGCCGATCTGGGCGACGTGCGGCTCTACGACGGCTCCTCGCGCGAACTGTCCTTCGCGATCGAGGACCGCGCGAACGAGGCCGCGCGCCAGACCCACAGCTTCGATGCCCTGCCGATCGCTGCGCCCGAGGACGGCGAAGGATCGCCGGGCGTTTCGGTACGGATCGACGACGGCCAGCGCAGCGTCGCGGTCGATGCGGCGGAAGTGGTCGCCAGTTCGACCCGGCTGGCCGTTCTGATCGACACCCGCGCCCTGACCGACCCGGCGGAAAGCATTGCCTTCAAGGCGACCATCCCGCGCCAGAGCGCGGTCAACCTGACGGTCGAGGCGGGCAGCGATCTCAAGTCATGGGATTACCTCGGCGAAAAGGTGCTCTACCGGCCCGGCGACGGACCCGGCCTGATTTCCGCGCCGCGCCTGCCGCTTCACGGCGCAGACCTGCGCGATCGCTATCTCAGGATCAGCTGGCAGGCGGCACCGGGCGTCTCGGTCAGCGGCGCCGAAGTCGCCACCACCCGCCGCGCCCCGGCGGCGCGCACCGCGCTGGCGACGCGCGGCGCGGCGCTGAGCGATGCGCACACCCTCAGCTTCAGGCCCCAGCTGGCTGCGCCGATTGCGGCGATCAAGGTCAGCCAGACCGGGCCGGACGGCGTCGTGCCGATCACGCTTTATGGCCGCAATGCCGCCGAAGAGCCGTGGCTGCCACTGGCCGAAGGCACGCTGCGGCAGAACGACAAGCCAGCCGTGCTGGAACTGTCCGGCGCATCGCTGCGGGAGTACCGGCTTGAGGCGGACAAACGGACCGCCGGGTTCTCCGCGGCTCCGCGCCTCGACCTGCTATTCGATCCGGTGACCGTGCTGGGCGCTTTCAACGGGGTCGAGCCCTATCGCCTGGCCTTCGGCAACACTGCGGCCGAGCCCAAGGCCTTGCCCACGAGCCAGCTGGTCGAACCCACCAAGATCGCCGCGCTCCCCGTGGCGCAGACCGGTGGGAACGGTGTGCCGCCGGTGATCGACCTTGCCCCGGCCCAGCCGGATGGCCCGTTCACTTCGCGCAAGCTGCTGCTTTGGGGCGCACTGCTGCTGGGCGTGCTTGTGCTGGCTTTCGCGGCGATCCGTCTGTTGCGCAGCAACGCTCCGCCGCCGCAATAGTCTAACCCGCGACCCGCTGGCGGGATCGCGCCTAGACCAGCTGCGTGAAGTCGGTCAGCGCCGCATCGCGCAGTCCGCGCCACACGCGCATCGCCTGGACGGTTTCCGGCACGTCGTGGACGCGCAGCAGCTGGACGCCCGCATCCATGCCCTTCACCGCCAGCGCCACCGATCCGCCCAGCCGCTGGTGCGCCGGAGCCTCACCCGAAAGCGCCCCGACCATCCGCTTGCGGCTGGCCCCCAGCAGGATCGGCTGGCCGAGCGCGTGAAACAGGGCCAGCGCGTTGATCAGGGCCAGGTTCTCGGCCAGCGTCTTGCCGAAGCCGATGCCTGGATCGAGCACGATGCGCTCGCGGGGGATGCCCGCCGCCAGCGCGGCATCGCGCCGCGCCGCGAGCCAGTCGAACACGTCGAGCACCACATCGGCATAGTTGCCATCGGCGTGGAGGTCATCGCCATCACCGGGCGCATGCATCAGTACCACGGGAGCGCCGGACCGCGCGGCGAATTCCAGGCTGCGCGGATCGTGGCGCAGCGCGGACACGTCATTGATGACATGCGCGCCAGCCGCAAGCGCAGCCTCCATCACCCCGGGCCGCCGCGTATCGACGCTGATCGCCGCGCCCGAGGCGGCGAGCCGCTCGATCGCCGGGATCACGCGCTTGAGCTCGTCCCCTTCCCAGACCGCCGCGCCGCCGGGCCGGGTACTTTCTCCGCCGACATCGATGATCGCCGCCCCGGCCTCGACCATCGCGGCCGCGTGGTCGTTGGCGATCAGCGGATCGTCCATGAAGTGTCCGCCGTCCGAAAAGCTGTCGGGCGTGACGTTGAGGATGCCCATCACCTGCGGCTGGTCCAGCCGGATGGTGCGCGCGCCGCATTGCAGCGGCGGGTGCGTGCGCTGGAGGTTGTCCCACTGGTCGCGCACCGTTTCGGGCAGCGACGGCATGGCCGCGCGCAGTTCAGCCGCGCCATAGCGGGTCCGCGCTGTCACCCGTCCGCCACTGCGCTCGATCAGCGCAAAGCGGCTGGCATAGACCATGCCGCCCGCCAGCCGCACCGCCTCGCCCTCCTCGGACTGCGGGCTGTCGGCGAAGGCAATGGGGCGCAGATAATGGGTCTGGGTCATGGAAGTGTCCGGGGGAGGAGGATCAGTCCTCCGTCGCCAGCAGATAGAGCTGGCGGATCGCGTCGAGCGGCTTCAGCTGTCCTTCGTGCTCAAGGTGCCAGAAGGTCCAGCCGTTGCACGAAGGCGCGCCCTGCATTTTTGCGCCGAGCCCGTGAATGGAGCCGTTGTCTGCGCCCGCAACCAGCGAACCATCCGCGCGCACCGTCGCAGTCAGGCGGCGCTTCTTGTCGAACACCGGCGTTCCGGGCGCGATCAGGCCGGTTTCGACCAGCGTGCCGAAGGCGACCTTGGGTGCGGCCTTGGGGCTCTGCATCGTGGTCAGCGCAGATTCGTCGAGCGGCAGGGCCAGCTCGATCCGCTCCAGCGCGGCTTCGCGGTAGGCGCTCTCGCGCTCGCAGCCGATCCATTCGCGGCCCAGCCGCTTGGCGACCGCCCCCGTGGTGCCGGTGCCGAAGAACGGGTCGAGCACCACGTCGCCCTTGTTGGTAGTGGCCAGCATGACCCGATAGAGCAGCGCCTCGGGCTTCTGCGTCGGGTGGACCTTGTGCCCGCCCTTCTTCAGCCGCTCCTGCCCGCCGCAGATCGGCAGGACCCAGTCCGAGCGCATCTGAAGCTCGTCGTTGAGCGTCTTCATCGCCCGGTAGTTGAAGGTGTACTTGGCCTTCTCGCCCATCGAGCACCAGATCAGCGTTTCATGCGCGTTGGTGAAGCGGGTGCCCTTGAAGTTGGGCATCGGATTGGCCTTGCGCCAGACGATGTCGTTGAGGATCCAGAACCCCATGTCCTGCAGCATCGCGCCAAGGCGGAAGATGTTGTGGTAGGAACCGATCACCCACAGCGAGCCATTGGGTTTCAGCACCCGGCGCGCCTCGGTCAGCCAGGCGCGCGAGAAGGCGTCATAGGCGGCAAAGCTGTCGAACTGGTCCCAGTGGTCGGTCACCGCGTCGACATGGCTGCCATCGGGGCGTGACAGGTCGCCGCCCAGCTGGAGGTTGTAGGGCGGATCGGCGAAGATCATGTCGACCGAGGCCGAGGGGAGCGAGCGCATCGCCTCCACGCAGTCGCCATCGAGGATCCGCCCGATGGGCAGGTCCGGACGGACGACTTCTCTGGCGGCGCGCAGCCGCGCCTTCTCACCAACCAGCATCTGACCCATTTTGACCGCGTCGAACCCCCACAAGTTATCCACAGGGTGAGTCATCCGGAGTCCCGCGTCAAGCCGCGACTCCGCGGGAATCCTTGGATTCATTGGTCGATCAGATGCGGAACGGAACGAGTCCGGCACAGGATGTTGAGTCTCAGCCAGGCTGGAGGACTCAATATCTGGTGGTGTGGCGGCAGGGACTCGCGGCGCGAAATATTTTCAGGCGAACATGTCCAGCTGGGCAACCGGGGCGAAACTGCGGCGATGCAAGGGGCTTGGCCCGTGCCGCCGCAGCGCTTCGAGGTGTTCGGCAGTGCCATAACCCATGTTGCGTTCCCAGCCGTAGTGCGGGTGCTCCAGCGCAGCGGCGCGCATCAGCCGGTCGCGGTGTTCCTTGGCCAGGATCGAGGCGGCGGAAATGCACGGCTCCAGCCCGTCGCCGCCGACGATGGCGCGGGCTTGCCAGCGCCAGTCCGGGTGGCGGCCATTGGGGGTGAGGTTGCCGTCGATCAGCACCTCGACCGGTTCGGCGCCCAGCTGCGCCACCAGTGCCCCCACCGCTCGGGTCATCGCCAGCATGGTCGCGGCGAAGATGTTGATCCGATCGATCTCTTCCACATCGGCCACGCCCAGCGCCCAGTGGCAGGTGGCGTGGATCAGCGGCTCCAGCTCGGCCCGGCGCCTGGCGGAAAGCTTCTTGGAATCATCGAGCCCCGGCGGCACCTCGACCCCAAGCACGCAGGCGGCGGCGACCACCGGCCCGGCCAGCGGCCCGCGCCCAGCCTCGTCCACGCCGATGATCACCTGACCATCGGGGAACTTGGCAAGCAGCGTCAGGTTTCCGATATCGGCGGCCATGAACATTCGACTCCTGACCGCTCTTTCGCCGCTCGTCCTCATTGCCGCAAGCTGCGGCGGCCCCGCTTCGGGGGATAGCCCGCCCGTGGTGCGCACCGAGCAGGGCCAGTTCTCCGTGGAAAGCCTTGCCACCTTCGACGAACCATGGGCCATGGCCCAGCTTTCGGACGGGGCCTTGCTGGTCACCGAGAAGAAGGGCCGGCTGCTGCTGTGGCAAAAGGGCAAGCCGGCGGTGGAGGTCTCGGGCGTGCCGAAGGTCGATTACGGCGGCCAGGGCGGGCTGGGTGACGTGATCGTCCATCCGTCGGGCAAGGCGATCTATCTCAGCTGGGCCGAGGCAGGAGACGGCGACACCCGCGGCGCGGTTGTCGCTCGGGCGGAATTGGTGCGCGGAGCGACGCCATCGCTTTCTAAGCTCGAAGTGATCTGGCGCCAGACCCCCAAAGTGACCGGACGCGGCCACTATTCGCACCGCATGGCGGTAAGCCCCGATGGCAAGTCGCTGTTCATCGCCTCGGGCGAGCGGCAGAAGATGCAGCCCGCGCAGGACCCGGCAAGCGATCTGGGCAAGGTGATCCGCCTGCCGATCGACGCGGCGGGCAAGCCTGCTGGCGCGGCGGAACATTGGTCGCTGGGCCACCGCAACATCCTTGGCCTGCAGTTCGCCCCCGATGGCCGCCTGTGGGAGATCGAGCATGGCCCGGCGGGCGGCGATGAGCTCAATCTCGTCCGCAAGGGCGCGAACTATGGCTGGCCGCTGGTGTCCGAAGGCAAGCATTACAGTGGAGAATTCATTCCCCCGCACTCGACCCGGCCCGAATTCGCGGCACCCGCGCTGTTCTGGAACCCGGTCATCGCACCGGGCGGGATGGTGTTCTACACCGGGCGGATGTGGCCCGAATGGCAGGGCCAGCTGCTGATCGGCGCGATGAACCCCAGCGGCGTTGTCCGCGTGAAGATCGAAGGCGAGAAGGCCAGCGAACAGGCCCGCTATCCGATGGACAAGCGCATCCGCGCTATCGCCCAGGCCCCCGACGGCGCGCTGCTGGTGCTGGAGGACAAGGCCGGCGGGCGCCTGCTGCGGTTGTCCCGCCCGTAGAGCGCCCCGCGCGTTTCGATTCGACAAGCCGTGCCAGTGGCCCTATCGGCCCCGCCGATGTCCGATGCCCTGACCCTGATCCCGCTCGACAATGTCGATCCCGCGCTCGTCGAGGAACTGCTCGACCGCGCGTTCGAACCGGGCCGTCAGCAGCGCACCGCCTACCGCGTCCGCGAAGGCATGGACTGGCTGCCGGGCCTCAGCTTCGCGGCGATCGATGGTGAGGAACACCTCGTCGGCACGATCCAGTGCTGGCCCGTGGCGCTGACCGACGGCGATGGCCGCGCCCATCCGATGATCATGGTCGGCCCGGTCGCCGTGCTGCCCGAACATCAGGGCAGCGGGATCGGCAAGGCGCTGATGAGCGCCAGCCTTTCCGCGCTCGATCCGCGTGCGCCGCTGCCGCAGGTAATGATCGGCGATCCCGAATACTATGGCCGGTTCTGGGGCTTCACCAACGCCTTCACCGGCGGCTGGGACCTGCCCGGCCCATTCGAGCAGCGCCGCCTGCTGGTGCGCTGCGATGAACCCGCCGTCCTCCCCAAGGAGGGCATGCTGGGGCCTTGGAAAGGCTGACCGCTTCTGGCATCGCAAATCCGATGCCTTACGAACCGCCGCCAGATCTTGCCGCGCTGTCGCTTGCCGAAGTGGCCGAGCTTGCCGAGGCGCGCCGTCTGCCGCCGGTCGAACAGTGGAACCCCACGGTCAGCGGCGACAGCCTGATGGTCATCAAGGCGGATGGGCGCTGGCTGCACGATGGCGGGGAAATCCGCCGTCCGGCGATGATCCGGGCCTTCTCCTCGCTGCTGCGCCGCGATCCGGACGGGCAGCACTGGCTGGTCACCCCGCACGAGCGGCAGTCGATCGAGGTCGAGGATGCCGCTTTTATCGCCGTCGATGTCGCCCGGCATGGTAACGCGCTGGTGTTCCGTCTCAACACCGACGACACGGTGGTCGCCGGCCCGGATCATCCGCTCACCGCGCGCGGCGATGCCGACCTGCCCGCGCTCTACCTTGCGGTGCGCCACGGCACCGAGGCGCGGATCAACCGTTCCACCTGGCTGCAACTGGTCGATCTGGCCGATGCGGACCTGACCGTATCGAGCCAGAATGCGCGCTTTGCGCTGGTTCCGGCATGAGCGAGCTGGTCGAACGCCTGCGCCGCCTCCACGCCGAGGGCCATGCCCGCGAAGTCGAAGGGCTGCGCGATGACCGCTGGTTCGCCCCTGCCGAAGTCCGCGACGCAGCCGTGCTCGCCGCGATAACCGATGGCCCGCGCCCGGGCTTCCTGCTGATCCACCGCCCTACCAACATGCGCTCGCACCCCGGACAGGTCGCCTTCCCGGGCGGCAAGCTCGATCCCGGCGAAACCCCGGTCGAGGCGGCGCTGCGCGAGGCTTACGAGGAAATGGGCATCCGCGAGCGGGACGTGACCGTGATCGGCACCAGTGACGTTTACCGCACCGGCACCGGCTATTCGATCACCCCCGTCCTCGCGGTGGTGCCACCCGACATCGAGATCAACCCCAGCCCTACCGAGGTCGCCGCCTGGTTCGAAGCGCCGGTCGACTTCGTGTTCGACACGGCCAATCACAGCCACAACGCCGCGTCCTACCTTGGCCAGGAGCGCCGCTATATCGAGATCATGTGGCAGCAGCACCGCATCTGGGGCGTCACGGCGGCGATCATCAACAACCTCTCGCGGCGGATCGACTGGCATGGATAAGCGTCTTTCCGCAGAGTGGCTGGCCCGCGCCGACCTTGCCGCACTGAACGCCGCGCTGGGCGCAGGCATGGCGCGCTATGTCGGCGGCGCGGTGCGCGACAGCCTGCTTGGCCTGCCGGTGAAGGACATCGACATGGCCACCCTGCTCCAGCCGCGCGAGACGATGCGGCGGCTGAAGGAGGCCGGCATCACCGCCATCCCGACCGGCATCGAGCATGGCACGGTCACCGCCGTGCTGTCGGGCGGCCCGGTGGAAATTACCACCCTGCGCCACGACGTGTCGACCGATGGCCGCCGCGCCACGGTGGAGTTTGCCACCGACTGGCGCGAAGACGCGGCCCGGCGCGATTTCACGATCAACGCGCTCTATGCCGATCCGGCGAGCGGCGAGATCTTCGATTACTTCGGCGGCCTCGCCGACCTTGCCGCGCGGCGAGTGCGCTTCATCGGCGATGCCCACCAGCGCATCCGCGAGGATCACCTGCGCGTGCTGCGTTATTTCCGCTTCCAGGCCCGCTTCGGCAGCCAGCCTGCCGATAGTGAGGCCGAAGCCGCCTGCGCCGAACTCGCCGCCACACTCAAGGGCCTGTCGCGCGAACGGGTGGGGATGGAGATGATTAACCTCCTCGGCCTGCCCGATCCCGCGCCAACGGTGCAGCGCATGGCCGAGCTTGGCGTACTGACGGTGGTCCTGCCCGAAGCCGATCCCGCCGCGCTTGCCGCGCTGGTGGCCGAGGAACAGCGCCAGTCCGTCGCCCCCGACGCCCTGCGCCGCCTCGCCGCGCTGCTTCCGGCAGAGGTACCGCTGGCAGAGTCAGTCGCCAGCCGCTTCCGCCTCTCTGGCGCGCAGAAGAAACGGCTCGCGCTGGCTGCGGCGCGCGACGGCGTAACCGGCGATGCCCGCGCGCTGGCCTATCGGC
This sequence comes from Novosphingobium sp., assembly GCA_041912655.1. GTDB lineage: Bacteria > Pseudomonadota > Alphaproteobacteria > Sphingomonadales > Sphingomonadaceae > Novosphingobium. The sequence goes on along the minus strand of JAYRMP010000024.1, from coordinate 21,313 downwards.
TGGGCCGCGAAGGCGCACTCGACCGGCTGCTGCTGGCGGGGCAGAGCGTGGCCCCGCTGGACGGCTGGGAAATCCCCACCTTCCCGCTGAAAGGCGGGGCAATCGTCGCGCGCGGGATCAAGGCCGGGCCGGAAGTGGCGCGCGTGCTGCGCAGCGTGGAGGCACGCTGGGTGAGCGAAGGCTTCCCGGACGAAGCGCGGGTCAGCGCCCTGCTCGACGAAACCCTGAACTAACCGCCAACTTCCGTTCGTGTCGAGCGTAGTCGAGACACATCAGCACACCCGTGTCTCGACTACGCTCGACACGAACGGAAGGTTGAGCATGAATTCCGCTCAGTCGAACTTATTGTCCCGCGGGAAGCCTGTCGGCGGCATCCGGCCTGCCGCGCCGCGCGCGACCTTCCACATCCGCATGTCGCTTTCGGTGCGCACCCGGCCGGTCTCGCCGCCCATCTTCCAGCTGAGGCCATCCTCCAGCCTGAGCGTGGTCGCGTCGCCCAGCCCGCCGTCGCGGTAGCGTTGCAGGGTGACGCCCTGGCCCTTGGCCAGCACCGGCAGTTCCTCAAGGCTGAACAGCACCAGCTTGCGGTTGTCCCCCACCACGGCGACGTGGTCGTGCTCGGGCGGGATCTCACGCACCACGGCAAGCTTGACGCCGGGCTTGGTGGTCATCACTCCGCGACCTTTTCGCGTTTCGGCCAGAAGTTCGTCCGTTTCGGCGGCAAAGCCCCGGCCCACGCTGCTTGCCAGCAGCAGTTGCGCCTTGGGCTTGTAAACCAGCACGGAAACGATCTGCGCCTCTGCATCGATGTCCAGCATGGTGCGGATCGGCTCGCCAAAGCCGCGCGCGGAGGGCAGCTTGTCGCAGCCCAGGGTGTAGAACCGGCCATTGTCGCAGGCGATCAGCAGCTTGTCGGTGGTCTGGGCGTGGAGCGCAAACGCGGGGCCATCACCCTCCTTGAACTTGAATTCCTTGTCGAGCGGCTCGTGCCCGCTCGCGCCCCTGATCCAGCCGCGCGCCGAGAGGATCACCGTCACGGGCGCCTTCTCGATCATCGCGTCCATGCTGAATTCGACCGTTGGCGCGGCTTCGGCAATGGTGGTGCGGCGGCGGCCGAGCGCGGTGTCCTCGGCGTAGTCCTTGCGCAGCGCGGCCAGATCGCGTTTCAGCCGGGTGCGCTGGCGCGCGGGACTGTCGAGGAGCTTCTGCAGTTCGTCCTGTTCGGCCAGCAGGTCATCCCGCTCGCGCCGCAGTTCCATTTCTTCCAGCTTGCGCAAGCTGCGCAGCCGCATGTTGAGGATCGCCTCGGCCTGGCGGTCGGTAAGTTCGAACTCGGCCATCATTACCGGCTTCGGCTCGTCCTCGGTGCGGATGATCTCGATGATCCGGTCGAGGTTGAGGTAGGCGATGATGTAGCCGCCCAGCAGTTCCAGGCGGCTCGCGATCTTGTCCAGCCGGTGCTGGCTGCGCCGGACCAGGATGTCGATCTGGCTCTTGACCCATTCCTGCAGCATCAGCTTGAGGCTGAGCACACCGGGGGTGCGGTTCTCGTCCAGCACGTTGAGGTTGAGCCCGAAGCGGCCCTCAAGGTCGGTCAGGCGGTAGAGCGATTCCTTCAGCAGTTCGGGATCAACGTTGCGGCTCTTGGGCACGAAGACCAGCCGAATCTGCTCGTCGCTTTCGTCGCGCACGTCTTCCAGGATCGGCAGCTTCTTGTCGGCGATCAGCTGGGCAACCTGCTCGATCAGCTTGCCCTTCTGGAGCATGTAGGGGATCTCGCTGATCACCAGCTGCCACTGGCCGCCGCCCAGCTTCTCGATTCCCGTCTCTTCCCAGCTGCCGTCCTCGTTCCGCCCCGTGGAAAAGCGCCCGCGCACGCGCAGCGCGCCCTTGCCGCTGGCATAGGCGGCGGAGATCACCGCCGGACTGTCGACCACGATCCCGCCGGTCGGGAAGTCGGGGCCGTGGAACACCTCCATTAGCTGCTCGTGCTCGGCGTGCGGGTTGTCGATCAGCAGCAGGGTGGCGTCGATGATCTCGGCGACATTGTGGCTGGGGATGTTGGTGGCCATGCCCACCGCTATGCCGCTGGAGCCGTTGGCCAGCAGGTTGGGGAACAGCCCCGGGAAGATCTCCGGCTCTTCCTCTTCGCCGTTGTAGGTCGGGACAAAATCGACCGTACCTTCGTCCAGCCCGGCCATCAGCTGGATCGCGGTCTTGGTCAGGCGGGCTTCGGTGTAGCGATAGGCGGCGGCGTTATCGCCGTCGATATTGCCGAAGTTGCCCTGCCCCTCGACCAGCGGATAGCGCAGCGAGAAATCCTGCGCGAGCCGGACCATCGCGTCATAGACCGAGGCATCGCCGTGCGGGTGATACTTGCCGATCACGTCGCCGACGACGCGCGCCGACTTCTTGAAGGCCTGCCCCGGATCGAGCTTCAGCTGGCGCATCGCCCACAGAAGGCGGCGGTGGACCGGCTTCAGCCCGTCGCGCAGATCGGGCAGCGAGCGCGCGGTGATCGTCGACAACGCGTAAACCAGATAGCGTTCCGACAGCGCGGAATCGAACGGCGCGTCGACGATGGCGTCGAAGGGATCGGGTTCGGTCGTATCGGTTACCATTGCGGCCCTGCCCTAGCAGTCCGTGAGTCCGCGCGCCAAGGGTCAGCGTCGCTGCATGTCCCGGCTTTCCCCGGGAATCCGCACTTCCATCCCATCGAGCGCCGCGTCCAGCACGATCTGGCAGGACAGGCGGCTGGTGCGGGTGACGCCGGCGGCAAGGTCGAGCATGTCTTCCTCGTCCTCGCTGGCGCGGGGCAGCTTGCCGAACCAGTCGGGCGCGACGATGACGTGGCAGGTGGAGCAGGCCATCTGCCCCTCGCAGGTGCCTTCCAGCGGCATGTCGGCGTTCTGCGCGACTTCCAGCAGGCGCTGTCCCGCCTCGGCCACGGCCTCGACCCGGTCGCCATTGGCAGTCACGAACACGACGCGAACCATCACACACCTTGCGCTTTGGCCGCGGCTTCGAGCGCGCGGCAGGCTTCGACCAGTTCCTCCCTAGTCGTGTAGCGCCCGAAACCCAAGCGGATCGAGTTCTTTGCCTGTGCGTCCGACAGGCCGATCGCGCGCAGCACGTGGCTGGGTCGCCCGAACCCACTGGCGCAGGCCGAGCCCGCCGAGAACAGGACATTGCGGCATTCGCTCATCAGCCGGGCCACATCGAGGCCGCCCAGCCGCAGGTTGAGGTTGCCCTTCCAGCGCTGCGTGTCCGACCCGTTGAGCGTCCAGCGGGAAAGCAGGTCGCGCGCCGCATCCCACAGCGCAGCAACATGCGCCGCATCCTCCTCCGCGCGTGCCAGTGCCACCTGCGCTGCCGCACCGAACCCGGCACAGAGCGCCGGGCTGAGCGTGCCCGAGCGCAGGCCCGCTTCCTGCCCGCCGCCGTGGATCAGCGGGGCAAGCTGCACCCCGTCCCGGACCCACAGCGCGCCGATCCCCTTGGGGCCGTATAGCTTGTGGGCCGAAAGGGCGATCAGGTCTGCCCCCTCTGGCGGAACCAACTTGCCCGCGCCCTGCACCGCATCGCACAGGAACAGCGCGCCCGCCGCCCGTGCCCGCTCGGCCAGCGCCTCGACCGGCTGGACCGTGCCGATCTCGTTGTTGACCTGCATGACCGCGATCAGCTGGCTGTCCCCAGGAATGCTCACCGCCGGATCGACGATCCCGTCACTGTCAACAGGAAGGAGCGCCACATCGCAGCGCGCCTGCGCGGTATCGAGCACCGCTGCATGCTCGATCGCCGAAACCGCCACCCGCCGGGCCCCGCTGCCGATGATCGCGAGATTGAGCGCCTCGGTCGCCGAGCCGGTGAACACCACCCGTCCGCCCGGTGGCAGCAACGCCGCAACATGCTCCCGCGCGACTTCCACCGCCGCAGCCGCGCCGCGCCCGGCGCGGTGGGGACTATGCGGATTGGCGAAACCGGCGGGATATTCCGGTCCCGCGAGCCACGGCAGCATGGCATCCCGCGCCTCGGGCGCGAGCGGCGTGGTCGCCTGGTAATCAAGGTAGATCATTTGCCCGCGACCTCGCGCCAGGCGGCGATGAAGCGGTCCACGCCTTCCCCGGTCGTCTCGCGCCCCAGACTGACCCGGATAACTTCGTTCGCGCCCTCGACGCCCATCGCGGAAAGGACATGACTGGTGCGCAGCGAGCCGGACGAACAGGCGCTGCCCGCCGACAACGCGATGCCCATAGCGTCGAACCGGATCAGCTGGGCATTGGCCGACTTCCCCGGCATTCGATAGGCGGCAATCGAGGGCACGCGCGCGGTTTCCTCGGCGATGGAAACGCCGCCTGTCGCCGTGATTTCCGTATCCAGCCGGTCGCGCAAGACAAGCGCCGTTTCCAGCCAGCCGCGCTCCGCCTCCAGCGCGGCAGCCATGGCCATCGCGCCGGGCAGGTTTTCCGTCCCCCCGCGATAGCCGCGCTCTTGCCCGCCGGTGGGCTTCAGCAGGCCCCAGTCCCGCACCAGCAGCGCGCCGATGCCGATCGGGCCGCCGAACTTGTGCGCGGACAGCGCGATCAGGTCCGCGCAGGACGGCGTGTAGAGCTTGCCCGCCCCCTGCGCGCAGTCGGCAAGCAGCAGGCCGCCGGCCTCGTGGACTTCATCCGCCACCCGCTCCAGCGGCTGCATCACCCCGGTTTCGCTGTTGGCCTGCTGCACCGCGACCAGCCCCGGCAGCGCGCAATCGCCGCGCAGCACCAGCCCGCAGGCATCGACCGGCAGGCGCTTGGCCTCGCCCGCATGGCGCAGCACCGCCTCGTGCTCCACCGCGCTCACCGCCACCAGCGGCTGGACGCAGCGCTGGATGGCGATGGCCAGAGCCTCGCTCGCCCCGCTGGTCAGGACCACCTCGCCCTCCCAGCCGAGCGCCGCCTTGATCCGCGCGCGGGCGTCTTCCAGCGCGGCGCGGGCGCGGCGACCGGGAGCGTGCGGGCTCGACGGATTGGCCCAGATCGCAAAGCCTTCCAGCATCGCCTCACGCGCCGCAGGCAGCAGCGGCGTAGTGGCGGCGTGGTCAAGATAGAGCGAAGGCGCGGTCATGCTCGCAAATCATTGCTTTTCGGACCTGCGTTTCTATATAGCGCTCGCTTCCCGATCATAGCCCCATCCGGTCCGGCCCGCCGATTTCCACGCGCCGCGAATGGAGCCTCTTGCAGAGCAGGTGCCAGAACATGCCCTCAGTGATTTTCCCCGGTCCCGAAGGTCGCCTCGAAGGCCGCTTCCAGCCCGCCAGCCGCCCGCGCGCGCCCGTCGCGATGATCCTGCACCCGCACCCGCAGGCGGGCGGCACGATGAACGACCGGATCACCCAGGCGCTTTATCGCACCTTCCAGGCGCGCGGCTTTGCCACGTTGCGTTTCAACTTCCGCGGCGTGGGACGCAGCCAGGGCAGCTTCGACAACGGCATCGGCGAACTGAGCGACGCCGCCGCTGCGCTCGACTGGGTCCAATCGATCCACCCCGAGGCGAGCACCACCTGGATCGCGGGCTATTCATTCGGCGCGCTGATCGGCATGCAGCTGCTGATGCGCCGCCCGGAAATCCGCGGCTTCATCTCGGTCTCGCCGCCGGCCAACATGTACGATTTCAGCTTCCTGGCGCCCTGCCCGGCCTCGGGCATCATCGTCCAGGGCGCGGCGGATACCGTGGTCACGCCGAACGCGGTTCAGAAGCTGGTCGACAAGCTGCGCACCCAGAAGCACATCACCATCCACCACGAGGAAATCCCCCGGGCGAACCATTTCTACGAAACGGAAATGGACGACCTGATGCGCTCGGTCGACAATTACCTCGACATGCGCCTGTCGCCGGATTGCCCGATCCGCTGAGGATTTTCTAGCGCACCTGCTTGGTCACCGGCGCCTCTCCCGAGGCGTCGGGCAGGGTCCAGATCGCGACATTGGTGGCGGCGATCACTGCCAGCAGCAGCATCAGCATGGCGCGCTTGCGGTCGCCCTTGCGCCACATCATCGCCGCGCCCAGCACCATGGCGATCGCGGCCAGAACCAGGATGGAGAGCACCGTCGACATCAGGGCAGCAGCTTGCGCCCCAGGGCGATGATGTCATCCAGCGCATTGCCGTCCTTGTCCATATCGAGCAGCGAGCCCAGCCCGCCGAGGCCCCCGCCCTGCTTGTCGCCCAGAACGCTGCCGAGGAGCGAGCCCAGCCCGCCCAGCCCGCCGCTGCCTGCCGCTCCGCTGCCGCCGACCCGCGCGGACAGGTAGCCGCCGACCAGCATCGCCAGCAGCGGCAGCATCTTCTTCAGCACCTCTGGATCGATCCCGGTGCGCGCGGCCGCATCGGCCGCGACCGAACGGCTGACGTCCTTCGAACCGAAGACTTCGCCCAGCACCTGGTTGCCGAGCCCGGTATCGGTCGCTTCCGGACCGAGCACGTTGGCCGCCAGACCGCCGCCGCCAAGGCCGCCAAGCATGCCGACGAGATCGCCCAGTCCGGCTTCGCCGCCTCCCGCAACTTCGCCGCGCCTGGCGAAGCCGCCGACCAGCGCAGGCAGCAGGGCTTCCACGCCCTGCGCGGCTACACCGGGGGCAATCTCCAGTTGCTTCGACACGGCTTCGATGCCGCCGCTGCGCCGCAGCATGTCGAGCAGATTCGCATCCGCCATCTTCTGGCTCTCCTGAGGTGCGACCCTTCGGACTTTAACCATATGTCTAACGCAGCAAGGGCGACCAATTCCAGTCCATTCTGGATCAGACCGGACCCGCTGTCCGAATTTGACACGATTTCAATGCCGCGCCACAAACCGCGCATGACAATCGTCCCCCAGATTTCCCGCCGCCGCGCGCTTTCCCTGCTTGGCGCATCGGGCGCCGCGCTCGCCCTGCCCGCCTGCCGCACGCTGGAAGCGGGTTCGCTCGCAGCCCCTGAATCGGCTACCGCGCTGCTCGATGCGCTGGCCTGGCAACTGATCGAGGGTGATCCCGAAACGGCGACCTCGCTGGGCGTCGATACTGGCGCACGGGCCGCGCTGCGCGGGCGGCTGGAAGACCGCTCGATGGCCGGGCAGCGGGCGCTTGCCGAAGTGCTGCGCAAGGGCCAGGCCCGCGCGTCAGCCATCCCCACCGAAGGGCTCGACCAGGCCACCGGCGTCTCGCTGGCCGTGGTCAAGAGCGCCTTTGCCACCGCGCTCGATGGCTTTGCCCTCCCTTACGGCGACGTTGCAGTCGGGGGCTGGCGCAACACGCCCTATGTGGTAATCCAGAACGTCGGCGCCTATCTCGATACTCCGCGCTTCCTCGATGGTGACCATCCGGTCCACGATGCCGCCGATGCGGAAGCCTACCTTTCACGCCTCTCCCAGATGCCCGCCCAGCTGGATGGTGAGCTGGAGCGACTGGCCAGCGCCGGGCGGATCGGCGCGATCGCGCCCTCGTTCCTGCTCGACAAGGCGATCCGGCAGATGGAAATGAGCCTTGCCGATGCGCGGCAGGGCGGCGGTCTGGTGCAGTCGCTGGTGCGGCGCACCGCGACGATCCCGGGCGACTGGGGGCGCCGCGCGCAGGAAATCGCGTCGGGACAGGTCGCTGCCGCGCTGGAACGCCAGCTGGCCGAACTCAAGGCGCAGCGTGCCAAGGCCAGCGACCACGCGGGACTGTGGGCGCGCCCGCGCGGGGATGAGTGGTACGCATGGGGCCTGCGCGCCAGCACCACCACCCGCCATACGCCCGACGAGGTCCACGCCATGGGGCAGGACCAGCTGGCCCAGCTCCATTCGCGGATGGACCCGATCCTGCGCAAGCTGGGCTTCACCAGCGGCACGGTGGGCGAGCGGATGACTGCGCTGGGCCAGGACAAGCGCTTCCAGTTCAGCAACGACGACAAGGGCCGGGCAGAGATCATCGCCCTGATGCAGTCCAAGGTAGATTATATCCGCACCCGCATGCCCGACGCCTTCCGCACGCTGGTGCCGGGCAAGCTGGAAATCCGACGCCTGCCCCCGGCGGAAGAGGCGGGCGCGCCGGGCGCCTATGGCGGGGCCGGATCGATCGACGGAACGATCCCCGGCAAGATCTGGATCAACCTCGGCGATACCGCGCTGCACAGTCGCTACAGCCTGGCGACGCTGGCCTTCCACGAAGGGATACCGGGGCACGTCTGGCAGGGCGAATATGCCAACCGCCTGCCGCTGATCCGCTCGATCCTGGCTTTCAACGCCTATTCCGAAGGCTGGGCGCTTTATGGCGAGACGCTGGGCGACGAACTGGGCGCCTATGATGGCGATCCCGTCGGCCAGCTCGGCTACCTGCAATCCATCGCCTTCCGCGCCTGCCGGATGGTGGTCGATACCGGGCTCCACGCCAAGCGCTGGACCCGCGAGCAGGCGGTGCAGTGGTTTTCCAGCACCAACGGATCGAGCGTCACCGAAGTCGCGCCGGAAGTCGATCGCTATTGCTCATGGCCTGGCCAGGCCTGCGGCTACAAGATGGGCCACAGCGAGATCCTCGCCCAGCGCGAGCGGGCGAAATCCGCGCTCGGGCCGAAATACGATCTGCGCGATTTCAACGATGCGGTGGTGACGGGGGGCAACGTCCCGCTCGACGTGCTGGGCCAGAACGTCAGCCACTATATCGAGCACATGCTCAAGGCCTGAGCGGAGCAAGGTCCGGCTCAAGCCAGCCGCGGCGGGCCGCAACCGAGAACAGGCGCTCGCGCGAATAGTGCCGCATGGGCCAGTCCCGCGCGCCGATCTCGCTCGCCAGCAGCGCGTTGACCGCACCGAGCAGATCGCTCTCTCCCACTCCCGCAAGGAAGCCGCGCACCCCGGCAATGTAGAGCTGGGTCAGGGTCTCGTGATAGCCTTGGGTGTCATCGTTTACCCCGCCGACCGCTTCATTGTAGCTGCGAATGATCGCGGGAAGGTCGCGTTCGGGCGCGATGTCGGGGCGCTCGGCCAGCAGCCACAGGCAGGCGGCAAGGTGCGCCTCGTGGGTCCACTCGGCCCTCGGCAGGCTGCGGTCCAAAAGACCGGCGCCGACGCGGCGGACCGCATCGGCGCTGGAAAAGAAACGGATCGGATGATCGGTCATGTCGGGAAACTCCGGGTCATTCACATGGCCCGGAGGGTGTCCCGGACCGGATCAGGCGGCCTTGGGAGCCGCTTGCAGTACGCTTTCGTCGACGTGATCGGCGAACTGGGCGAAGTTCTCGATGAACTTGTTCACCAGGTCGCGCGCGGTCTTGTCATATTCGGCGCCGTCGGCCCAGGCGCCGCGCGGGTCGAGCAGCTTGCTGTCGACGCCCGCCACCGCGACCGGAACTTCGAAGCCGAAGTTGGGATCGCGGGTGAATTCGGCGTCGTTGAGGCTGCCGTCGAGCGCGGCGTTGAGCAGCGCGCGGGTCGCCTTGATCGGCATGCGCTTAATGCCTTCCATGGTCGCCTTGCCGCCCGACCAGCCGGTGTTGACCAGCCAGCACTTCACCCCGCCCTTGGCGATCCGCTCCTTGAGCAGGTTGCCGTAGACCGAGGGGTGCCGCGGCATGAACGGCGCGCCGAAGCAGGTGGAGAAGGTCGCTTCCGGCTCGGTCACGCCGATTTCGGTGCCCGCGACGCGCGCGGTGTAGCCCGAGAGGAAGTGATACATCGCCTGGTCCGGAGTCAGCCGCGCGATCGGCGGCAGCACGCCATAGGCATCGGCGGTGAGGAAGATCAGGTTGGCGGGAACCGGGCCGAGGTTTTCTTCCGAAGCGTTCGGGATGAAATCGATCGGATAGGAACCGCGGCTGTTTTCCGCCAGGCTGTTGTCGTCGAGGTCGATTTCTCGCGTGACGGGATCGATCACCACGTTTTCCAGCACCGTGCCGAAGCGCTTGGTGGTGGCGAAGATTTCCGGCTCGGCTTCTGCCGAGAGACGGATCATCTTGGCGTAGCAGCCGCCTTCGAAGTTGAACACGGCGGTGTCCGACCAGCCATGCTCGTCGTCACCGATCAGGGTGCGGCTGGCATCGGCCGACAGGGTGGTCTTGCCGGTGCCCGACAGTCCGAAGAACACGGCGGTCTTGCCGTCGGGGCCGATGTTGGCCGAGCAGTGCATCGGCATCACGCCCTTGGCGGGCAGCAGGTAGTTGAGGATGCCGAACACCGACTTCTTCATCTCGCCCGCATAGGCGGTACCGCCGATCAGGATCAGCTTTTCCGAGAAGTTGACCGCGATCACCGTTTCGGTGCGGCAGCCGTGACGTTCCGGATCGGCGCGGAAGCTGGGCAGGTCGATAATGGTGTATTCGGGAATGAAGCCGTCCAGCTCCGCTGCGGTAGGGCGGACCAGCAGGGTGCGGATGAACAGGTTGTGCCAGGCCAGTTCGTTGATCACGCGCACGTTGACGCGGTGGTCAGCCTGCGAACCGCCGAACAGGTCGGCGACATAGAGCGCATCCTTCTGGCCCAGGGCGGCCATGAAGTCCGCCTTCAGCGCGGCGAAGTGCTCGGGAGTCATCGACACGTTGGTCTTGCCCCACCACACGGTGTTCTCCGTCACGCCGTCGCGGACGATGTACTTGTCCTTGGCGCTGCGGCCGGTGTGCTTGCCGGTTTCGACAACGAAGGGGCCATCCTTCGACAGCACGCCTTCGCCGTTCTTGACGGCATGCTCGACCAGCGGGGCGGTGCCCAGGTTGGCGTGGATCGTGGCGTTGGTAGCGATGCCCTGCTTGTCGAGGGGGAAGGAAAGCGAACCGGTCAAGCTCATCTCCATGATCGTGGACGAAGACGCGGACACGCCTCCGTAAATGGCGCTGCATACCTATGCGGCAGGAGTCGAGGGGGCGCATAATCGACGCGGTCGATTCCGTCAAATCACAGAGACAATTGCCGGGACATACCGTGGATGGCGCGGTACCGGTCGCCTTGCGGGCCTGCCCGCGAGCGGCTACCCACGAGGCCCCTCCCGTCCGACCAAGCCGGATTGTCATGGCCGAGCCGACCAACCCTGCCCCGCCTCAGCCCCTGCCGGTCCCGCAGGTGATCGCGCTGGTGGACGATGATCGCAACATCCTGACCACGGTCTCGATCGCGCTTCAGGCGGAAGGATTCGCCACCCGGCTCTATTCCGACGGCGCCGCCGCGCTGAAGGCCCTGCTGGAAAACCCGCCCGACCTTGCCGTCTGCGACATCAAGATGCCCAGCATGGACGGGTTCGAGCTGTTGCGCCAGCTACGCGCCAGAAGCGCGCTGCCGCTGATCTTCCTGACCAGCAAGGACGAGGAACCGGACGAGGCACTTGGGCTGGCGCTGGGCGCGGACGATTACATCACCAAGCCGTTCAGCCAGCGCCTGCTGGTTGCGCGCATCCGGGCAATCCTGCGCCGCAGCGATTTCGTCCGAGCGGCAGCCGAGGAAATGCAGGGTGAGCCACAGCCGGAGCCGATCCGGCGCGGCCGCCTGACGATGGACCCGCTGCGCCACCTGGTCACCTGGGATGGTCAGCCGGTATCCCTGACCGTCACCGAGTTCCTGATCCTGGAATCGTTGGCCAGCCGTCCCGGGGTGATCCGCACCCGCAACCAGCTGATGGACGCCGCCTACGACGACGACGTGTTCGTCGATGACCGCACGGTCGACAGCCACATCAAGCGCCTGCGCCGCAAGTTCCGCAGCGTCGATCCCGACTTCGCCGCGATCGAGACGCTCTACGGCGCGGGCTATTCCTTCGCCGATGGCTGAGCGCCTGCCGCGCCCCGGTTCCGCCCGCCGGCAATGGACCAGGCGCACGTCGCTGACGGTGCGCATCCTGGCAGTGAACATCATCGCCCTGGCACTGATGGCGGGCAGCCTGTTCTACCTCGATTCCTACCGCAAGCAGCTGCTCGACCAGCGTTTCAAGCTGGCGGCGGCGGAGGCGGAGATCCTCGCCGATGGTCTTGCCCAGGCCGACTGGCAGGGAAAGCAGGCGCTGGCCCGGCGCGTCAGCAGCCAGCAGCAGCTGCGCATCCGGCTGTACCATTCCGACGGCCTCCAGATTCTGGACAGCGATGCGCTCGGCCCGCCAGCGTTCACTTTCGTCGATCCGTCGGACGAGCCGTTCCTGCTGCGCTCGGCCCGCCAGCTCGACCGGGGGATGAACTTCCTGTTGGGGGCGGACCCGGTGCCGGCCTATCGCGATCCGCCGGAAGAGCGCATCTCCACCTGGCCCGAACTGGCCGCTGCGCAGGCGGGCGGCGCAACGCGCGTTATGCTGCGCGCCGCGCCGGACGAAACCCCGGTGATCAATGCCGCGGTTCCGGTCGGCAGCGACGGTTCGATGCTGCTCACCACCCGCAATTCACGCGACATCACCAAGGAAGTGCGCGATGCGCGCGGCACGCTGGCGATCGTACTGGCGGCGACGCTGATCATCTCGATCCAGCTCTCGCTGTTCCTTGCGCGCACCATCGTCCAGCCGCTGCGCGCGCTGATGCGCGCGGCGATCCGGGTGCGGCTGGGCCGTGACCGCGAAGTGGTCGTCCCCCGCCTGCCCGATCGCGGCGACGAGATCGGCCTGCTCGCCCGCGCCCTCTCCGACATGACCGGCGCGCTGCGCAGCCGGATCGACGCGGTGGAAAGCTTCGCCGCCGACGTCGCGCACGAGATCAAGAACCCGCTCGCCTCGCTGCGTTCCGCGCTGGAAACGCTGGAAAAGGTCGAGGACGCGGACCTCCGCCGCCAGCTGACCGCGATCGCTACCCACGATGTCCACCGCATCGACCGGCTGGTGACCGAGATTTCGGAAGCGAGCCGGATCGACGCCGAACTCAGCCGCACCGAATTCGTGCCGGTCGATCTCCATGCCCTCGCCGCCGCGCTGGTCAGCGCGCGCGAACAGCGCGGCGAGAACCGCGGCTGCACGCTGGTGCTCGAACCGCATGGCCCCGGCCCGTGGGAAGTGCCGGGCGATACGGCGCGGCTGGAACGCGTGCTCGAAAACCTGATCGACAATGCCGTGTCGTTCTCGCCCCAGGGCGGGCGGATCACCTTGCGGCTTGAGCACCACGGTGAGAGGATCGAACTGGCAGTGATCGACGAAGGCCCCGGTATCCCGGAAGATGCGCGCGAGAAGGTGTTCGAACGCTTCCACTCGCTGCGCCCTACCGAAGAGGCGTTCGGCAATCATTCCGGCCTTGGCCTCGCCATCGCCCGGACCATCGTTGCCGCTCACGACGGCACCCTGATCGCTACCGATCGCGATGACGGACGCCCCGGCGCCTGTCTGGTGGTCGATCTGCCGGCGCTGGGCGAAGAGGACGAGGAATGAGCCTGCTCGCCAACGTTTCCTGCGTCGCGAAGCACGGCAGGGCGGTGTTGATCGAGGGGCCGCCCGGCAGCGGCAAGTCCAGCCTCGCGCTCCAGCTGATCGATCGCGGTGCCGTGCTGATCGGGGACGACGGGGTGGACCTCGCGTCCCGCGAGGGACGCCTCCACGCCAGCCCTCCCCCCCGGATCGCCGGACTGATCGAGGTCCGCAATGTCGGGCTGGTCAACCTTGCCACTTCGGCTGACGTGCCCGTCGCACTGGTCCTGCGGCTCGACGAACAGGCCCCGCGTTTCATCGATGCCGCCGAGACCCGCGCAATCGAGGGGATCGCCCTGCCCCTCGTCCGGCTCTGGCCCGGCGGCGATGCCCTTGTGCTGAAGGCCGAGCTGGCGCTGACGCGCTGGGGCCTTTCCTTTCCGCCCGCGCCTGCGCCATAAGCGCGGCCGATGCCCGATTCCGTCCCCTCCCCCGCCCGCCAGCGTGTCCTGCTCGTCACCGGGCTGCTTGGCGCCGGCAAGACCACCGCCCTTAGGGTGCTGGAGGACCTCGGCTGGGAAACCATCGACAATTTCCCGATCCGCCTGCTCGACCGCCTGATCGACAGCCCCGACGCTCCGGCCAGCGACGTGCGGGCGCCGCTGGCAATCGGCTTCGATTCGCGCACCCGGGGGTTCGATCCGAACAAGGTGATCGAGCGGGTGAAGCGGCTGGTTGAGCGGCCCGACCTGGAACTGACCACCCTGTTCCTCGACTGCTCCGGCGCGGAGCTGGAACGGCGCTACAACGAGACCCGCCGGCGCCATCCGATGGCGCAGGATCTGCCGGTGGCGGCCGGGATCGCCGCCGCGCGCGAGGCGATGGAGCCGCTGCGGCGCTGGGCGGACATGGTGATCTCCACCACCGATTTCACCTCCAACGACCTCCAGCTGGCGATACGCGAACGCTTTCTGCCCGATGCGCCGCGCACCATGACCATCACCGTGGCCAGCTTCGGATTTTCGCGCGGAATGCCGCCGCTGGCCGACCTGGTGTTCGACATGCGCTTTCTCGACAATCCGCACTGGGATGCACAGCTGCGCCCCCAGACCGGACTGGACGAAGGCGTTGGCGCCTACATCCGCAAGGACCCCGCTTTTGACGAGGCGTTCGCGCGGATCCGCGACCTGATCCTGATGCTGCTCCCGCGCTATCAGGCGCAGGGCAAGGCCTATCTCAACATCGCCTTCGGATGCACCGGCGGACGGCATCGCTCGGTTTTCGTTACCGAACAGATCGCCGCTGCGCTGCGTGCCGCAGGCTATGCCCCCACAATTCTGCACCGCAACCTGTCGGCCCGGGCAGCAGATCTGGTCGAAGGAAAGCATTGACCACTGCGGACTTCGGCGGCATTGCCGCGCGTCACCTTGCGGCAGGATTCGACCTGCCTACATAGGGATCTGGCACAGGGCCGCAGCACAGGAACGACTCGTCGGCATGATCGGCATCATTCTGGTCACCCACGGCAAGCTTGCCGAGGAGTTCAAGCATGCGATGCAGCACGTCGTCGGCCGCCAGGAGGCTGTGGCGACCGTCTGCATCGGCCCCAACGACGACATGGAAGCCCGCCGGCGCGAGATTTCCGATGCCGTGAAGGCCGTCGATGCGGGACAGGGCGTGATCATCCTGACCGACCTGTTCGGTGGCACTCCTTCCAACCTCGCGATCTCGCTGATGCAGGCCGGGAAGGTCGAGGTGATTGCCGGGATCAACCTGCCGATGCTGATTCGACTGGCCAAGGCGCGCGGCTGCATGGACCTGGCCAAGGCCACGGTCGCGGCGCGCGATGCCGGGCGCAATTACATCACCATCGCTTCGGAGTTCCTCGGCCAGGACGCCTGATAATCGAGAAAAAGGGGGGAATCCGATGACCGAGGCACGCGAAAGCGTCGAAATCGTCAACAACCGCGGGCTCCATGCCCGGGCTAGCGCCAAGTTCGTGAATGCCGTCGCCAAGCTGGGTGACAGCGTCGCGGTTTCGGTCTGGAAGGACGGCGCAGAAGCGGCTGGCGGATCGATCCTCGGCCTGATGATGCTGGGGGCCGCCAAGGGTGACAGCGTGGACATCGTGGTCAAGGGCGAAGGCGCGGAGGGCGCACTGCTCAAGCTGGTCGGGCTGGTCAAGGACGGCTTCGGCGAGGACTGATGGCGTGACCGCGCGCCGCACCATCACCGGATTTTCCAATCCCGCGGTCAAGGCGCTGCGTGCGCTGCGCGAGAAGAAGCACCGCAAGGCATCGGGCCAGTTCCTCGCCGAAGGGCTGCGCCTGCTGACCGATGCGCGCGAATGCGGCCATGTGCCGCAGGTACTGGTGATGTCCACCACCCGCGATCCGCACCCCCTGCTCAAGGCACTGGAAGCCGATGTCCTCGCCGCCGGGGGCGAAGTGCTGGAAATGGTGCCGGACCTGCTCTCCAAGATCACCGGCAAGGACAATCCGCAGGCCGTGGCGGGCGTGTTCGCCGAGTTCGACACCAGCCTTGCCGCACTCGACCGTTCGAGCGCGAAGATCTGGCTGGTGGCGCAAGCGCTGCGCGATCCCGGCAATCTTGGCACCATGCTGCGCACCGGCGATGCGGTCGGGGCGGGCGGCCTGATCCTGCTCGACGACTGCGCCGATCCCTTCTCGGTGGAAGCCGTGCGCGCCAGCATGGGCGCAGTGTTCACGCAAAGCATCGCGCAGGCGCGCTGGGAGGAATTCCTGCCCTGGCTGCGCTCCGGCCCCGGCCAGCTGGTCGCAGCCTCGCTGCGCGAGGCGGTGCCCTATCGCGGCGCGCCCTATGCCGCGCCCTGCTTCATCATGGTCGGCAATGAAAGTCGGGGCCTGCCCGAGGACTACGAGCTGGCCTGCGACCTGCGCGTCACCATGCCGATGAAAGGCCGCGCCGACAGCCTCAACGCCGCCGTTGCGGGGGCGGTGCTGGCCTACGAAGTGCTGGCGGCACTGGACTAGACCGCGTTCAGGCTGCGATCAGCCGTTCGGCGCCATCTTCTGCGCCATGAAGCACTTCCTCGCCCCGTTCGCCCTCGCTCTGCTGGGTGCCTGTGCAACCTCATCGGCGCCTGCACCGCGTATGGAAGACACCGCCTGGCGGTTCGAGCGGATCGACGGCGCAGCGCCGGTCTCGGAGCGCGCGCGGCTGGAATTCCGCGCCGAGAGGATTTCGGCCACCGTCGGCTGCAACGGCCTCGGCGGTGACTGGCGGATCGAAGGCAACCGCATCGTCACCGGCCCGTTCATGTCCACGCGGATGTTTTGCGAAGGCCTGATGGAGCAGGAACGCGCGGTGAGTGACCTGCTGTCGGCTTCGCCCAGGTGGCGGCTGGCGGGAAGCAGGCTGGAACTGGAGGGCGCAGGTCACCGCGCGGTGCTGGTCCGCGTCAGTCCCCCGCCACGAAGGCCATGAGCCGCCATTCGCCTTTGACCTGCTGCGCGACCAGCCGGTAATCGAGTGGACTGCGCAGCGCGCTGCTGGCGATAAAGCCCTGCTCCTTGCGGCCGGCCATGCTGACCTTGCGGAAGCCTCCACGTTCGTCAGCGGCATCGACCAGTTGCCACGATACCAGGGCGGTTACCGCGGCATCGGGATCGGGCGCAGCGCGCAGCGGCACTCTTGCGCCATTGACCAGCAGCACCTGATAAGGGTCCGCCTCGCCCAGATCCTGCCCGAAGAACCACGGCAGGACGACGTTGCCGCCGCCTTCCTGCCCCTGCGCACAGCCGAGCCGAAGAATCTCATCGAGTTCGCCCCACAGCTTAGCGCCGTCCTTACCAGCCAGCCGGCTCTTGAGCTCACCGGCCCCACTGCCGCCGCCGAAGTCCAGCACGATCGCAGGATCGGCAAGCGCCGACAATGCCGCTCCATCGCGGGTGGTAACAGCAGCGCGCAGGTGGCCCGCAAAGTCCTTCCACCCGGGCAGCGCGGTGCATTCGTCGCGCGGGGCGAAGTGGCCAACCACCTCCGGAACCGAAGGACTGGCGGGCGCCGCCGGCGCCGGTGCGCTTGCGACTGCCGGCGGTGTTCCCGTTTCACTTGCCGAGCCAGCGGGCTTGCCATCTTCCTGCCGCCCGCACCCTGCCAGCAGCAGCGCACCGAGCAGGATGAGGCGCGGCCCCACGATCAGGCTGCCGCTTCGTCGTTGGCGGGGTCAGGCGAAGGCAGCGCGGTGTCGCCGTGGCGCGGGCTGGATTCGACCAGCGGCACGTCCTCCGCTTCACGCTTGCCGATCTCGATCCCCTTGTCGCGCAGGCGGCGCGCGGAGGTCAGGACGTTGCGTTCGAAGCTGCCGACGAACTTGTTGTAATTGCTCACCGCGCTTTCCAGCCCCCCGCCGACCCGGCGCAGGTGCTCCGCCGCCGTGGTAATGCGGTCGTAGATTTCGGTGCCGATCCGCCCGATTTCGCGCGCCTCGGCGGCGAGCGCGTCCTGCCGCCAGACCTGTGCGACGGTACGGGCAATGGCGACAAGGTTGGTCGGAGTCGCCAGCAGCACCTTGCGCTCGAAGGCAAAGTTCCACAGTTCCGGATCGTGATCGAGCGCGGCGGCGACGAAATGCTCGCCCGGCACGAACATCACCACATAGTCCGGCGCTTCCTCGAACTGGCTCTGATAGCTTTTCGCGCCAAGCGCCTGGATATGGGTCTTCATCGAGCGGACGTGCGCGGCCAGCGCCGCCTCGCGCGCTTCGTCGCTGCTGGCGGCGAAGGCTTCCTGATAGGCGTTGAGCGAAACCTTGGAATCGATCACCAGCATCTTCCCTCCCGGGATCCGCACGATCGCGTCCGGGCGCAGCCGCCCGTCCTCGGTGTCGATCGAGTGTTCCATCAGGAAATCGGTATGCGGTGACAACCCGCAGCTTTCGAGCAGGTTCCGCAGCTGCTGCTCGCCCCAGCGCCCGCGCGCCTTGGGGGCGTTGGTCAGCGCACTCGACAGCCGCATCGCCTCGTCGCGCACCGCCTGCTGCCCCTCGCGCATCGACTGGATCAGCCCGGTCAGCTCGCCAAAGGCATTGACCCGCTGCTGTTCAAGGCCCTGGACCTGCTCCTCATAGCTTTTCAGGCGCTGATCGACCGGTGCAAGCAGCGATTTCAGGCGCTCGGCGCTGGTCTTTTCGCTTTCCTCGAACCGGGCCTGGGCGCGGGTGAGAAAGGCCTCCTGCGCGCGTTCCAGCACCTTGCTGCCGGCGTTCTCGAACTCCTTGCGCAGCGTTTCCTGCGCTTCGATCAGCAAGCGCTTCTGTTCGGAGAAGTTTTCCGCATCCGCCTTCAGCCGCTCCAGTTCCGCCCGCAGCGCCTCGCGGTCATCGCGTACCTGGGCCAGTTCGCTGCGCAGGGTAGCGGCATCGGCGGCCTGCTGGCGCGCTGCGGCCAGCGCGGGGGCCAGCGCATCGCGCTCGCGCCGCACGTCATGCAATTCGGCGAGGCCCATTTCGAGCGCCTTCGCTCGTTCGCTCATCGCGGCCAGATCGACCGTCATGCTCTTGACCACTTCGAGGTTAGACTTGGCCTCCGCATCGCGGGCATCGGCGCGCGCGCGCCATTCGGCAACCGGGCGCGATCCAAGGAACCAGCCGAGCGCAAGCCCGGCCAGCAAGGCAACGATGCCGATGATGAGCGACTGGTCCACGCGATCTCCGTTCAGGAACGAAGCGAGAACCTAGGCCGAGTCTGCCGATCTGGCAACCGCCGCCTCGCGGCTTATCCGCAAGGCAGGCGCGGTCACGCCGCCTTGCGCAGCTTTTCCAGCTTCTTCAGCGCCATCTGCCGCTTGAGGCGGCTGAGGTGGTCGATGAAGAGAATGCCTTCGAGGTGATCCATCTCGTGCTGAAGGCAGGTGGCCATCAGGCCTTCCATCTCTTCCTCGTGGACCGTGCCGTCGACATCCTGCCAGCGGGCGCGGATGCGGGCCGGGCGTTCAACCTCGGCATAGATTTCCGGGACCGAGAGGCAACCTTCGGAATAGACCGAGTAATCGTCCGAGGGGTCGAGGATTTCCGGGTTGATGAACACCCGGGGTTCCCTCTTCGTCGGCTGGTGGTGATGGTGGTGGCCGTCGTGGTTGCAGGCGACCGGCTCGGCATCGGGATCGTCAGGCTGGAGATCGATCACCAGCACCCGCAGCGGCACGCCGACCTGGATCGCAGCGAGGCCGATGCCGGGGGCATCGTACATCGTCTCGAACATGTCGGCGACGAGCGTCTTTAGCTCATCGTCAAACTGGGTGACGGGCGCCGAAACCTGCTTGAGCAGCGGATCGGGAACTTCGATGATTTCGCGAATGGCCATGTGGGGCCAGATAGGAGTGTTGCGGCCGATTCTCAACCCACGGGACGGCGCGCGCGCAGCGCCTGTGCCAGGGTGCCTTCGTCGAGGTAATCGAGCTCTCCCCCGACCGGCAGGCCGTGGGCGAGCTGGGTGATCCGCACCGGATAGCCCTCCAGCCGCTCGGCGATGTAATGCGCGGTGGTCTGCCCCTCCAGCGTAGCGTTCATCGCCAGTACCACCTCGTCGATCCCGCCCTGCGAGACGCGCTCGATCAGCGCTCCGATCGAGAGATCCTCGGGCCGCACCCCTTCCAGCGCGGAGAGTCGGCCGCCCAGCACGTGGTAGCGCCCGGTGAACAGCCGCGCCCGGTCGAGCGCCCAGAGGTCGGCGACGTCCTCCACCACGCAGAGCGAGCGGGCATCGCGGCGCGGGTCGGCGCAGATCGCGCAGGGGTTGGCCGTGTCGACATTGCCGCAGATCTGGCATTCCACCAGCCGCTCCGACAGGCCCTCAAGCGCGCCAAGCAGCTGTACCAGCGCGGTCTCGCGCCGCTTGATCAGCCACAGCACCGCGCGGCGGGCCGAGCGGGGGCCAAGGCCCGGCAGGCGCGCCAGGGCCTGGGTCAGCGTCTCGATCTCTTGCGATGCCATGCCGGCACAGATAGGGCCGCGCGCAGGAAAGGCAAAGCCACCATGCGTATCGTCTTCATGGGCACTCCCGATTTCGCCGTCCCGGCGCTCACCGCGCTGGCGGAGGCGGGGCACGAGATCGCCTGCGTCTACAGCCAGCCGCCGCGTCCGGCGGGCCGGGGCAAGCAGCTGATGCCCTCCCCCGTCCAGCGCAAGGCCGAGGAACTGGGGCTGATGGTGCGCCATCCGGTGTCGCTTCGCGATGCCGAGGCTCAGGCGGAATTCGCCGCGCTGAGCGCTGACGTGGCAGTGGTTGCCGCCTATGGCCTGATCCTGCCGCAGGCGGTGCTTGATGCGCCGCGCCAAGGCTGCCTCAACGTCCACGCAAGCCTGCTGCCGCGCTGGCGCGGCGCGGCGCCGGTGCAGCGCGCCATTCTGGCGGGAGACCAAGAGACTGGTGTCACGATCATGCAGATGGAGGCGGGGCTCGATACCGGCCCGATGCTGCGGGTTGCACGCATCCCGGTGGACGGCAAGACTGCTGGCGAACTGACCGCGGAACTGGCGGAAATCGGGGCCAGCCTGATGGTCGAGGTGCTGGCCGCACTCCCCTCGCTTCAGGCCCAGCCTCAGCCGGAAGACGGCGTGACCTATGCGAAGAAGATCGACAAGGCGGAGAGCCGGATCGATTTTTCCGCCAGCGCCGAGCAGGTCGAGCGGCAGGTCCGCGCCTTTGCGCCCGCGCCGGGGGCCTGGTTCGAACTGGCGGGGGAGCGCTACCGGGTGCTGAGCGCCGAAATCACCCGTCGTCCCGGACTTGATCCGGGACCGGTGGCAGGTTCGGCTAACGGCAGCGCCCCGACGCCAGCGGTCCCGGATCAAGTCCGGGACGACGATGAAGGCGACCCGGGGACCGTGCTCGACGACCAGCTGACCATCGCCTGCGGACAGGGCTCGATTCGTCCCGTCCTGATTCAACGCGCCGGGCGCCCCGTCATGGGCGTGGCCGAATTGCTGCGCGGGCGGGCGATCCCGGCGGGAACCAACCTTCTTTGAACCACCCCCGTT
>JAYRMP010000023.1:0-37670 GCA_041912655.1 Novosphingobium sp. | reverse complement strand
GATACCCAATACGATATCGCCATGGCCCGCGCCGCGGGCGTGCGCGCGGTGGGGGTAGACTGGGGCTATCACACCGCGCAGGAACTGTTCGACGCCGGGGCCGAAGCGGTCGCGGTCAACCCGCCCCACCTGCTGGAACTGCTGCCATGACCGAAAACGGAAACGACGCTGCGCAGCTGCGCTACCAGATCCTGTCGCTGATCCGCCTGATGGCCGCCGCGCAGGTAGTGCTGGGCGTGGTGATCATCGGCGGCAAGCTGGGCCTGCCCTATGTGGTCGGTGCGGCGCTGGTGCTGACCGGCGTGCTCGAATTCTTCCTGATCCCCCGCCTGCTGGCGGCGCGCTGGAAGACGCCGGGCCAATGAAGCGCTTCTATCGCGAAGCCGCCGCCGCGCAGCAGGCGGACGGCTGGCAGGTCACGCTCGACGGGCGCGGGGTCAAAACCCAGGGCGGGCGGGCGCAGCTGGTGCCTACGCGCGCACTGGCAGAAGCGATGGCCGCCGAATGGGCCGGCCAGGGCGAGGAGATCGATCCGGGCAGCTTCGTACTGCGCGACCTGGCCGACATGGCTCTCGACGTGATCGCGGCCGACCGCGCCGGAACCGTGACCACCCTGCTGCGCTACGCCGAAACTGATACGCTGTGCTACCGCGCCGATCTCGGTGAAGCGCTGCTGGAACGCCAGAGCGAAGTCTGGGAGCCGCTGCTGGCCGCTGCCGAAGCGCGCTGGGACGTGCATTTCGAGCGCATTTCCGGGGTGATCCACCGCCCCCAGCCCGCGGAAACACTGCGCCGACTGGAAGGCGTGCTGACCGCGCAGGACGATTTCGCCCTCTCGGCGCTGACCACCCTGACCTCGCTCGCCGCTTCGCTGGTGACCGGGCTCGCCGCGCTCGATCCCGCTGCCGATCCCGCCGCGCTGTGGGGTGCCGCCAACCTCGAAGAGGACTGGCAGGCCGACCTCTGGGGCAAAGATGCCGAAGCGCAGGCTCGGCGGGAACGCCGCGCCGCAGCCTTCGCCGCCGCAGCGCGATTTGCCCGGCTTGGCGCCGCAGGCTGAGCCGGCGCTTCCACCTTCGCTTTTAGCCATCTCGCGCAGGCCGCGAATCGCCCGCTCGCGCGGACCGGCGAGGCGTGAGTCGATCCACCATTTTCATCGCCCGGGGGACGAAAATTGGTGCAATTTCGCCACAGTCGGCACCTCAGAATGCCATATTGCGTATCCTGACTTGACATTTTTTACGCATTCCGCCAGTCGGCACACACCAAGGCATCATTTGCTAAAGCCCGAGGGGGAGTGTTGATGAGAATTTCCCGCAATCCGCATGTTGTCGCGCGCCTGCTGCTGGGCGCCAGCCTGATCGCAGTCGCCACCCCGGCCCTCGCCCAGGAGGCCGATCAGGCCGATGGCAGCGGTCTCGACGAAATCGTCGTCAGCGCCCAGAAGCGCGAGCAGAACCTCCAGGACGTGCCGATCGCGATCAGCGCGCTGAGCTCGGCCAAGGTCGAACAGCTCGGCATCCGCGACGCCCGCGACCTCAGCGGCATCGCCCCGAACGTGACCATCACCCAGGGCACCACCTCGGGCGCGGCGGCGGTGATCTCGATCCGCGGCATCCCCACCCCGGCGAGCGAGACCTTCGGCCTTGACACCGCCAACGGCCTCTACGTCGATGGTATCTACATCGGCCGTTCGGGCGCTTCGGCGCTGGACGTGATGGACATCGAGCGCGTCGAAGTGCTGCGCGGCCCGCAGGGCACGCTGTTCGGGCGCAACACCACCGGCGGCGCGATCCACTTCATCTCGCGCAAGCCGTCCGAAACCCTGCGCGTCAAGGCCGAGGCCGGTTACGGCAACTACAATGCCTGGAACGGCAAGATCTCGGTCGATCCGGGCTCGATCATGGGGATTGCGACCAGCTTCTCCTACAGCCATCGCCAGCGCAACGGCATTGTCGACAACATCCTCCAGCCGGATGACAGCAAGGACCCGGGTTCGCGCAAGTCCGACGCGATCCGCGCTGCGGCCCGCATCGAACTTGGCGGCACCGGATCGATCCAGTACATCTTCGACTGGTCGAAGACCACCGGTTCGCCGACCAACTTCCAGCTGACCAACGTTGCCGATGGCACCTTCCGTCAGCCGATGGTGATCGAAGGCCAGCCGGTCGTCGTCACCCAGCAGGCGCCGGTCAAGCAGTACCTTGCCGGTGCAACCTTCGCCCAGCCGGCCTGCGCCGCGCTGGCCGCCCCGACCCGCGTATGGCGCGAGACGGTCTGCAATGACATCTCCAGCACCTCGATGGACGAGATCTGGGGCCACAACGTCCAGGCGGAGAACGACTTCGGTCCGTTCAAGGCCAAGCTGACCGCCGGCTACCGGATCTGGCACAACGACAGCAACACCGATCTGGACGGGCTGGGCGCCTTCACCGGCCCGCAGTTCACCAGCACCTCGCTGTTCAACGGCTTCCCCTCGGCGCTGCTGCAGAACCTGGGTTTCCCCAAGACTACGTCGGACTTCCTGGCCGGTTCGGCCGTGCCGCGCGTAACGCAGAACCTGTTCGACACCAACAACCAGCGCCGCCACAAGCAGTTCAGCACCGAACTGGAGTTCTCGGGCGATACCGACAACCTCGACTGGGTCGTCGGCGGCTTCTACTTCTGGGAAAAGGGCAGCGAGAACAACCCGCAGAACAGCGGCTTCGTGCTCGATACCAATGCGCAGGTGTTCAGCAATGCCGGCTTCGTCGGCGTGCTGCGCGGGGTTGGCTTCCCGGCTGACCTTGCCGCCCAGTACGCTCCGCTGCTGGCGCCTTCGTTCCGCGCGACCAACCCAGCGCAGCTGCGCCTGGTCCAGACCCGCGCCATCCTGAAGTACAGCGCGACCAGCGAAAGCACCGCGCTCTACGGCCAGTTCACGCTCTATCCGGGCGGCCGCGACAGCGGTATCCGCCTGACCGCCGGCGGACGCTACACCTGGGACAACAAGGTGATGTTCCGCACCCAGAACGGCGCTGCGCCGCTCGCCACGCCGGAAACCGGCGAGGCCAGCTTCAGCAAGTTCACCTGGAACGTGATGCTGGGCTATGACGTGGCCGATGGCATCTCGACCTATGCCCGCGCCGCCACCGGCTATCGCTCGGGCGGGTTCAACGCCCAGGACAACGCGCTGGCCGGCACCACCAAGCTGCCCAGCTTCAAGCCCGAGAACGTCACCTCGTTCGAAGTCGGCGTGAAGACCGAGCTGTTCGACCGCCGCCTGCGCCTGAACCTGGCCGGCTATCACAACATCTACAAGGATCTGGCGGTCAACATCCCGCTGACCAATGCTCCTCCGGGAACCTTCGCCTCGGTCGTCGGCAACGCCGGCAAGGTGAAGTACACCGGCTTCGAACTCGAAGCGCAGGCGGTGATCACGCCGAACTTCACCTTCGAAGGCAGCCTTGGCTACGTCGACATCAACTACAAGGAGTTCATGTCGGGCCAGTCGACCACGCCGGGCACCCCCCCGGTCAACGTCGCTTCGGTGGTGACCCCGGGCTATTCCTCGCCCTTCACCGCCAATGCGGCGCTGAACATGCAGTTCCCGCTGGGCATGGGCGATGCGCGCCTCATCGGCCGGGTGAGCTATACCTACGAAGACGGCAAGTACAGCTTCTCCAACGACATCTCGACCCCGTTCAACACCGTGCTCAAGGGTGACAACCGCAATCTGGTCGATGCCCAGATCGGCGTGGACCGCATCCCGGTGGGCGGCGGCGAAGGCGAAGTGAAGCTGTGGGTCAAGAACCTGACCAACAGCCACGACTTCGTCCGCGGGATCGACTTCGGCGCGCTGGGCTATGGCGGCGGCTACTACGCCGATCCGCGCACCTATGGCGTGACCGTCGGGGTCAAGTTCTGATCCCGGCCTGATCCCAGGCAAAACACCCGCGGCGCGCCGGGCAACCGGCGCGCCATTTTGTTTGTGCGGATAGGGCGTGTGAAATCGATCTGCGTCCACTCCACCAGTTCTCGTCACCCTGAACTTGTTTCAGGGTCCAACGCGCCGTGCAGCGCGGCGCCGATGCCTGACGCGGGGTGGATCGCTAAGCCGGTCACAGGGTTCGGGGCGAAATGGACCCTGAAACAAGTTCAGGGTGACGAAGTAAGGAGTAGCTAGTTAAAGTCTGCGCCCAGACGCCGGCGGTCCCGGATCAAGTCCGGGACGACGTTTGGACGGACCTGATGGTGATCAGGCGGTGGTCAGCCGCCGGGCTGCGTCCGCTCCGCCGCGCATCGCGCCTTCGATATAGCCGATGCCGGTGCAATCGCCGACCGCCTCGACCCGATAGCCCTCGGCCTTGAGGCGATCTGCTAGCGAGAGGTCCCCGCTGGCGCCCATGGCGACGATCACGTGATCGGCCTTGATCCGCTGCTCCGCGCCATCTGCGGCGGTGAAGGCCACCGCGCCGTCCTCGATCGCGATGCCGCTCGCCCCGCCGTGGAGCGCGACGCCGTGTTCCTTGAGCTCGGCCAGAATCCGCATCCGCCGCACCAGCAGCAGGCCCTTGCCGAGGCGCGGGGCGGGTTCGATCACGGTGACGGTGCGGCCGCGCTCGTGGAGGAATTCGGCAAGTTCGATCCCAACCAGTTCGCCGCCGACGATCACGATGTCCTGCCCCAGCGGCATCCATTTTTTGGACGCGCTGCGCACGAAATCGAGATTGGCGGTGATCCCGGTGGCCGCGCCAACCTTCGTCGCCAGCCGCGTCATCAGCCCGGTCTTGCGCTTCAGCTCGTCCGAGCTTTCGCCCAGCAGGAGCCTGCGCATATCGTCGCCCGAATAGACGTGGGGCAGGTCACTGCCCGGCAGGTCGGGCATGTCGCGCCGCGCGCCGGTGGCGACGACCACGGCATCGGGCGCGAGGCTGCGCAGCAATTCGGGCGTTGCCTCGGTACCCAGCCGCACCTCAACCGGTGTGCGGCCCAGTTCCTGGACCAGCCAGTCGAGCAGCTTCTCGTTCGCCGGATAGGCGAGCGCGGCAAAGCGCAGGGTGCCGCCGAGGCGATCGGCCTTTTCCAGCAGGGTCACGCGATTGCCCGCCTCGCTCAGCCGCCGGGCGGCTTCCATGCCGCCAGGACCGCCGCCGATGACGACGAAGTGCTTGCCCGAAACCTGCGGCGCGGCGCCCTCGCACTCGAACCCGGTGGCGGGATTGACCGCGCAGCGCAGCGGGGTGCGAACATAGGCGGTCGACACGCAGGTGTAGCAATAGATGCAGGGCCGCACCGATTCCGGCGCATTGCCCGCGAGCTTCTTCGGCAGCGCCGGATCGGCCAGCAGCTTGCGGCCCATCGCGAGGAAATCGTACTTGCCCGCAGCAATGTGCGCCGCGCCCGCCTCTGGCTCGACCCGGCCCGAGGCGATCACCGGCACGCGGACCTCGGCCTTGATCGCTGCGGCGGCGGGAACGTTCTGTTCCGGCTCATGCGGGATGTTCGATCCCGAATGCAGCTTGCCCTGCCCGACGTCGTGATAGGCTGAAACGGTGATCGCATCGACCCCGGCGGCCTCGATCAGCTTCGCCAGCGCACGCGCGTGATCAAGCTCGATCCCGCCGTCCTTGCCGCGCTCGCAGGCGTCGATCTTGCACCAAACCGGGAAGTCCGGCCCCACCGCATCCCGCACCGCACCGATCACCCGCAGCAGCAGCCGCGCGCGGTTTTCCAGCGGGCCGCCGTATTCGTCGGTGCGGGTGTTGGTCTTGGGCGAGATGAACGAGGACAGCAGATAGCCGTGCCCGCCGTGGATCTCGATGGCATCGAACCCGGCCAGCCTGGCGCGTGCCGCCGCCGCGCCGAACTGCTCAACGACCACGTCGATATCGGCGGCCTCCAGCACTTTCAGCGTCGGCATCTTGCCGGTGAAGCCGCTCATTTCCTCGGGCAGGAAATAGTCGGGGAAGTCGCCCTTCATCGGTTGGGGATAGCACGGCACCCACAGCGGCTGGTCGAACGCGTCGGAAGAATAGCCCGCCACCAGCCCGCCGTGGTGCAGCTGCACCGCGATCTTCGATCCGTGGCCGTGGACCCGCTCGGTCAGCGCCTTGAGCCCGGGCAGGAAGCGGTCGTCGGAAATCGCAGTCTGGTTCGGCTGCACCGCGCCGACCGGCCAGGCCACCCCGGCCACGCCCGAGATGATCAGCCCCGCTCCGCCCTTCGCCTGTTCTTCGTGATAGGCCAGCAGCCGCTCGCCCACATGACCGTCGGCTTCGGACAGGCTGACGCCCATCGCGGTGACGAGAATCCGGTTGGCCAGATCCATGGAACCGATCCGGCCCGGGGCCAGCAGTGCGCCATAGTCCTGTCGTGCCATCAAACCTCTCCCGCTTCTGTCCTGGGCTTCACGGCGTCAGCATTGTCGCAGGAGCGCGGCGCGGTCAACGGCATTTCGTCGAATCACGTCGCACCTTCATCCGCATTGCTGCGCACAATACCCGGGTTGAAACGTGATATGCGTTATCAAACGGCATTTTCATTACGCATTCATCGATCGATTTGACTTTGGTCAATGTTGACAGCCCGCGGCGCCCCCTAGGTTGCCCTCATAGCAACGAAGGGCGGAGGGATTCCCGTGGAGGTAGCAGCACTGGCCTATGTGGTTGTCACCGCCCGGAATCCCGGCGAATGGCGCACCTTCGGCGAGCAGGTCCTCGGCATGCCGGCGCTCGATTGCGGCGCGGGACTCGCGCTGAAGATGGACGAACGCGCGGGCCGCGTCTTCGTCCAGCCGGGCGGGCAGGACGGCTACTTCGCTTCGGGCTGGGAACTGCGCAGCCAGGCGCAGTTCGACGCCGCGCTGGCCAGGCTGACCGCCGAGGGCGTGACCTTTCACCGCGCCAGCTCCGCCGAACGCGCGCTGCGCCACGTCTTCGACATGGTCTGGTTCCTCGACCCCTCGGGCAACCGGCACGAGCTGGCCTATGGCTACGTCACCGATTTCGAACGCTTCGCCTCCCCGGCGGGCGTCCCGCGCTTCGTCACCGGAGAACTGGGCCTCGGCCACATGGTCCTGCCCGCGCCGAAGATCGACGAGACCCGCGACTTCCTGATGCGCGTGCTGGACTTTGGCCTGTCAGACATCCTGGTCCACCGCCCCGCCCCGGGCGTCGAGCAGCGGATCGACTTCATGCACTGCGGCAACGGCCGCCACCACAGCCTGGCGCTGTTCGAGGGCGAGGTTCCCTCCGGCTGCGTCCACCTGATGTTCGAGGTCGATTCACTCGACGAGGTTGGCCGCGCGATGGATCGCATCGCCAGCGCCGGGGTGCGGCTGATGGCGACGCTGGGCAAGCACACCAACGATCACATGACCAGCTTCTACTTCATGTCCCCCGGCGGTTTCGCGATCGAATACGGCTTTGGCGGGCGGACCATCGACTGGGACCGCCACACCGTTTTCGAAAGCACTTCGGTCAGCCTGTGGGGCCACGATTTCAGCGTCGGCTTTGGTGCCGACGAACAGGCCGCGCTGGCCAGCGCCGCCTGATCCTTCCTTTCATCTTCGGGAGACAACCGATGCAGACCACCGCCGCCAAGCAAGACCTGACCCAGACCCTGGTCGACCGCGCCCGCGCCATGCTGCCCGCGCTGCGCGAACGCGCCGCCCAGTGCGAGGCCGAATGCAAGGTGCCGGACGCGACCATCGCGGAATTCCAGGAGGCGGGCTTCTTCAAGATCCTCCAGCCCAAGCGCTGGGGCGGCTACGAGCTTGATCCGCAGAGCTTCTACGCGGTGCAGATGACCCTGGCCGAAGCCTGCATGAGCTCTGCCTGGGTGCTGGGCGTGGTCGCGGTGCACAACTGGCAGCTCGCGCTGTTCGACGCGCAGGCTCAGGCCGACGTGTGGAGCGAGGACCCGACCACGCTGATCTCTTCCTCCTACATGCCGCGCGCGCAGGTCACCCCGGTCGAAGGCGGCTACCGGATCAGCGGGCGCTGGGGATTTTCCTCGGGCGTCGATCACTGCCAGTGGGCGTTCCTCGGCGGGCTGGTGCCCGATCCCGAGGGCGGCGCGCCGGATTACCGCACCTTCCTGGTCCCGCGCAGCGACTTCGAGATCGATTACGTGTGGGACACGCTGGGCCTGCGCGGCACCGGCAGCCAGGACGTGGTGGTCAAGGACGCCTTCGTTCCGGCCTATCGCAGCCACCGCTCCAAGGACGGTTTCGCCACCACCAGCCCGGGGCTGAAGGTCAACGACGCGCCGCTCTACAAGCTGCCGTTCGGCCAGATCTTCGTCCGCGCGGTGTCATCCTCTTCCATCGGGGCGCTGCAGGGCGCGCTCGACGCGTTCCGCGCCTATGGGGCTGAGCGGGTCAGCTCCAACGACTTTTCCAAGACCGCCAACGACCCGGATGCCCAGGCGGTGATCGCCGAGACCGCCGCGGCGATCGACGAGATGAAGGTTGTCCTGTTTCGCAACTTCGACGTGCTGATGGCCCAGGCCGCAGCGGGCTGCGACTATGACCTCGAACAGCGGCTGCTGTTCCGCCACCAGTCGGGCCACGTGCTCGATCGCTGCGCGGGGCTGATCAGCCGGATGTTCTATTCCAGCGGGGCGCAGGGCATCTACCGCTCCAGCCCGCTGGTCCGCGCCTTCGTCGATATCCATTCGGGGCGCACCCACATCGCCAACAACCCGGGATCGGTCCGGCGCAACCTTGGCGGCTTCATGCTGGGCAATCCCAACACCGATACCTTCATCTGACGCAGCAAGCCGGGAGAGGAACTATGGCCAAGACTGCAGAATATCGCCTCGGGCCGCACGAATTCCCGCGCGGCTGGTTCATGATCGCGACCTCGGAAGAGGTCGCGGCGGACCCGGTGCCGCTGCGCTATTTCGGGCGCGAATTCGTCGCCTATCGCGGGGAAAGCGGCAAGGTTTACCTGACCGACGCCTATTGCCCGCACATGCGGGTGCACCTGGCGCGCAACACCACCAGCTATGTCGTCAAGGACGGCATCCGCATCCAGGGCGAATCGATCCGCTGCCCGGCCCACGGCTGGCGCTTTGGCCCGGACGGGCAGTGCGACGACATCCCCTATTCCACCCACGGCATCCCCAAGGCCGCCTGCATCAAGACCTTCCCGGTAATCGAGCGCGCGGGCTGCATCTGGATGTGGCACGACAGCGAGGGCGGCGAGCCGGAGTTCGACCTGCCGGGCTTCGAGGAATGGGACATGGAGGAAACGGGCTGGGTGCGCTGGCGGCTCGATCCGCTCGGCACCTTGCCGGTCCACCCGCAGGAAATCCTCGATAACATGGCGGACGTCGCCCACTTCATCCCGGTCCACGGCAGCCGCGACATCGTCTATTTCGAGAACGAGTACCGCGATCACCTGATGTACCAGCGCTTCGGCGCGGGGCACCGCACGCTGGTTTCCTCGGGCGAGGACGTGCTGATCAACGATACCTGGTACACCGGCCCCGGCATCCTGCTCTCGCGGATGGAAGGGCAGCACCCCTCGATCATCATGATCACCAACACACCGGTCGAGGATGGCGTGGTGCGGGTGTGGTACGCGCTGATGGTCAAGGTCTCCGACAAGCGCGCGGATGAGGCGGGCGTGTCGATGGCGCGGTCCTATCAGGACGTGGCGCTCGATGCCTTCGCCCAGGACTTCGAGCTGTGGCAGCACAAGGAACCGGCGCTGACCATCCTCCAGATTCCCGACGACGGCCCGTTCCACAAGGGCCGCATCTGGCACCGCCAGTTCTACAACCCGCGCGAGAAGGGGCCGGAAATCCGCAAGTCCGTGAACGGCACCCACGTTTCCATCGACAATCGCCCCGGCGCCAAGCCGCAGGCCGCCTGAGCAGGAGCATTAGACCCATGACTTCAACCACCCAAGCCACCGATGCCCGCACGCCGCCCGTCGCCGTCTGGCAGATCCTCGAGAAGCTGCGCGGGCAGGACCTGATCGACTGGCGCGTCGCCCCGCTGGAAGGCCGCCCCACCCCCGCCGAGCGCGGCATGGACATCGGCTTCCCGTTCGGCTGGTACCCGATCGAGCTGTCCGGCTTCGTCGCCGTGGGCGAGGTCAAGCCGCTGCGCTATTTCTCCAAGGACCTCGCCATGTGGCGCGGCGAGGACGGCCAGGTCCGCGTGACCGATGCCTGGTGCAAGCACCTGGGCGCGCACATGGGCCACGGCGGCAAGGTGTCCGGCAACCTGCTGGAATGCCCGTTCCACGCCTGGCGCTATGATGGCGAGGAAGGCGTGGTCAAGGAGATCCCCTATGCCAAGGCGATCCCGCCGCAGGTCAAGCGCAAGTGCCTGCGCACCTGGCCGGTGCAGGAAGCCAACGGCTGGATCTGGGTGTGGTACCACCCCGACCAGAACGTCGCCCCGATGTTCGACGTTGTCGTCCATCCCGAAGTCGGCAATCCCGACTGGACCGACTATGAAGTGCTGGAATGGGTCGTCTACGGATCGATCCAGAACATGGCCGAGAACGGCGTCGACGTCGCCCACTTCAAGTACATCCACGGCACTGCTGACGTTCCCGCCGCCGAACTGCGCTGGGGCGACTGGGGCCGCGGCGCCGACGTGCGGGCGCAGATGGGCACCCCCAATGGCATCGTCAACGGGCTGATCAGCTATGACACCATGGGCCCGGGCCAGAGCTGGACGCGCTTCAGCGGAATCTCCGAAACCCTGCTGGTCGCCTGCCTGACCCCGGTGGAAGAAGACGTGCTGCGGGTGCGCTATTGCTTCACCCAGCCCAAGACCCAGGCCGAAGGCCCGGGCGCCGGCCTTGCCCGCGCGCTCATCAAGGACATCGGCAAGCAGCTCGATCAGGACAAGGTGATCTGGGACCGGATGCGCTTCGAGCCCAACCCGATCATCTGCGACGGCGACGGCCCGATCCCGCAGTTCCGCGAATGGTACAGCCGTTACTACGCCAAGCCCAGCGGCGAAGGCGACCAGCCCGGCCTGCGCGCGGTGGGCTGACCTCTCCACGGCCAGTCGCGCGTAAAACGAAGGCCCCGGTCGCAGGACCGGGGCCTTCTTGTTCTTGAAGCGCGCTCGAAGCCTAGAGCGCCGGGTAATCCGTATAACCGCGCTCCTCGCCCGTATAGAGCAGCGCGTAATCGGGCTTGGCCAGCGGCGCGCCCTGCGCGATGCGTTCCACCAGGTCGGGATTGGCGATGAAGGCGCGGCCAAAGCTGACCGCCTCGGCCCGGCCCGCTTCCAGCAGCGCGCGGGCGCTATCGGCCTTGAGGTTGTTGTTGGCGACGATCGGCCCCGACCAGTTCGCCCGCAGCATGGCGAGCGTGTCCAGCCCTTCCAGCCCCATGTCGACCACGTGGAGGAAGGCGAGGCCGAGGCCGTCCGCCGCCTTGACGAAGGGCGCGAAAGTCGCCTCAGGCTCGGACGGGTCCATGCCGTTGTAGGGATTGCCCGGCGAGATGCGGAAACCCACCCGGTCGCCGCCGATCGCGTCCGCCAGCGCCTTCAGCACCATCACCGGAAAGCGGATGCGGTTCTCGGCGCTGCCGCCGAATTCGTCCTCGCGCACGTTGCTGGCGGGATTGAGAAACTGGTTGATCAGGTAGCCGCTGGCGCAGTGGAGTTCCACACCGTCGATCCCGGCGGCAATCGCGTTACGCGCGGCGGTCGCATATTCCTCCAGCAGCGCGGGCAGTTCCTCCGCCGCCAGCGCGTGCGGCATGGCGGTATCGACCGGCGTGCCGTCCGGCCCCGGCACCTGTACCGGGCAGGGCAGCGCAGAGGGTGCCACGACATCGGCTTCGAACCCGCGATTGGCCGCCACGACCACCCGCCCGCAATGCATCAGCTGCATCACGATTTTCCCGCCGCGCGCGTGGACCGCATCGGCCACCCGGCGCCAGCCCTCGACCTGCTCGGCGGAATGGATGCCCGGGGTCCGCCAGTAGCCCTTGCCGACCGCACTCGGCTGGACGCCCTCGGTCACGATCAGCCCGGCGCTTGCCCGCTGCGCGTAGTATTCTACCATCGCGTCCGTCGGCACGTCGCCGGGGCCGGCGCGGTCGCGGGTCATCGGGGCCATGACAATGCGGTTGGCAAGTTCGAGGGCGCCAAGTCGGACAGGCGCAAAAAGGGCATCAGTCATTCGAATAAGGCTCCCATAAACGCCGATTGACCAGCATTTGCGTTATCCTGTAAGCAAATTGCTACGCATATCAAGGAGAGGCAGGATGAATTACGATTTCGGCGGCAAGGTCGCGCTGGTTACCGGGGCAAGCGGCGGGATCGGCCGCGCCACCGCGCTGGGCTTTGCCGCCAGCGGAGCCGCAGTGGTCGTCTCGGACGTCAACGACGCGGGCGGCGAGGAAACCGTCGCGCTGATCGTGGCGGCGGGCGGCAAGGCCGTCTACCAGCGCTGCAACGTGGCCGAAGGGGCCGAGGTCAAGGCGCTGGTCGCGCGTGCGGTCAGCGAATACGGCCGCCTCGATTTCGCGCACAACAACGCCGGCATCAACAACATGGGCGCCAACGAGTACGAGGACGAGATCTGGGATCGCAGCGTGGCGATCAACCTGTCCGGCGTGATGTACTGCATGCGCGAAGAGGCCGAGGTGATGCTGGCCCAGGGCAAGGGCGCGATCGTCAACACCGCCTCGATCAACGGCCTGGTCGGCAATGGCGCGCAGCCGGGCTATACTGCCACCAAGCACGGGGTGATCGGCCTGACCCGCCACGGCGCGCTGCGCTGGGCCAAGGCGGGCATCCGGGTCAACGCGGTCTGCCCCGGGGTGATCGAAACCCCGATGACTGCCCCGCTCGCCTCCAATCCGGACATGCGCAAGGTGCTCGACAGCCTGACCCCGATGGGCCGCATGGGCCAGGCCGAGGAAATCGCCTCTGCCGTGCTGTGGCTGTGCTCCGACCAGGCCAGTTTCGTCACCGGCCACCCGCTGGTGGTCGACGGCGGCGCGACGGCGACCTGACGAGACGCTGCGCGGTCTGACCGTCCTCCTGATTCTCATGCTGAACTTGTTTGACCTGTGGTCACTTCGTTCCAGCATCCATCTCTCGTCACCAGCCACGGGCCATGTGGCGAGATGGACCCTGAAACAAGTTCAGGGTGACGGTCAGCGAGTGCGCGGGCAGCTCTGCCCCCCTTCGTGGCTTCGTGTGAGCCACCTTCGGCAAAGCGCAAAGAAAAGCCCGCCCCGGCATCCCGGAGCGGGCCTTTTCTGTTGCCGGAACAAAGCCTCAGGCCGCAGTATCCCAAGGATCGGTCTTGGTGCCGCGCGTGGTGTAGCGGCCGTTGACGCGCTTCTGCCAGGTTTCGGCCTTGGCGCGCGCGTTGTAGAACTGGCGGTACCAGATCCGCACCTTGTCGAACGGACCGTCGCCGCGAACCATCATCGGGTGGACGCAGGCGCGCTTGTTGGACCAGATCTCGAAGTCCTGGGCAAAGGCATCGACGCCGGCGTCCTCATAGGCGCGGGCCAGCGCGATATCGTCGGCGCTCGGCGTTTCGTTCGCCACCTTGACCAGCAGACCGTACCACACCTTGATCACGCCATCGTCGATCGGGGTATGGGCGATCAGCATCAGCGAGGGGTTGGCGCCGACCATTTCCGACTGGAGGATGCCGGGGCCGGTGTACCAGGTGTCGTTGGTCATCGGCTCGCCGCCATCGGCAGCCAGCGTCTTGTGCCCGGCGGAGAGGATCTGGCGGCAGACGTGGTCTTCGAAGGCGTTCTCGAAGCTGACCATGTCGATCGAGCCGTGGACCGGTTCGAGGTGGGCCTTGTCGGCCATGTTGTCGACCACTTCCTGCGGGTGGCAGGCGAGTTCGCCCAGTTCGCGCAGGTTCCAGTTGACCCAGCTCGGCGCATCATACTGCGCGAAGGGCGGCAGATCGTATTCGGGTTCAAGCCCTTCGGGATCATGCCAGGTCCACAGCGCGCCCGCGCGCTCGACCAGCTTCCAGCTTTTCAGGCAGGCGGCCTTGGGCACCGGGGCGGGCGAATAGGGGATCTGGTTGCACTTGCCGTCCGGGCCGAAGCGCCAGCCGTGATAGGGGCAGCGGATATTGTCGCCCTCGACGTGTTCCTTGTCCTTGACCACATAGGAGGTGGTGTTGCGCGCCAGGTGCGTGCCCATGTGCGGGCAATAGGCCTCGATCATGAAGGCCTTGCCGCTCTGCCCGCCGCGATAGATGACCATGTCCTCGCCGAAATAGCGCACGGAAATCGGGGTGGTGGTCACCTCTTCCGACCGGGCGACCATGAACCAGCCGCGCGGATAGGTGAATTCGCCGAGACCGTAGTCAGCGGTGGTAGCCATTGGAATCTCCCACATGTCTTGTTGGGAGATGCTTTAGCGCAAAATGGCCACCTTTCGCAACCGCTTTGCGCAATTGCGAAGAAATACCATTCTTGGGTTACGCAATTCGCAGGTCAGTCTGCCTCGTCGCCGGCCTGATCCGCCTCGGTGATCCGCACCACCCGCGCATTGTACTTCAGCGTCTTCACCGCGATCGAGGTTTCGACGTGATGAACCCCGGGCACTGCCAGGATCTGGTCTGCAGTCAGTTCCAGCAGCCCGTCGAGCGTGTTGAACAGGCAGAAGGCGAACACGTTGAACCGCCCCATGGTGATCATCACCGCGTTGACCGTGGGCAGGTCCGCGATCTGGCGCGCCACATCGCGCACGTTCTCGACATCGGCCTGGACGCCGATCAGCGCCAGCTTGGCCGAATTGGCGAGGCCAAAGCTGGTGATCGCGGTGAACGAAATCAGCCCGTCCTGCTGCAGGCGCTTGATCCGCCCGCGCACGGTGCCTTCGGTGACTCCCAGGTCCACCGCGATCTTGCGGTTGGACACCCGCGCATCGCGGGCCAGCACTTCGATCAGCTGGCGGTCGAGATCGTCCAGTTGCGGCGTGCTCATGCCCCGCTCCTCGCGTCGATCGGGGCGACGTCGAACTTGTACTTGATCACGTCTACCGCGATGGCCGGAACCAGCGAGCGGATGCCCTTCACCTTGGAAAACTTGTCGAGCAGCAGACCCGGCAGGTCGCTGAAATCGCGCAGCACCACCAGAAGGTCGATGTCATAGCGCCCGGTGACGAGATGCGCGGCGAAGACTTCCGGGAACTCGGCCAGTTCCTCGGCCACTTCGCTGGCCGGGCGGCCATCGACCTCGATCGCGACTTCCATCAGCACGTTGTAGCCGTGCGCGGAAAAGTCGGACACGGCGACGACCCGCAGCTTGTCCGCCTCTTCCATGCGGCGGATGCGTGCGGAAACGGTCGCGGCGGTCAGCCCCAGGGTGTTGGCGATCTGCTGGTTGGTCGCGCGGCCATTGACGCGCAATTGCTCGACAATCGCGCGGTCCATGTCGTCGATCGTGAAATCGTCACTCATGGCCATCTGCAAACCCCCAATTCCCCGGCGCGTCAACCGCCAGCGTCCGCGCGCGCACCGTAATCCACGGTTCAGAAGCCCCGAAGCTCGCGGCCCATCATCGCCGCGCTGAACGGCGCGGCTGTGCGCCGCTCCACCCAGACCACCTCCAGCTGGCGGTCGGCGAACTTCCACACCCCGCCTTCCTGCGCATAGCGGTCGTGATAGCGCATGGCGAAGTCGAGCAGGGTCAGCTCGCCCTGCCCGTCCCCGCCGGGCAGGACGTGGCTCGCCACGCCCGTGACGTGGCCGGTGACGGTGCCATCATCTGCCTGTTCATAGGTCTGGTTGAAGACATTGTGCATCGTCGCGCCGAAGCTTGCCTCGACCTCGGCGATCATCCGCGCGAAACCTTCCGCCCCGGCATAGCGCGGCTCGGCCTGCCCGTGCCCGCGCATCGTTCCATCGCTGACGAACAGGCCCGCCAGCATCGCCGCGTCGCGGCGGTCGACCGCCAGCGCATAGCGGTGCGCCATATCGCGCAGCAGCGGCGGGGCATCGAAGGGCGTCAGTGTCATCAGTCGCGCTTGATGAGGCCGCCGTTGACGTGCCAGACCTGCCCGTTGACCCATTGGCCGTCGTCCGAGGCGAGGAAGGCCACCGCCGCGGCGATGTCTTCCGGCTGGCCCAGTCGGGTATGCGGCACGGTCTTCAGCGTCGCCTCGACATATTCGGGCGTCAGGTGCTGGGCGACCGCCTCGGTCAGGACCACGCCGGGGCAGATGCCGTTCGAGCGGATGCCCTTCTTGCCATACTTGGCCGCGACATGGCGGACCAGCGCATGGAGCGCGTTCTTGGTCATGGGGTAGGCTACCTGGAAGGCGTTGCCGCCGATCGCCGCTCCGGACGAGGTGTAGATCATCGCCCCGCCGCCGCGTTCGAGCATTACCGGCAGCGCCGCCTGGGTGGCGAAGACGTGGCTCTTGCTGTTGATCGCGAAGGAACGGTCGAGCACTTCCTCGGTGCAGTTGAGTGCGTCTATGTCCCCTTCGGTGCCGCCAGCGAGGTTGGAGTGATAGAAGTCCAGCGCGCCGAATTCGTCGAGCGCGGTCTGGACGATCGCGGCCTGCGAGGCGGCCTTGGTCCCGTCGAGATGGACACCGATCGCCCGTCCGCCAGCTGCTGTGATGCTGGCGGCGACTTCCCTGGCCCAGTCTTCGGTGATGTCGCCGATGACCACGGCGGCGCCTTCCTCGGCCAGCCGCCGCGCGGTCGCCGCGCCGATCCCCCGGCCGCCGCCCGCGACCACGCCCACCTTGCCGTTCAAACCGCGCATTCCATTCGCTCCCAACGATTTGCGTTACTCAATGCCGTTACTGATACGCAAACACGGCCATATTGCCAATCGAAGATTGCATTTTGCGTATTTCGCCCTCACGCTCCCCCAAGCTGAATTCAGCCAGCCCCGGAGCCGCGCCTTGCCTAGCACGAACCGATTGAACCGCCGCAACGTTCTCCTCGGCTCGGGCGCCCTTGCCGTGGCCGGCGCGGCGGGCGGCTGGCGTTGGTGGAACGGCTACGGCGATCTCCAGGCCGCCGACCGCGCCGCAACCTCGCTGGGTGCCCGGTTCGAACAGGGGCGGGTCGGGATCGAGCGCAGCGGCTGGACCCGGCCCGAGGGCCTTGCCCCCGCCTGGCCGGTGCTGAGCGGCGACATCGAATGCGACGTGGTGGTGGTCGGCGGCGGCCTCGCCGGCACGTCGCTCGCGCTGCATCTGGCGGAGGCCGGCGTGGCGGTGGTCCTGATCGAGGCCCGTCAGCCGGGCTGGGGCGCATCCGGGCGAAACGCCGGGCACGTCCTGCCGATCCTGCGGGACCGCGCGGTGTTCGATGCCTTTCCCGATCAGGGCCGCGCCTTCCTCGACGCTTTCCGCGAGCATCGCGGCCTGCCCTTCGCGCTGGCCGAGCGGCTGGGCGTGGGGGCCGACGTGGTGCGCAGCGGCTACCTGAATGTCGCCGAAAGCCGCGAGGCGATGGAGAAGTTCCGCGCCCAGACGGCGTGGATGGAACAGGCCGGGCTGCTGAAAGTCGCGGAAACCGGGGGCGAAGAGCTCCACAAGCGCACCGGCAGCCGCCTGTGGACCCATGCGCTCGATTTCGTCGAAGGCGGGCGGACCAACCCCTATCGCCTGACCAATGCGATGGCGGTCGGCGCGGCGGCAAAGGGCGCGCGGCTGTTCGGCAACAGTCCCGCCGCCAGTATCGAGCAAGACGGCCAGCGCTGGCGGGTGCGCACCGCGCAGGGCTCGGTCCGCGCGGCGCGTGCGGTGTTCTGCACCAATGCCTATGCCACTGATGTCGTCCCGGAATTCACCCGCGCCTTCTATCCGCTAACCGCCTATGCGCTGGCCACCCAGCCCCTGCCGCAAGAGGCGCGCAGCGTGGTCAATCCGGCCGGCGCGGCGCTGTCGCAGGTGCCGCTCGATCTCAATCCGCTGGTCCGCGACCGGCATGACCGGCTGATCCTGTCCTCGATCCCCAAAGTCGGCGGAGCGGCGGACGCGCGCTGGCATTTCCAGAACCAGCTGGACTGGCTGCACCGCGCCTGGCCGGAAACGAAGGGCCTCAGGATCGAACTGGAAAGCTACTGGACCGGCCGCGTGGCCTTCAGGAACCGCGAATTCCCCGGCGTGTTCGAGCCGCGCCCGGGCCTGTTCGGGCTGATGTACTTCAACGCCTGGGGCAACCTGATGGCCCCGCTGATGGGCAAGCTACTCGCCGAGGGGCTTGCGGCAGACCGCACCCATGCCCTGCCCTTCCCCATCGAGCGACCCACGGCTGTTTCCAACCAGGGCCGGATGGACCGGATCATCCGCCACCTGCTGATCCCGGCGGCGCGGACCGGGCAGGGGCTGGGCCTGATCTAGGCCTGCCCCGCCCCCGCCCGCCGCGGCTCAGCGCGCGGCGGTGGGGACGCCGTCGCCGCCCGCGTAGAAGCGGGAATAGAACTTGCGGAACTGCGGGATCGGGCCGTCGCCGTCGCAGATGATCGGGTTGGGTTCGAACCGCATCCGGTCCCACACCACCTTGTCCTGATCGAGCTGCTTGTTGACGTCGCGGATGATCGCGCGGGCAACGCCTGCTGCCGGCCCTTCGGCCTGCTCGCGCGGCTGGGTATAGCAGTAGACGACCTGCAGCTGGTCCAGTTCGACCGGGATGATGCAGGCAACCAGCAGCGTCTCGCAGATGCCGGTGAAGCGGACCCAGGCCTGACCCGGACCCATCGAATTGCTGGTGATCGCGCCGTCGACCACGCCCTTGGGGGTGCCCATCTTGGCGCGGACGATCCCCTGGCGGTCCCATTCGCCCCAGCTGAGTTCAGCCTCGGGCACTTCGGCGGTGCCGTGGATGTACTTGAAGTGGGCGAAGTCGACCCCGTTCTCGGCCATGTTCTGGAGGCTGCCGAACACCTTCCATTCGGCGAAGTCGAACGGCGTCCAGGCCGGGTCACTGGTTTCGGGCAGTTCGACCACTTCATAGAGCGGCGCCACGTCTTCCGGGTGATACCAGACCCACAGCCACTGGTTGGCCTCGCGGATGTGCCAATTGCGGGTGCACTTGCGCTTCACCTGCGGCGGGACGGCGCGGGCATAGGGGATTTCCTTCACGGTCCCCTCGTCCCCATCATAGCGCCAGGCGTGGAACGGGCATTCGAGAAGATTGCCCGAAACCTTGCCGCCGTGGCCCATGTGTGCGCCCAGATGCTTGCAGTAGGCATCGAGCATCCGCACCTGCCCGTCCTCGCCGCGCCAGACGGCCAGATCGCGCCCGAAATAGCGCGCCGGCTTGACCTCGCCCACGGCGAGATCGCGAGCCAGCATGAACGGGTACCAGCCGAACGGAAAACCCTGGTCGAGGTTGCGCTCCTGCGCGCTGGGCCGACCGGCAAGGTCGGCCACGCGCCACGCCGCCAGTTCCTCGCGGCTCATCTTTTCCAGCACCTGCCACACCGCCACGGGCGGAGTGCGAGCGTCGCTCGCTGCTTGGGTCATCATTGTTTCTCCCCGGATTTTCCGGTCTTTATGGTTTGTCGATAGTGCTTGTCAGAGCTTGAACACCCGCTCGGCATTGCCGCGCAGGAACTTGGGCCACACTTCGTCCTTCAGCGGCACGTTCTCCATGTCGGACATGATCCGCTCAAGGCTGAGGCCCATCGGGAAGTAGCCGGCATAGATCACCTTGTCCGCGCCGCGGGTGTTGGCGTAGTCGATGATCGCCTTGGGGTAGTGCTTGGGCGCGAAGGCGCTGGTCGAATAATAAAGGTTCGGCCACTTCAGCATCAGCTTGACCGCCAGGTCCTGCCACGGTTCCGCGCCGTGGCGCATCACGATCTTGAGATCAGGGAAGAACCAGCAGACCTCGTCGAGATGCTCGACCTTCTGGGTTTCCATCGGGATGCGGGGGCCCGGAATGCCGACATTGAGCAGGATCGGAATGTCCAGTTCGACCGCGCAGGCGTAGAGCGGGAACATGTACTTGTGGTTGATCGCCACCTGCGGCAGCGTGCCCGCCGGGAAGACAGAGATCGCCGACAGACCCACTTCGGCATGGATGCGCTTGATCCGGCGCACTTCCTCCATCCCCTTGTTGGGATCGCAGGGCAGGTCGAAGAAGAAGCGGTCGCCGTAAAGCTCCTTGGCCCGGCGCGAGGTAGCGTTGTCGTTCCAGCCGATCAGCGCCCTGGCGATGCCGTGCTTGTCCATCTGCTCGACCGTCCACTTGACGTAGTCGTCGGCATGGCCGGTCTGCGGCACGTCCTTGAACATGTACTGCGCCGGCATCGAGAATTGCTGGAGCGTCTGCTCGTCCTTGATCAGCGGACGGAAGGCGGTGAACCAGTCGGACCGGTCCTCGGCCTCCGGGATGCCCAGCATGCAGTCGATGATCCCGATATCCTTGGGCATGCCCATGTCACTCGTCTCCTGAAAGGGTGGCCCAGGCGCTGCGCAGCGCGGCCTTGTTGATCTTGCCCACGTCATTGCGCGGCAAGGGCGACGCGGTGATGACGACGCGGCCAGGGGCCTTGTAGCGGGCGAGGCGTTCGCCGACCCAGTCCTTGACCGCCGCTTCGTCCATCCCCTCGCCGACGACGACCGCGACCAGCAGTTCGCCCAGCCGCTCGTCGGGAATGCCGAAGGCGGCGCATTCGCCCACGCCCGGCATTTCGCCCATGACGCGCTCGACCTCGGCGCAATAGATGTTCTCGCCGCCGGAAATGACCATGTCCTTCACCCGGTCGACGATGAAGACATAGCCTTCCGCATCAAGGTAGCCGACGTCGCCGGTGCGCAGCCAGCCATCGGCGGTAAAGGCGGCGGCGGTTTCCTCCGGACGGTTCCAGTAGCCCTGCATGGCCATCGCGCCGCGGAACTGGATCTCGCCGCTCTGGCCCGGGGGCAGCACGGCGCCGCTCGCATCGACGATCCGCACCTGCGCCAGCGGCAGGACGCGCCCGGCGGCGCTGCGGTTGCGGATGAAGTCCTCGCCCACGGCCTGGGCCAGCGAGCCGGAGGCCTCGGTCATGCCGTACCCGGTGCCCATCACCGCCTGCGGGCAGGCAGCGCGGATCTCGTCGAGCAGGTTCACCGGCAGCGCCTGCCCGCCAGAGGCGATGTTGCGCAGCGACGAAAGGTCGGCGCTGCCAAGCTTCGCGCCGTGGAGCAGATCCCACAGCATGGTCGGCACGGCGGAGAACATGGTGATGTGTTCCGCCTCGATCAGCCGCACCGCTTCCTGCGCGTTCCAGCGGCGCATGATCACGATCTTCGATCCCGCCAGCAGCGGCGAGAGGAATGCTGCGCCGAGGCCCGAGATATGGAACAGCGGATAGACCAGCAGTGCCGCCTGCTGCGGCAGGTTGGCCAGGATCGTCTCGACCGGCACGCCGTGGGCGCGGGCCATGTTGTGCAGCACCATCACGCCCGACAGCTGCATGGTCATCAGCCCGGTGATCAGGCTGCGGTGGGTCAGCACCGCGCCTTTGACCCGGCCCGTAGTGCCGGAGGTGAACAGGATCGCGCAGGGGTCTTCCGCCTTGCCCACGCCCGGATCGGGCACCGGTTCGGCGGCGCGGCGTTCCACTTCCTGGCCCTCGAACGGACGGGTCAGGTCGAGCATGCGGCCCGTGTAGCCGCCCTCGCGGATCAGCGCGGCGCGGCGGCTGTCGGCCAGGACCAGCGCAGGGGTAACGTCCTCGATCATCGCCACGAGTTCAGTCGGCGAGCCACGGCTGTTGAGCAGCGCGGCGATCCCGCCAGCCTTGATCACCGCCATGAAGGCAACGATCCACTCGGCCCGGTTGCGCATGCAGATCGCCACCCGGTCGCCCCGGCGGATGTGCAGCATCGGCACCAGCTGATCCCGCCAGGCGAAGACCTGCTCGAAGGTCAGCCGCCGCTCGGTGCCTTCGGACGAGAAGTCGACCAGGAAGGTCTTGTCGCCGTGGCGGCGCGCGGAATCGATCATCAGCGCGAGGTCAGGCGCGGCCTGCGTGAACTGGAGCAGGCCATCGCGCTCGACGAGCTCGAATGGCGTGCCGGGGGCCGTGACGGCGGCGAAGACGGGATCGATCTGGCTCATGCTGCGGTCTTTGCCATGTCCTTGGCCCAGCGGTAATCCTGCTTGCCGGCGGGCGAACGCTTGACCTCGTCCACCCAGACCAGCGCCTTGGGCACCTTGTAGCCCGCCAGCCGCTCGGCGAGGTAGGCCTTGATCTCGTCAAAGGCGGGCTCGGCCACGCCTTCGCGGCGCGAAACGACGCCGATCACGCGCTCGCCCCAGCGCTCGTCAGCCTGACCGGCAACCACCGCATCGAACACGGCCGGATGGGTGCGCAGCGCCTCTTCCACCTCTTCTGGGAAGACCTTCTCGCCGCCCGTATTGATGCAGGTCGAACCGCGCCCGAACATCGTGATCATGCCATCGGCGTCGAGCCGCCCGGCGTCCCCCGACACCGCCCACAGCGTGCCATCGATGGTGACGAAGGTTTCCGCAGTCTTCACGGGATCGCCGTAGTAGCCGATCGGCGTGTTGCCGGTCCGCGCGATCAGGCCGGATTCGCCGAGCTTGGCCAGCCGCTGGCCATCGACCACCACCTGCTGCTGGGCATTGGCGGCGAGGCGCATCACGCCGTCATCCGACTTCTCGGCCATGCCGGACATCCCGGTTTCCGAAGAGCCCATACCGTCGGTGATCTGGGCGCTGGGGACCAGCGCCTTGAGATCGTCCTTGAGGTGCTGCGAGAAGACCGCACCACCAGAGCCGAGATTGACCACCGCCGACAGGTTCCAGCGGCCCGGATAGGAGCGCAGCGCATCGCGCAGCGGCGTGGCCATGGCATCGCCGACGAACTGGATCATGTTCGCGCCTTCACGCTCGGCAGTATCGAAGATCCGCTCGGGATCGAACACCCGGCCCTCGTCGAGAATGATGGTCACGCCGTTGAGCATCGCGCTCCACACCGTCCACATCGCCGCCATGTGCATCAGCGGGGCGAGCGGGAACATCTTCAGCGGATAGCCATCGCGGGCGCGGCTTTCGATGTCCTGCGGCGCGGCAACCGGACCATGCGGGTTGAAATAGCCCGCCCCGCCCGCGCAGGCGAACAGGAAGGCGCGGTGCGGCCACATCACGCCCTTGGGCATGCCGGTGGTGCCGCCGGTGTAGCACAGCAGGTAGTCGTTCTCGCTGCGATCCCACGGCCCGGCGGATTCATGGGCCAGCAGCTCCGCGTAGCGGACCGAGCCGGCGATATCCTCGCCCGAACCGTCCTCGACCGCGACGGTCACTTTCAGCGTCGGCACATCGCTA
The DNA here is from genome assembly GCA_041912655.1 of Novosphingobium sp. Lineage (GTDB taxonomy): Bacteria > Pseudomonadota > Alphaproteobacteria > Sphingomonadales > Sphingomonadaceae > Novosphingobium. Next base: position 14,406 of record JAYRMP010000023.1, on the reverse strand, counting down.
CGCACTTCGCGCAGGATCGGCGCAAACTCGGCGCCGTGGATCACCGCCGCGCTGTCGGCATTGGCGAAGAGATAGCGCAGCTCGTCCGCGCGGTAGCGGTAATTGACGTTGTAGGGGACGGCGCCCAGCTTGCAGGCGGCGATGAAGCCTTCGAGGTAAGCGGGGCTGTTATAGAGGTAGAGCCCCACGGCATCGCCGCGGCCCACGCCGTGCGCGGCAAGGCCAGCGGCCAGGCGGTCAGCGCGGTTGTTCAATTCGGCGAAGGTCAGCCGCGCGCTGTCGCCAATCACGGCCAGCCGGTCCGGCACGGTCCGCGCGACGGCTTCGAACAGATCGGCAAGGTGGAACTGGCTGGCCATGTCAGTACACCGCCGCCGGGTTCTTGGGACGCGGGCTGCCCAGCATTTCACGGTAGGAGGGGCGTTCGTTGCCCCGGTCGGTCACGCCCAGCTCGCGCGCGATCTCGGCGGCGATCAGGGTTTGGCCGGACAGCTCGTCACGGTTGGGCGCGCGCGAGATGGCATCGACGATATGGGCGGTGAACTCGGGGTTCTCCGCCGTCTCGATGAAGCCTTCGTACTGCTCCGGATTGGTCTCGCGCGCGATCAGCGAGCGTTCGGTAACCAGCGGCCCCATCCAGATCGACACCGCGATCACCCCGGTGCCGCGCAGGTCGTGTTCCATGTCGTGGGCGAACTTGTCGACCCCGGCCTTCTGCGCGCCATAGGCGGGGCCGTGCATGTAGCACGAGCCGCCGAACGAGGACCCGAAGGCGATCGTGCCGAAGCCCTGGCGGACCATCATCCGCGCCGCATACCAGCTGGCGACATAGGCCGAACGCAGCCCGACATCGAGGATCTTCACCGCGTCGAGCTCCTTCTCCCAGAAGGGCTTCTTCTCGATCAGCTGGTGGTGGATATAGGTGGCGTTGTTAACCAGCACGTCGAGGCGGCCCTGCTCGCGCTCGATCTGCTCGAACAGTGCGGCGACCTGCGCGTCGTCAGAATGGTCGCACATCACAGCAATGCCCTTGCCCCCGGCAGCTGTGACTTCCGCTGCGGTTTCCGCGACGGTTCCGGGCAGCACGGTGCCGTCCCAGCCCCGGGCGTCGCCCGGGGTGACAGTGCGTCCGGTGACATAGACGGTATAGCCCAGTTCCCCGAAGCCGCGCGCGATCCCGCGCCCCGCACCCCTGCTCGCTCCGGTCACGAGCGCGACTTTTGCCGCTGCCATATCCTCTCCCTCGATTCGACGCATTAGCGTGCCCGTATGATCAATAGGCGATGTTTTGCGAATTTCAAAGCTTCATCTTTTACGCAAACAGCGGCGGTCGCACTCCAGTTGCGACAATCCGCGCAGAGTTTCGGGTTCAGAAGGTGTATTGGCCGGTGGGGATCACGTCGATTGTCCCCCGATCGATGAAGGCATCGCAGCTCGCCATCATCCGGTCGAGGTTGGCTCTGAACTTCGCAGGATCACCCACCGCGTCGAAGAAGACCAGCGGATCGGTCAGCGCCGCTTCGGGAAAGCATTCCTCGACCACGGCCGCGTAGGGCGGGCAACCTGCCGTCAGCGGGCGCACGATCAGGTTCTGGACATATTCGAAGTTCGACTGGGTCTCGATCGCCACCAGCGTGTGACGGTCCTGCCATGCGGCCAGCCATTGTTCGTGGCTGAGCCGTTCAGGCCGGACGAGGAAAGCCATCTGCGACCAGCCCGCCGTTCGCTTGCCCGCAACCGCCGAGTGCGCGGAATTGGCGATGATTGTCGATTCCGCCACCACCCAGCCGCACCAGCGCGCACCTTGCGCGGTCAGCGCGGCATCGACCTCGACGCGGAACAGGGCGTTGGCGCTCGGCAGCCAGAACTGGACCACGGCATCGTGCTGCACGTCCCCGCGCGACTGCCGCAGGTGCGCGCCTTTTGCCGCAATCTCATCCTCCAGATTGATCCGAAGCCCGCTCGCTCCCGCCGTCGCCAACGCGGGCGGCAGGTGAGCCAGCAGGCGGGCATTGAACGCCGCGCGCTCCTCCGCAGAATGGCGCCAGATCAGGCAGACCAGCTTTTCCATCAGTCGAAGTTCGCCTGCCCGCCGTCCAGCGGAATGGTCGCGCCTGTGAGATAGGCCATGTCGCTGGAGCACAGCGCCGCCACGGCCCGCCCGATATCCTCTTCCAGCTTGCCGATCCTGCCCAGCGGAATGGTGCGGAAGAAGGCCTCCGCTTCTTCGGGATTGTTGGCGATCCACCACTTCAGGCCCGGACTTTCGGCGTGCGGGGCGATGGACAGCACGCGGATGTTCTGCCGCCCCCATTCCGCCGCCGCCGCGCGGGTCAGCACCCGGGTCGCCTGCTTGACCGCGCCGTAGGCACCATAGCCGGTCATGTCCCAGCGAATCCCCGCCGAGGAGGCGAGGTTGACGATCACCCCGCCGCCGCGCGCGGCCATCAGCGGACGGGCCAGCTTCATCAGCCGGAAGGTGGCGAGCGGGCCGGATTCGAATCCGGCGAGGAAAGCCTCGTCGCTGACGTCCTCCAGCCTGCCGTTCGGCACTTCCTGCGCGTTGTTGATCAGGATATCGAGCCCGCCGAAACGCTCCACCGTGGCCGCAACCATGTCGGCGAGGCTGGCCGCATCCTTGACGTTGCCCGCCACGGCCAGCGCCTCGCCGCCCCGCTCCGCGATCAGCGCGCAGGTCTGTTCCAGCTTGGCGAGCGTGCGTCCGGTGACCGCCACTTTCGCGCCAGCGGCGGCGAGCGCGAGGGCAATGCCCTGCCCCACCCCTTGCCCTGCGCCTGTTACCAGTGCCACCTTGCCGGAAAGATCGGTCATGCCACGCCCTCAACCCATGAGATTCGTAATTTGATCGTTATTGAATTACGCATTAGGTTGACACATACGTCATAACTACGTCAATTGCGTTTCGATTCCGGCTATCCATTCGCCGGACCATGCAAAAGGGAATCAGGAGAGGGCATGACCCAGGATCTCAGCGGCCAGGTCGCCATCGTCACCGGTGGCAGCGACGGCATCGGCCTCGCCACCGCAGCGCTGCTCGCGCGGCGCGGGGCGCAGGTGGTCATCTGCGGGCGGCGCCAGGAACTGCTCGACAGCGCCAGGACGCAGATCGAGGCCGAGGGCGGCAGGATCGAGGCGGTGCAGCTCGACGTGACCGATTTTCCCGCGTTCGAGGCGCTGATCGAGGATGTTGCCGCGCGCCACGGGCGGCTCGACATGCTGGTCAACAATGCCATGTCGACCCATTACGCGCCGATCAGCCGATTGAAGCTGGACCATTGGCGCAAGGACTTTGCGGTCAATGCCGATGCCGTGTTCGTCGGCACCAAGGCGGCGATGAAGGTGATGGCGGCGCAGGGCAAGGGCTCGATCGTCAACATCTCCTCGACCACCGCGATCCGGGCGATGGCCAACTATTCCAGCTATTCGGCTTCCAAGGCTGCACTGATCCAGTTCACCGCCGTCGCGGCGATGGAAGGCGCGCGCCAGGGCGTGCGGGTCAACGCGATCGTGCCGGGGCAGGTCAACACCGCCGCCACGCTCGACTTTGCCGAGAAGGCCCCGGAACTCGCCGCCAAGACCGCCGAGGCGATCCCGATGGGGCGCGGCGGCAGGCCCGAGGAACTGGCCGAGGCAATCGTCTTCATGCTCTCCGATGCGGCCAGCTACATCACCGGCGTCGCGCTGCCGGTTGACGGTGGCAAGTCGGTGCAACTCTACATTCCGTCCTGAGGGGAGACGCAGGCATGAGCGGGAACTGGGACAGGGAAATCGACGTCCTCGTCGTCGGTTCCGGCGCAGGGGGCATGCTTTCGGCGCTGGTCGCGGCGAAGAACCATGCCGAGGTCCTGATCGTCGAGAAGGAAGCGCTGTGGGGCGGCACCTCTGCCACCTCGGGCGCGGGGATCTGGATTCCGGCGAGCGACCAGGCTGCCGAGGCGGGGTTCAACGACAAGGTGGAGGACGCCTTCACTTATGTCCGCGCGCTTTCGGCCGACAATGTGCCCGACGACAACATCCGCGCCTATGTCGAGAATGCGGCGAAGATGCTGCGCTGGATGGGCGCGAACACGCCGCTTGAATACCACGCCTTCCCCTACCCCGATTACCATGCCGAAAATCCGGGCGGCTCGCCAACCGGCTATCGCACCCACATGCCGCTGCCGCTCGACGGCAAGCAGCTGGGCGACGACGTGCGCACGCTGCGCTTCGCCTCGCCCGCGGCCTCGCTGTTCGGCTATCTCAACTGGCATTTCGACGAAACCTACCTGCTGCTGTTCCGCGGCCCCGGCTGGCACGTGCATCTGGCCAAGAGCCTGCTGCGCTACTGGCTGGACTGGCCGTTCCGCTTCACCTCGCGCAAGGACCGGCGCCTGACGCTGGGCAATGCACTGGCGGGCGGCCTGCGGCTGGCGCTCAACGAGGCCGGCGTTCCGCTGTGGCTGAAGAGCCCGCTGGAAGGGCTGGTGGAGGAAGACGGGAAGGTCGTCGGCGCGCTGGTGCGCCACCAGGGCAAGCTGCTGCGGATCAGGGCGCGCAAGGGCGTGGTGCTGGCGGCAGGCGGGTTCGACAAGAACCAGGCAATGCGCGACGAGCATGCGCCGCTTTACCCCAAGGCGCTCTATTCGGGCGGGACCAGCGGCAACACCGGCGACGCGATCCGCGCCGGGCAGGCGATTGGCGCAGGCACGATGAACATGCAGTCGGCCTGGGCCGCACCCGTGTTCTATGTGCCGGGCGAGGACCGGGGGCGCCTCTGCACCATCGAGCGCGCCCTGCCGGGCTGCATGATGGTCAGCCAGTCAGGCACCCGCTATCTCAACGAGGCGGCGTCCTATCACATCGTCGGCCAGCAGATGGCCCGCCGCCAGCGCGAACACGGCGATGCCAGCCCCAGCTGGTTCGTGTTCGACCATACCTATCGCCACAGCTATCCGGTCGGCCCGGTTTATCCGCTGGTGCCCGACTGGGCGCAGAACGGCATGGTCAAGACGATACTCAAGAAGGGCCGCACCATCGCCGAGCTGGCCGAGGCGATGGGCGTCGATCCGGCTGCGCTGGAAGCCACCGTCAGCCGCTTCAACGACTATGCGGCCAAGGGCGAAGACCCCGATTTCCACCGGGGCGAAGCCGCCTATGACAAGATGTACGGCGATCCGCGCGTCGCCCCCAATCCCTGCCTGCGCCCGCTCAGCAAGGGGCCGTTCTATGCCATGCCGATCTATCCCGGCGACATCGGCACCAATGGCGGCCTGACCACCGACCCCAAGGCGCGGGTGCTTGGCGCGGATGGCAAGCCGATCCCCGGCCTCTACGCCATCGGCAACAGCGCCGCCTCGGCGATGGGGGAAAGCTATCCCGGCGCGGGCGTGACCATCGGCCCAGCCCTGACCTTCGGCTACCTCGCCGCGCAGGACATGACCGGGAGCAACGCGGAATAGGGCGCAGCGCCCGCTCGTATCCAGCACTGCCGGACACGAGCGGGAAGCGTTTGGCCTAGTCCGCGCGGACCTTGACCTTGGGCGCCGCCGCGCCGCGGCGCATCGTTTCCAGGAACTTCTCCAGCGGCGCGGGTTCGGCCACCGGGCCGCCGTGGTCGCCTTCGCGCGCCCAGAACTCGGCATAGCTCGGGAACAGCTTGTGGAAGTTGCCTTCCACCCATTCGGTATCCGGCCAGCGCATCTTGTTGTCGCCCACCGGCGGCTTGTTGAGGTCGGTTGCGTACCAGTAGAGCGGCAGGCGGCGGGCAAAGTACCAGTGGCCATCCTGCCGCACGTAGTCGTCCGAATACATCATTTGCATGATGACCCATTCGTCGCCGGTTTCGTGCTCGTTCTTGGAATAGACCACGCCGTGGGCATGGTCCGGATCGTCGAACTCGATCACGTGCCCGCCGATGTGGTGCGAAGTGCCGGTGAAGGGCGAACGCAGGGTGCGGTCCATGTAGGCGCGCAGGGCCTGGCGGCCGCTCGCGTCCTTGCCCACCCGCACGTCGGCGGGGAACAGGCTGACCATCGCGTCCATATCGCGCATGTCGAGCGCGAGGGCGTACTTGGCGGGAAGCTGGCGGATCGCATCCAGCGATTCCAAGCGGTCAATGCGGGCTTCGAGAGATGTCATGTCTTAGGCTCGTACCAGATGGGAGAAGTATAGGCGCGCTCCTGCGCGACCAGCGGAACCTGGGGCGGCAGCTTCAGATGAAAGCGCACCGCGTCATAAGCGACCCAGCGCGGGGTCGGGATTTCGATCACCCGCACGTAATAGAACGCGCGGGCAGCCGGATCAAAGGCGGGGTCGCGCCACACCGTCGTCAGCGCGGGCGCACCGATGGTATTGGCATAGGACGGTTTCGACAGGTCGACGGTATTGCCGATGGCAGGCACCTTGCCGCCCGCAGCCTTGCGCGTTTCCGGCGAACTCCAGGCGACGTCGAACACCTGTTCGTGGCTGACGCCCGCCCGGTCGACCCAGCCCTTGACCACCTGCACCCGGTCGAGATTGGCGCCGATCGGGTCCTTGAGCGCGGAGATCAGGAAGGCCGGCGCCCCGCCCTTGCGCGCACCCAGCACGCCGCCCATCGGCACCCCGCGCGCGTAACCGGCGTTCACCCAGTCGCCCGACAGGTCGCTGCCGGTGAAGTCCCAGCCGCCGAATACCCGCACCGTCATGCGCGGGCCGGTGGTGGCATAGACCTCGCGCCGCATCATTGCGTCGAACAGCGCCTCGCGCGTGTTGCCGCGCGCCCAGACGGCGGCATAACCGCCTGCCAGGTACTGCCAGTTGTAGCGACCAAGGTCCGTGCCCATGTCCATCGCAGGAGTGACGCGGTCCTTGCCCTGCGGGGTCGGCTCGTTGCCGGTGTGCTTGCCGAAGAAGTTGGCCTCGTCCGCCGTGGCGAGCCCGGTGTGGCTGTCGGTCGATCCGATCAGGCCGAAGCGATAGGGATTGGTTCCCGTGCGCTGCTCGATCAGCAGCCCCCGCTTCAGCGCCTCGCGGACATAGTTGCCGCCGTACATGTCGGGCGTGGTCGCGCGCTTGGCGTTGAGGTTGGCCTTGTCCCAGCCCTCCACCCCGAACCCGGCGAACTCGTCGGTGGGGGACAGGAACGGATGCGCTTCGCTGTCGCCCTTGATCTGGGTGATCTCGACCAGCGGCTCGCGCGCGGCGCGGCGCTGGGCCTCTGCCGCGCTCATCGGCCCGCCGCCCGGGCCGGTCAGCTCGAACATCAGGCCGTTGGAGACGTTGCTGTTGTGCGGGATCGCCAGCACCCGCCCGTGCGTGCTGCGCTCGTAGCCTTCCATGTAGGACCACAGGTCTTCCGGCTTTTCGCTGTACTGCGACAGATAGGGCATGACCTTGCCCGCCTTGTCAGCACCATCCCGGAACAGCACCACCCTGTGCAGGTTGTTGCCATTGGGCATCGAGGTATATTCGAAACCGATGAAGGCGGTGAACCTGCCCGGCTCGTTGTAGTCCTCGACCGTGCGCAGGTGCTCCTGCCAGATGTCGCGGCTGTCTTCGGCCAGCTTCTTGGGATCGGCGAGCTTCTTCATTGCCGGATCGCCGGCGGAATCGATCATCTCGCCCATTGCCCGCGCCGACTGCTCCGGCCCGGCGTTGAACATGTCGTGCCAGCGCTTCATGGTGTCGTTGGGCAGCAGGAAGCGCGGCGCGTCGGCCAGTTTCTTGACGAAGCCCAGTCCGTCCGAGTGATCGGCGATCACCAGGAAGTCGAGCGGGCGGGCCAGCTTCGCCTTGACGCCCATGGTCGAGGTGACCTCCTCGCCCCGCGCGAAACGCAGGGCATCGGCGGGCAACAACCGGTTGCCGAACCCGAAGGCATCGGGCGAATTGCCGGTGTGGAGGTGTGTATCGCCCCAGTAGACCCGCTCGGGATAGGCGGTGAGCTTCACTCCCGACGAATCCTTGGGAGCGGGCGGCCCGCGCAGGGCGTCGCAGCCGGCCAGCGCAGCAGCGGCGCAGCCCAGCGCCAGCAACAGGGCGGCCCGCCGAACCCTCACTTCATCGTTACCCTGAGCGGGAGGTGCTTGAGACCGCCGGTGTGGTTGGTCTTGACCCATTCGGGCTCGCCAGCCAGTTCGATGCTTTCCACCCGCAGCGCGATCTCGCGGAACAGCGCCTCGACTTCCATTTCGGCGAGAATGCGCCCCAGGCAGTGGTGCGCGCCATAGCCGAAGCCAAGGTGGCGGTTGGAGCTGCGCTCGATCCGGAACTCGTCCGGCGCATCGAAGGCGCGCTCGTCGCGGTTAGCTGAGAGGTAGAGGATCGCTACCTGCTCGCCCTTGGCGATCTTCTGGCCGGCGATCTCGGTATCTTCGGCCGCGGTGCGCATGAAGTGGCGCACCGGGGTCGCCCAGCGGAACATCTCCTGCGCGGCGCTTTCGACCAGATCCGGGTTGGCCTTGAGCTTGGCGAACTCGCCCGGATTGCGGGCCAGCTGCATCATCCCCACGCCGACACTGGAACTGGTGGTGTCATGCCCGGCGGCGGCCAGCAGCATGCCGTAGGACAGCGTTTCCATGTCGGACAGCGGCTCGCCGTGGATCGTCGCCGTGGCGACGACCGACATCAGGTCGTCCTTGGGATCGGCGCGGCGCTGGGCGACCACGCCGCCCAGATAGCCGAAGAATTCCATCGCGGTGGCGAGGCCGAAGTCGCCGTTGGCGTTACGCTCGGGATCGCTCGCGCCGAACAATTCCTGCGTCAGGCGCAGCACCAGCGGCGCGTCGCTGTCGGGCAGGCCGAGGATCGAAGTGATCATGATCAGCGGATAGGGAATCGCGATTTCCTCGACGAAATCGAATTCCCCCTTCGGCGCGAGGCTCGCCAGCTTATCGACATATTCGGTCGCCAGCAGCTTCATCCGCTCACGCAGGGTGTTGAGGAACTTGGAATTGAACCATGACTGCGTCAGCTGGCGGTGCGCCCGGTGGTCGGCGCCGTCCATGTCGAGCAGGGTCCGCACCGGCCCGGTGCGGGTGCCGAACTGGGCGATGGTTCGGTCCTCGAACCAGTCGGGCAGCAGGGTCAGTCGCGGGGCGTTGAGCCACAGCTTGCCGTTGCGTTCCACCTCCATGATGTCCTTGTGGCGCAGCACCGCCCAGAACGGGCGATAGGGTTCCTGCTCCACCCACAGCACGTCGCCCTGGGCGCGCATTTCCTTGAACTTGGCCGCGATCGCCGCCTCGTCGGCATAGGCGGCGGCGGAGAATGCGTCGATGCTGGTGGTGGGCCTGATCATGGCTCGATCCTTTCGATGGCAGGCAGGCGGTAAGTCCCGTCCAGCGCCTCCGCGCGGGGCAGGTAGAGCCGCATCACGGCGTGAAAGGCGCCCGGCGGGACGGGCAGCCAGTTGGACGCGTCCTGACGCGGCCGTGTGTTCGACAGATAGAGCGTGAGCGAGCCATCCTTGCCGTATTTCAGGCCGCGGGTGCGATCGCCGATGGTGTAGCGGCGGATCGGATTGGCGATCAGCTGCGAGGTGGCGCGGTCGTAGGCAGTAAGCGACCAGAAGGCACCGACCGGCGGCAGCGCGCCCTTGACGAAGCGCAGCCGGTAGCTGCGCTTGCCGTCGAGCATCTCGCCCCGGTCATCGGTGAGCGCGGCGGGGTAGATCGACTCTTCCGGCGCATTGACATAGCCGCCGCGCGCCACCTCGGCCCGCAGCAGGAAGTCGTCGCCCGGGTCGGCCATCGCCCCCGACCACATCCAGCCATTGTCGATCCGGCGCGGACGGAAGCCGCGCTTGGCGAGAGCCTGCGGCCCGACCTTCAGCGCGCAGCCGAGACCGAGTTTCTGGGCGTCGGACAGCTTGCCCGCGTCGAACACCCGCGCGGGACCGAACCCGGCCACGTCGAACTGGGCCATCATCGCGGCTTCCCCCGGCTTGGCGGGAACCGAGCGGAGCGCCTGGTTGAGCATTTCGAAATAGGCGAGGCTGTCGAAGGGTTGCAGCGGCGCGGCCTCGCTGACCGGCTCTCCGGCAGCGCCGACCATCCGGATCGTCTGCGACAGGCGCCGCGCTTCGGCAAGGTCAGCCTCGCCCGCGACCAGCACGCGGCCCAGCATCCAGGCCGTATCGGTCGGCAGACGGAACACGGTGTAGCCTTCGGGCACTGTCCCGCCTGACGGACCGACCAACGCGTACCGCGTGGCCTTGCCGCCATTTGTGCGGGTGCCAAGGTGCCAGGGCTTGGCATAAAGGTCCATGAAGGCGAGCGTGTAATAGCGCGCGCCCATCTCTGGCACCTCCAGCAGGACCGGCCCCTTCGACAGGTCGACCCAGGCATTGAGATAGAGCGTATCGGCATTGGCCGCGCGCAGCTGCCCCTGCGTTTCCGGGGTCAGCAGGTGCGGATAGATCGCGATGGTGTTGACCGGCGCCTCGACCGGCTGGCTCGCGCTAACCCGATGTGTCTCGTTGAAGCGCTGCTTGAGCAGGTCGACCAGCGGGTAGCCATAGATATAGCCTTGCAGGCCGATCGCCTGCGCCAGCGCCGCTTCGGGCTCCAGCGCGGCGGCCTGGCACTGCGACGCCTCGGGCAGGGCGGAAGCCGCCATCGCCAGCGCGAGTGTGATCATACCTCTCCAACTGCGTAGTCATTATTTATATGGACTACGCTATCCCATTTTGATTTGCCATTCAATCGCTATTCGCGTAGTTGAAGCTTAACGATTCTACGCATCATAATCCGGCCCGCAGAGCCGGTCGATGCCCTTGAGGGAGGGTACCATGATTCGCATGCTCGCTACCGCTTCGCTGGCCGCGCTGGCCACCTGCATCGCCGCTCCGGCCCTGGCTCAGGACAGCGCGCAGGACACTGCCGACGACGGGCTCGGTGCCATCGTCGTGACCGCGCAGAAGCGCTCGGAAAACGTCCAGGACGTGCCGATCGCGATCTCGGCGGTGGGCAGCGAGTATCTTGAAAGCCGCGGCATCGACTCGATCGACAAGCTGGGCACCATTGCCCCCAACGTGAAGATCGAACGCGCGCCGGGGTCCAAGACCATTTCGCAAGCCTCGATCCGCGGTTCGGTGACGATCAACCCCGCGATCACCTGGGAACCGGCGGTCGGGCTCTATCTCGACGGGGTTTACATCGCCAAGGCGCAGGGATCGATCTTCGACGTCGCCGATCTTGAGCGGGTAGAACTCCTGCGCGGTCCGCAGGGCACGCTTTATGGCCGCAACGCGCTGGCCGGGGCGATCAACCTCGTCACCCGCAAGCCTTCGGGGCAGCTGGGCGGTTCTTTCGAGGCGACCTATGGCAGCTTCAACGACGTGCGCCTGCGCGGCGTGCTCGACCTGCCCCGCATGGGCGTGTTCTCCGCCAAGCTGTCCGGCCAGTTCCGCCGCCGTGACGGGCTGATCAAGCTGTCGCCCAGGTCGCCGTCCGGCGCGGAGCGGACGGACTCGATCCATTCGGGCAGCTTCATGGTGCAGGTCCGCGCCGAGCTGTCGGACGCGATCACCGCCGACTATACCTATGATTACACCAAGTCGGATCAGGACCCGCCGTTCTCGCAGCTGCTGCAGGTCAACCGCAATGGCGAGTTCCGCGACATCTTCGATCCCAAGTCGCCCGGCTATGCCTATGGCGGGGCCTACTTCCCGCTCGACCGCTACACCAGCGCGACGCGCGTCACCACCGCCGCGATCGACGCGCCGGCCTATGAGAAGTCGCGCAGCTACGGCCACGCGCTGACCCTGACCGCGGACCTTGGCCTCGCCACGCTGAAGTCGATCACCGCCTACCGCGATCTCGCCTGGGCAGACGGCCTGGACCTCGACGGTTCGCCGCTGCCGGTGGCCTTCACCCAGCGCATTACCGACTACAACGCCTGGAGCCAGGAACTGCAGCTGACCGGCGCCACCGCCAATGACAAGCTGAGCTATGTCGCGGGCGCGTTCTACTTCAGCGAGAAGGCCGAAACGCTGAACCCGCAGACCTATTTCGGCGGCGGCACCGACCTGCAATCGAATTACGGCTCGCACACCAAGGCCTTCGCGCTCTACGCCCAGCTCGACTACAAGCTGACCGAGGCGTTCAAGGTCAGCGTGGGCGCGCGCTATACCCACGAAAGCAAGGACATCAGCCGCTACTTCCGCATCAATTACGACGCGGCGAATGGCATCGTGAAGCCGCTGGTGATCGCCAACCTGCCCTACGGCGCAGTACCGGATGCGAAGTACAACAACTTTTCGCCCGCGCTGACACTCGCCTACGAGGTGTCGGACCAGGTCAACCTCTATGCCCGCTTCGCGCGCGGCTTCAAGTCGGGCGGGTTCAACGGCGAAACCAACGTGTTCGTCGCCCCCACCGCCGCCTGCCCCAGCGGCGCGCCGGAACTGTGCAATCCCTATCGCCCGGAAAAGGTCGACAGCTACGAGCTGGGTCTGAAGACCCGGCTGCTGGACAACCGTCTGGTGTTCAACGTCGCCGCCTTCCGGGATGAGCACAAGGACATGCAGCTGTCGGTATTCACCGCCACCACAGGTGCGGCATCGATCATCACCAATGCCGGTGCGGCGCGCATCCAGGGCCTGGAATTCGAAGCCGTGCTGCGCCCGGTCGACGGCGTGACCCTCAACGGCTCGCTGGCAATCCTCGATTCGAAGTACAAGCGCTTCATCGACGGCGGCGTGGACGTGTCGGGCAACCGCGCCTTCCCACACGCACCCAAGACCACGGCCTCGGTCGGGTTCGACTGGCAGGTGGTAAAGGGCGACTGGGGCAAGCTGAACCTCTACGGGGACCTCAACTACGTCTCGAAGTACCACACCTTCCCCTACGCGCTGACCGGCACTTCCCCGTCCGACCAGCTGGCGGGGTCGAGCCAGTCAAAAGGCCGCACGATCGTCAACCTGCGCGCCAGCTTGGGCGACATTCCGCTGGGCGGAGCGCGGGCCGAGCTTTCGGTCTTCGCGCGCAATGTCACCAAGGAAGCCGATCCGTCGAACTTCATCGACTTCGGCCCCGGCTTTGGCGGCATCCTGCTGGGCTACTTCCCCGAACCGCGCACCTTCGGGGTGACGGCGGGGATCCGGTTCTGAGCGGGATGACACTGGAACAGCGGCTGGCGCGGCTGGAGGACGACCGCGCGATCCGCGACCTCAAGGCGCGCTACCTGCGCGCCTGCGATGCCAAGGATCCGGAAACGGTGCGCGATTGCCTGTTGCCCGAAGGAGCGGTGATCGCCTTTGACGGCTTTCCCGCCTTCGACGGCCGCGACGGCTTCGTCGCGGTCTATGCGGAGATGGGCTGCGCGCCGGGCGTGTTCGACATCCACCACGGCGCGAACGGGGTGATTACCTTCGACGGCGCCGACCGCGCGCGGGGACAGTGGTCATTGCTGTTCCACAATATCAACCTCGCCACGCGCACACTGACGCAGATGGGCGTGGAGTACGAGGACGTCTATCTGCGGCAGTGCGGGCGCTGGTGGATTGCGGAAACCCGCTCGCGCCGCCAGTCCTGTCTGATCCATGCGGTAGATGATGAAGGGCGACCCACGGTTGCCGTGATGGGCGAGCCGCCCGCGACGTTCGGATAAGGAGAAGGCCCATGCGCTTTGCAGGCAAGAAGGTTCTGGTCACGGGCGCGGCATCCGGTATCGGGCGCGCCACGGCGCAGCTGTTTGTGCGCGAGGGCGCCGCACTGACCATCGGCGACATCAACGAGGGGGGGCTCGCCGAGACTGCCGCGATGATCGGCGGTGCGGTCAAGGTGGTGCCCTACAACGCCGAGGATCACGCCTCGTGCCGGGCGCTGGTCGCAGCGGCGAGCGCCGAGGGCCTCGACGTGCTGTGCAACGTCGCGGGCATGCTCAAATGGGGGCCGACCGCCGACTATGCGGTGGAGGATTTCGAGCGGCTGCTGCGGATCAACACCACCAGCGTCTTCGTGCTGTGCCAGGCGGCCCTGCCGCACCTGCTGGACAGCAAGGGCAACATCGTCTGCGTCGCCTCGACGGCGGGCCTCTCGGGCATTCCCTATTCGGTCGCCTACTCGGCCTCGAAGCACGCGGTGGTCGGCATGATCAAGTCGCTGGCGCTGGAATACGCGGCGGCAGGCGTGCGGATCAACGGCGTCTGCCCCGGTCAGGTCGCGACCCCGATGACCACGATGGCGCCCCCTGCGGGGAATATCGACTGGCAGCTGGTGATGCGCAACGTGCCCAAGCTGGCCGACGGCATCTGCGATCCCGAAGACATCGCCGAGGCGCTGGCCTTCCTCGCCTCCGACGCCTCGCGCAAGACCACCGGCGCGTTGCTGGCGGTCGATGGCGGTCAGCTGGCCGGGTAACCGGACAAGCCCCTCCCCCTCCGTTCGTGTCGAGCTTGTCGAGACACGCTTGCGCCAGCGT
>JAYRMP010000022.1:0-37864 GCA_041912655.1 Novosphingobium sp. | reverse complement strand
GTATCGGAAGTGCGAATGCTGACATGAGTAGCGACAAAGAGGGTGAGATGCCCTCTCGCCGAAAGACCAAGGGTTCCTGCTTAAAGCTAATCTGAGCAGGGTGAGCCGGCCCCTAAGACGAGCCCGAAGGGGGTAGTCGATGGGAACCACGTTAATATTCGTGGGCCTGGTGGTGTGTGACGGATCTCGTGTATTGTACAACCTTATCGGATTGGTTGTGCTTTGAAGAGGTTCCAGGAAATAGCCCCACCGTATAGACCGTACCCGAAACCGACACAGGTGGTCAGGTAGAGTATACCAAGGCGCTTGAGAGAAGTATCCTGAAGGAACTCGGCAAATTGCCTCCGTACCTTCGGAAGAAGGAGGCCCTGTTATTGCGCAAGCAGTAGCAGGGGGCACAGGCCAGGGGGTAGCGACTGTTTAGCAAAAACACAGGACTCTGCTAAGTCGGCTTCAAGACGACGTATAGGGTCTGACGCCTGCCCGGTGCCGGAAGGTTAAGAGGAGGAGTGCAAGCTCCGAATTGAAGCCCCGGTAAACGGCGGCCGTAACTATAACGGTCCTAAGGTAGCGAAATTCCTTGTCGGGTAAGTTCCGACCTGCACGAATGGCGTAACGACTTCCCCACTGTCTCCAGGATATGCTCAGCGAAATTGAATTCTCCGTGAAGATGCGGAGTACCCGCGGTTAGACGGAAAGACCCCGTGCACCTTTACTGCAGCTTCAGAGTGGCATTGGAAAATTATTGTGTAGCATAGGTGGGAGGCTTTGAAGCGACGGCGCCAGCTGTCGTGGAGCCATAGGTGAAATACCACCCTGTGATTTTTTAATGTCTAACCTAGTACCGTTAGCCGGTACAGGGACCCTCTGTGGCGGGTAGTTTGACTGGGGCGGTCGCCTCCTAAAGAGTAACGGAGGCGCGCGATGGTAGGCTCAGGCCGGTTGGAAACCGGCTGCAAGAGTGCAATGGCATAAGCCTGCCTGACTGCGAGACTGACGAGTCGAGCAGAGACGAAAGTCGGTCATAGTGATCCGGTGGTCCCTCGTGGAAGGGCCATCGCTCAACGGATAAAAGGTACGCCGGGGATAACAGGCTGATGATTCCCAAGAGCTCATATCGACGGAATCGTTTGGCACCTCGATGTCGGCTCATCACATCCTGGGGCTGGAGCAGGTCCCAAGGGTTTGGCTGTTCGCCAATTAAAGTGGTACGTGAGCTGGGTTCAGAACGTCGCGAGACAGTTTGGTCCCTATCTGCCGTGGGCGTCGATACTTGAGAGGAGTTGCCCCTAGTACGAGAGGACCGGGGTGAACATGCCTCTGGTGTACCTGTCGTGGCGCCAGCCGCGCAGCAGGGTAGCTATGCATGGACGGGATAACCGCTGAAAGCATCTAAGCGGGAAGCCTCCCTCAAGATAAGGTATCTTCGAGTCGTGATAGACCATCACGTTGATAGGCCGGATGTGGAAGCGCAGTAATGTGTGGAGCTAACCGGTCCTAATAACTCTGATCATGCTTGATGAATCCCACCATCAATGACAGCCCTGCTGTCTGCGATGAGGACGATATCAGCCAGATACGCCCTTAAAACGCATACAAGTGCATCGATTAAAACCCGTATCCGCCTGCTTTATTGCTTGGTGGCCATAGCGTCAGTGACCCACTCGATCCCATCTCGAACTCGGCCGTGAAACCTGACAGCGCCGATGGTACTACCGCTCAAGCGTTGGAAGAGTAGGACGTCGCCAGGCATTAAAGCCGGCGGGTACGGAACCCATTCACAAGTCAGGGCCTTCGGGCCTGCGCTCGAAGGGCCCTCGTGGCCCTTTTTGCGTATCGGGGATCAGTTCCCCGACAATCTCGCCCCCTCGGGGCGCATGGTGACGCGGGGTGGAGCAGCCCGGTAGCTCGTCAGGCTCATAACCTGAAGGTCGCAGGTTCAAATCCTGCCCCCGCAACCACGACAAGACCCCGCTTCGGCGGGGTTTTTTGCGTTTTGGTTCCCGGAATCCGGCATGGCCCGACGGGTTTCCGCCATGGCATTGGCCGAAGCGAAGGATTCGTTTAGGAAAATGGCGATGCGAAGGAAGCGGCGACTACAGCCTGGCACGCTGATTGCCTGCACGCTCGCGGTTCTGCTGGCTGTTGCTGCAGCACTGGCTGTTTCGCTCGAAGTCGGAACTCCTCAGGTCGAGCCGCTCGCAGCCTTGCCCGGGCTGCCGGGCGAAGCGCCGGTGCTCGCCGCACCTGCGCTGCCCGAGGATCAGGCGAGAGCCGCCAATGCAGCCATTCCCTTCGTGCCGGGGCCGCATCCCGCCCCCGCTCCCTTCCGCTTCCGCGGGACTTCAGAAGATCGCGCCCGCGCCACCGAATGCCTCGCGCTCGCCGCGATGGCCGAGGCTGGATCGAGCGACGAAGGTCAGCGCGCGGTGATCCAGGTGGTGCTTAACCGGGTTCGTCATCCCGCCTTTGCAGATACCGTCTGCGGGGTGGTGTTCGAAGGAGCCGAACGGCAGACGGGTTGCCAGTTTTCCTTCACCTGCGATGGTTCGCTCGCGCGGCGCTATGGCGAGGCGGCGTGGCTGGCATCGCGGCGCCGCGCGGAAGAGGCATTGGGCGGCCGGGTCTATGCTCCGGTCAGCACCGCCACACATTACCACACCGACTGGGTGTTCCCTTACTGGAGCCCCAAGCTCGACAAGATCGCGCAGGTCGAAACGCACCTGTTCCTGCGCTGGCCGGGCTATTGGGGAACGCGCGCGGCCTTTTCGCGGGTCTATCGCGGCGGTGAGCCCGATCCGCTCAGCCTGTCAGGACCGGTCATCGGCGAAACACCGGGCGCTGAACCGACCGCAACGCCGACGGTCGCACCGGGCGCTCCGCCGATCACTGGCGGTGAACTGGTGATGCGCGATCCGTCGGGACGCGCGAACTTCGTGCAACTGGCGCCGGGCACGGGGGAGGCTGGGGCGTTGGAACTGGCCCGCAAGCTGTGCGGCCCATCGGGCACCTGCCGGGTGCTCGGCTGGACCGACCGTGCGGCGATCCCCGCGACCTTCCCGATGCCCGCCGCCGCCCGATCGCAATTGCAGTTCAGCTATACCCGCGATCCGGCGGGCACTGAAATTGCGCTGTTTTCCTGCGACCATTTCGCCGGTTTGCCGCGCGAAAAGTGCATCCCGCGCGCGCGGTGACGCTGGCGTACGAATGGAGGGTCAGAGAACTTCCTTGCCGCCCGCAGCAGTCGTGTAAAAGGACCGCAGGCTACCGTGTGGGCGAAGGGCAATTACGGTCATGAAGGAATTGGCGATACGGTTGGTGACCTACCCTGTCCTGGTCATTCTCACCCTGGTGTTGGTGGGGCCGACAATCCCCATCGACATATCGATCCTCCTGATCACATCGATCGTCGCCGCGATGGGGCTGTCGGGCAAGGGCGACGCGTCCGTGCTTCGTTCCTACACGGCGGCATGGCGCGCACAGGTTTCCGACCTTTGGAAGATCGCCCGCCCAAGGCGCTGAACCCTGATCCTCTGGCCCCTGCGCGCGAGAAGGGCATCCCGCGCGCGGTGAGCGGACTCAATCGGCGCTGAACCGGCCACCTTCGCTGGCCATCCGGCGCAGCAGCGGGGCGACGGGCAGGCCGTACTGATCAAGCCCGGCGACGATCTTGCCCAGTCCTTCGTGGTCGGCCCAGTACATGATCCCGCCAGTCCAGGCCGGCCAGCCGTAGCCGTTCAGCCAGACCAGATCGATGTCGCCGGCGCGCTGGGCGATGCCTTCGTCGAGGATCTGCGCGCCTTCGCTGACCATCGGGTAGAGCAGGCGGGCGAAGATTTCCTCGCGGCTGACCTCGCGCTGGGTCTTGCCCTCGCGCTTTGCGAAGTCGGCGATGATCGCTTCGACTTCGGCGGAGGGAGTGCGCTGGCGGTTTTCGTCGTAGTCGTAGAAGCCCTTCCCGGTCTTCTGGCCCCAGCGCCCGGCGGCGCAGAGCGCCTCGCGCACGGTTGTGACGACGCTGGGATCGCGGTGCCAGCCGATGTCGAGGCCGGCGAGGTCGCCCATCTGGAACGGCCCCATCGGGAAGCCGAAATCGAGCAGGACCTGGTCGATCTGGTGATAGGCCGCGCCTTCCATGATCAGCGCGTTGGCCTGTTCCTGCCGCTTGGACAGCATCCGGTTGCCGATGAAGCCGTGGCACACGCCCGACACGACCGGCACCTTGCGGATGGTGGTGGCAAGCTGCATCACGGTAGCGAGCTGGCTCGCGCCCGTCCTTGCGCCGCGCACGACTTCGAGCAATTTCATCACGTTGGCTGGCGAGAAGAAGTGCATGCCGAGCACTGCTTCGGGACGTCCGGTCACCGAGGCGATCTCGTTGACGTCGAGATAGCTGGTGTTGCTGGCGAGGATCGCGCCGGGCTTGGCGATGGTGTCGAGCCGGGAGAAGACGTCCTTCTTCACTTCCATCGATTCATAGACCGCCTCGATCACCAGATCGCATTCGGCCAGCGCGCCAAAATCGAGGCTGGGGGTGAGCCGCCCCATCGCGGCGTCGGCCTCGGCCGCCTCGATCCGTCCGCGCTTGACGCTGGCGGCATAGTTGCGGCCCATGACCTCGACCCCGCGATCGAGCGCGGCCTGTTCACGCTCGACAATGGTGACGGGGATTCCGGCGGAGAGGAAATTCATCGCGATCCCGCCGCCCATCGTGCCCGCACCGATCACCCCCACGCGGGCGACAGGCAGCAATTGCGTATCCGCCGGCAGGTCGTCGATCGTCGCGCAGAGCTGCAGCGCGGCTGCGATATGGGCGCTGGCGCCGGGCAGGGATTCGGACACGGGCACTCTCCTCGTCAGGTTTTCACTCGCAACCTAGCCTTTCGTGTCGAGCGAAGTCGAGACATGTTGGCGCTGGGGTGTCTCGACTTCCCTCGACACGAACGGAAGAGGGAGCAAGACTCAGTTGATCTGGCGTTCCCGGCCCGCCCAGTAGGGTTCGCGCAGCTGGCGGCGCAGGATCTTGCCGCTGGGGTTGCGGGGCAGGGCCTCGATCACATCGACGCTTTTCGGCACCTTGTAGCTGGCGAGCCGTTCGCGCGCCCAGGCGATGATGCTGGCGCTGTCGATCGTGTGGCCCGGCTTGGGCACGCAGACGGCCTTCACCGCTTCGCCCCACTTCTCGTCCGGCACGCCGATCACCGCGACTTCGAGCACGTCGGGGTGGCCATAGATGCCGCTTTCGACTTCCGCCGGGTAGACGTTCTCACCGCCGGAGATGATCATGTCCTTGGCGCGGTCGTACATGTAGACGTAGCCGTCCTCGTCCATGTAGCCGACGTCGCCGGTGGCGATCCAGCCGTTCGCATCCATCGTGCTGGCGGTCGCTTCTGGCAGCTTCCAGTAGCCCAGCATGTTGTTGGACGAACGGGTGCAGATCTCGCCGATCTCGCGCGGGGGCAGCGCCTCGCCATTGGGGCCGCGTATGATCATCTCGACACCCGGGAGCGGCTTGCCGGCCGAGCGCATGCGCTCGTTGCCTTCGACCGAGTGGTCCTCGGGCGGAAGCACGCAGATCGTGCCGGTGGTTTCGGTCATGCCGTAATTCTGGACGAATTCGGCGCCGAACATGGCAATGCACTGGCGCAGCAGTTCCAGCGGGATCGGGCTGGCGCCGTACAGGATGTACTTGATCCGGCTGAAATCGGTCTTCGCGCAGTCCGGATGGTTGAGCAGCATCTGCAGCGCGGCGGGGACGATGAAGAAGCGGGTAACGCCCCGGTTCTCCACCGCGTCGAACACGCGCGGCGGATCGAATTCGGTCAGGACCACGCCGGGCAGGCCCGCCGCCAGCGCCATCACGCCAAGCCCGGTGCCGCCGATGTGCGCGCAGGGCATGGCGACCAGCACGGCCTCGTCCTCGTCCCACAGGGTGTGCTTGGGCGGGTTGTCCATGTTGCCCTTGCGCAGCCCGAAAAGGTTGCGGTTGGACAGCACAGCGCCCTTGGGATTGCCCGTGGTGCCGCTGGTGTAGAGCTGAAGCACGGCATCGTCGGCCAGCGAAGGCTCGAACTCGGCGCGAGGCGCGGCCAGCACTTCGCGCTGGGCCTCCGCGGCGGTGAAGCAGCGGATCAGGCCCGGGCGCTTGCCCAGCGTTTCGCGGCAGGCTTCGAAGCCTTCGCCCAGGAACAGCACCTTCGCCTCGGCATTGTCGATGATGAAGGCGGCTTCGGGCTCGGCGAGGCGCCAGCCGACCGGGGTCAT
Organism: Novosphingobium sp.; assembly: GCA_041912655.1. Classification (GTDB taxonomy): domain Bacteria; phylum Pseudomonadota; class Alphaproteobacteria; order Sphingomonadales; family Sphingomonadaceae; genus Novosphingobium. The sequence continues at coordinate 31,600 of JAYRMP010000022.1, read as the reverse complement.
CACGATACCCGCGCGCGCCGCGCCGAAGAACAGGGTGAAATAGGTCGCGCTGTTCTTGCCGAACCAGGCGATCCGGTCGCCCTTGTGGAGACCCATCGCCAGCAGCGCGCTGGCCACGCGGGCAGTCGCGTCTTCGAACCCGGCATAGTCATAGCGCAGGTCGTCGCCCTCGATCGCCAGACGTTCGGGCCGGTCCTTGGCCCAGAAGGTCAGGAACTCGTCAAAGGTGAATAGATCCGCCGTCCGCTGGGCCTTGGCCCGCAGCCGGGCATAGGTTGCCTCGTCCATCATGCTCTCCTTGGGCGGGATTTAAGCGTGCGGTTAAAGCGAGCGCAAGGGGCGCAGGCCCGATTTTTGGCGCTGCCACGGACAAAGCCGTGTCAGGCCGTGGTTACACGAATGTCAGGAAGAGCGAATATGCTGGTTTTCCAATGGTTCAGTTTGGACTATGGGCGGCGCTGAACATGGCACTATCCGGCTTCCTTTCCCTGGCGGCGGCGCTCGCGTCAGACCCTGCCGCTGCCTCGGCGGGGGACGTGGGCCTGCTCGCCGTGGCCGTAGAGGGCGGGGGTGCGGGCGCGCGCGATGATTCCGTCGCGGTGGAGACTGCCCGGATCGTCACCGGGATCATCGAATTTACCCGCTGGCCGGGGCCGGCTGCGCCCCTGACGCTGTGTGTCGCGGGGCCGGCGCAGCACGCCGCGCGGCTCGACGGGTTGCGGCTCGCGGACGGACGCACCATCCAGCGCCGGCAGGTCGCGCCGCTGCCGATCGCGGTGGGGGGATGCAATGCGCTCTATATCGGGCAGGTCGAACCCGCGGCTACCCGCGCCCTGACTGCCGCGGCGCGCGGTCGCGCCGTGCTGACCATTGCCGAGGCCGATCCCACCTGCCGCAGCCAGGCGATGTTCTGCATGGTCCACGAACCCCGCTCGATCTCGTTCCGGATGAACATCGATGCGATCGCCCGATCCGGCCTGCGCGTCGATCCGCGCGTGCTGCGCCTGGCGGAGGGAGGGCTATGACCGTGGCCCGGCCCCGTTCTTCGCTGCCGACGCTCCGCCAGCTGCTGGCGGGCGTGCACATGCGGCTGATCCTGTTCACCGTGGCGCTGGCCACCGCCAGCCTGCTGCTGAGCGGGATGATCGTGATCCGCAACTATGCCGCGCGCAACCTGAACCTGACCGCGCAGACCGTGGCCTATACGATCGAGCCTGCGGTGGTGTTCAAGGATCGCGCCGCCGTGCTGGAAGGGATCGTCTCGGTTGCCGCCGTGGGCGGCGTCGACCGGGTGGAAGTGCGCGAGCCCGACGGAGCGATGCTCGCCGAGTGGAACCACCCTCACGGCGATCTCCATTCCCACTTCGAGGATGCGGCCAATGCCGTGCTCTGGCCCAAGCCCGCCTATCGCCAGTTGCGCCGGGGCGACACCGCGCTGGCCGAGGTGCGGGTCTATGGCAATTCGGAAGGGCTGCTGCGCTATGTCCTGTCGGGGGCGATCATTGCGCTGTCCTGTCTGGGGCTGACGGTGATCGCCACGCGCATACTGGCGCGACGATTGCAGCACGAGGTGATCGAACCGCTCGACCATGTTGCCGCGATTGCCCATGCGGTGCGCAGCGACCGCGCCTTTGAAAAGCGGGTGCCGAGTTCCGGAATTGCGGAGATCGATCAGTTCGGTAAGGATTTCAATGCCCTGCTTGCGGAACTTCAGGGCTGGCATGCGGGCCTGACATCCGAGAATGCCGAGCTCGCCCGCCGCGCGACGCATGACAGCCTGACCGGCCTTGGCAACCGCGCGCTGTTCGAGCAGGTGCTGGGCGAGGCGATCGGCTCTTCGGTGCGCAGCGGGGTCGCCTTCGCGGTACTCTATCTCGATATCGACGATTTCAAGACGATCAACGACCGGCACGGGCACGATTCCGGCGATGCCGCGCTGATCGCGGTGGCAGAGCGGCTGCGCGCCAGCATCCGTCATGTCGACAGCGCCTTCCGCCTGGGCGGAGACGAATTCGCCCTGGTGCTCGCCCCGTTCCATAACCGCGCCCATGTCGACGCGGTGGTCGAGCGGATCCACCGCTCGATGGAGCGCGGCTATCGCCTGCCGAGCGGACTGTTCGGCCGCTCCAGCGTGAGCGTGGGGGTCGCGGTCTATCCCGACGACGGGATTTCACCCGACGACCTGCTGCGCCGTGCTGATGCGGCGATGTACCTGATGAAGCGTCAGGCAAGACACGAAGGAGAAAATGGCCATGGCGCCACTGCGTAAGGGGATCGCCCTCATCCTGCTGGCGGCGCTGGCTTCCTGCCAGACCGTTCCGGCCAAGCCCGGCTTCAGCAAGCGGCAGATCGCCGCGCTGAAGGCCGAGGGATTCAAGCTGGTGGGCCAGGATTTCGAACTCGGCATTTCCGACAAGGTGCTGTTCGACTTCGACAAGAGCGAGCTTTCGCCTGAAACGGGGCAGGTGGTGCAGAAGATCGCCCGCGCTCTCACCGGCGTCGGCATCAGCGGCGCGACAATCGAGGGGCATACCGATGCGATGGGGGCGGACGATTACAATCTCGACCTCTCGCGCCGCCGCGCCGAGGCGGTGAAGGCCGCGCTGGCGACGGCCGGCATGAGGGCGGAATCCGTCCGGGCGCTGGGGCTGGGGGAAACCGATCCGGTCGAGAGCAACGATACCGAGGAAGGCCGCGCCCAGAACCGCCGCGTCGTGATCGTCGTTTCGCCCACTGACGCGATCCGCGTGAAGCGCTGATTGCATGCGCGCGGCCAGCCTCTAGAACGGCGGGGATGAGCGAAGACGACACGTGGCAATTCTGGATCGATCGCGGCGGCACCTTCACCGACGTGGTGGCGCGCACCCCTGACGGGCAGGTGCGCACCGCCAAGCTGCTGTCGGAAGATCCCGCGCGGGCCGAAGACGCAGCCATTGCCGCGATCCGCCAGCTGAGCGGGGTGGGCAGCGGCGCGCTGCCCGCCTGCGAGGTGCGGATGGGCACCACGGTTGCCACTAACGCCCTGCTGGAACGCAAGGGCGAGCCGACGGTGCTGGCGATCACGCGCGGCTTTGCCGATGCGCTGCGGATCGGCACCCAGGAACGGCCAGAGCTGTTCGTGCGGCGGATCGTCCTGCCCGAGCCACTGCACGATAGCGTGATCGAAATCGACGAGCGCTGTTCGGCCAACGGGGAAGTGCTGCGGCCGCTGGACGAGGCGGCGGCGGCCAGAGATTTTGCTGCAGCGGCGGCGCACGGGTATCGCTCAATCGCCATCGTCCTGATGCACGGCTGGCGCTATCCGGCGCACGAGGCGCGGCTGGCCGAACTGGCCCGCGCGGCGGGGTTCACGCAGGTCTCCGTCAGCCATCAGGTCGCGCCGCTGATCAAGCTGATCGGGCGCGGGGACACGACGCTGGTCGACGCCTACCTTTCGCCGGTGCTGCGGCGCTATGTCGATGCCTTCACCCATGCGCTGGGGCCGCGGGGGCAGGCGCTGTTCATGCAGTCGGGCGGCGGGCTGGTGGAAGGGGCGCGGTTCCAGGGCAAGGACGCGGTCCTCTCCGGCCCGGCGGGCGGGATCGTCGGCATGGCGCGCACGGCGGAAAGATCCGGCGCGGGCCGCGTGATCGGCTTCGACATGGGCGGCACCTCGACCGACGTCAGCCACTATGCCGGCGAGTTCGAGCGCGACAGCGAGACGCGCGTTGCCGGCGCGCGCATCCGCACTCCGATGTTGCGGATCCACACGGTCGCGGCGGGGGGCGGGTCGATCTGCCGGTTCGATGCCGGGCGGCTGGTGGTCGGCCCGGAAAGTGCGGGCGCGGTGCCGGGTCCGGCCTGCTACCGCCGCGAGGGACCGCTGACCGTGACCGACTGCAACGTCATGCTGGGCAAGCTGATCCCGGCGCATTTCCCCAGCCTGTTCGGCGAGAGCGGCGACCAGCCGATCGACCGGACGGTGGTGGAGCAGCGCTTTGCCGCACTCGCAGATGCAATCGCTGCCGAAACCGGCCAGCGCCATGCGCCGGAAGAACTGGCCGAAGGCTTCGTGCGCATCGCGGTTGCCGGCATGGCCCACGCGATCAAGCAGATTTCCGTGGCGCGCGGGCATGACGTGACCGGCTATGCCCTGTCGTGCTTCGGCGGGGCGGGCGGGCAGCACGCCTGCCTGGTGGCAGACGAACTGGCGATCGATACCGTGCTGATCCACCCGCTCGCGGGCGTGCTCTCCGCCTATGGCATGGGCCTGGCCGCGTGCGCCGTGCTGCGCGAGGCGAGCCTTGGCCTGCCGCTGGACGCGGCGGGAATGGCCGAGGTCGAGGCTGCAGCGGCGCGGTTGGGCAGGCAGGCGGCAGAGCAGCTGGGCGTGCCGCCGGAGCGGACCGAGGTGCGGCTGTTCCTGCGCCGCGAGGGTTCGGAAAATGCCATCGAACTGCCTCCCGCCGCGCCCGATGCGCTCGCCGCCGCTTTTGCCAAGGCGCACCGTGCGCAGTTCGGTTATGACGGCAGCGGCGCGCTGGTGATCGACCGGGTGCGGGTGGAAGCGCTGGCGGGGGAGGGCGACAGCGCCGCGCTCGCCTGGCCCATGCCGCACGAGAGCGGCCCGCCGCTGGAACAGGCGGAGTGCCATCTGGACGGCAAGGCGCGGCAGGTTCCGGTCTTCGACCGCGCCGTGCTGGCCGCCGGTTTCGCCGCGCCGGGGCCGCTGATCGTGGTCGATCCGCTCGCGACAACCGTAGTCGAGCCCGGCTGGTCACTGAGCGTCGATCCCGATGGCACCCTGCGCCTCACCCGCACCGCGCCGCGCATTCAGGCAACGGCGAGCGGAACCGAGGCGGACCCGGTGCGGCTGGAGATATTCAACGGCCTGTTCATGGCGATTGCCGAGGAAATGGGCACCGCGCTCGCCCGTAGCGCTACATCCGTGAACATTCGCGAGCGGCTCGATTTCTCCTGCGCGCTGTTCGATGGCGCGGGCCGACTGGTGGCCAATGCGCCGCATATGCCGGTCCACCTCGGCTCAATGGGCGAAAGCGTCCAGACCGTGCTGCGCGCTCGTGCGGGCGGGGCGGATGGACGCGGCATCCGGCACGGCGATGCCTATGTGCTCAATGCTCCCTACGCGGGCGGAACACATCTGCCGGACATCACCGTAATCGCGCCGGTTTTCGTTTCAGAGCAGGGGGATGCACCCGATTTCTTTGTCGCGGCACGAGGCCATCACGCCGATGTCGGCGGGATTGCGCCCGGCTCGATGCCGCCCGGCAGCCGGACGATTGCCGAGGAAGGCGTGCTGCTCGACAACGTCCTGCTGCTCGATGAAGGGCGGCTGTGCGATACGGAATTGCGCGGGCTGCTGTCATCGGGCGAATACCCCTCGCGCAATGTCGATCAGAATATGGCCGATCTCGCCGCCCAGCTCGCCGCCTGCACGCGCGGGGCGAGGGGGCTGGCGGCGGCCTGCGCCGAGCACGGGACGGCGGTGGTCAAGGCCTACATGGGCCACGTCCACGCCAATGCCGAGGAAGCGGTAAGGCGGCTGATTGCGCGCCTGTCCGACGGCCGGTTCCGGCTGGAGATGGACAACGGCGCGGTTATCCAGGTGGCCGTCGGCGTCGACCGCGCCGCGCGCCACGTCACCATCGACTTCGCCGGCACCAGCGCCCAGCTGCCCGGCAATTTCAACGCGCCCTTCAGCGTGGTGCGCGCCGCGACGATGTACGTGCTGCGCACCATGATCGACGATCCGATCCCGATGAACGAGGGCTGCCTGGCCCCGGTGACGATCCTCGTACCGGAAGGCTCGATGCTGAGGCCCCGCCATCCCGCCGCCGTGGTCGCGGGTAATGTCGAGACCAGCCAGGCGGTGACCGACGCGCTGTTCGGAGCCTTCGGCGCGCTCGCCGCCAGCCAGGGGACGATGAACAACTTCACCTTCGGCAATGCGCGCTACCAGTATTACGAAACCATCGCCGGCGGGGCGGGCGCGGGACCGGGGTTCGATGGCGCGAGCGCGGTCCAGACCCACATGACCAACAGCCGCCTGACCGATCCCGAAATGCTGGAAAGCCGCTTTCCGGTGCTGCTCGAGGAGTTCGCGATCCGGCGCGGATCGGGCGGGCGGGGCCAGTGGCGCGGCGGCGACGGGGCGGGGGGGCGGCGGCGGTTGCGCGAGCCCCTGCAGGCAGGCCTCCACACCCGGCGCCCCCGCCCCGCGCCGTTCGGGCTGGCGGGTGGCGGGGAAGGGGCTAGGGGAGTCAATCGCCTTGAGAAAAGCTCAGGTGAGGTTGAGGTTCTGGACTCCACCGCAAGCGTCGATGTCGGGCCGGGCGATGTGATGGTGATCGAGACGCCGGGCGGGGGAGGATACGGGGAGGCATGAGCACGGTTTGTTGCGAGGCTATCGCGGTTGCGCCTTCTGGATTGCCGCGCGGCTGCGCCGCTCGCAATGACGATGATAGTGGTGGGTTTCGTCATTGCGAGGAGCGCAGCGACGAAGCAATCCAGGGCGCCCTAAGCGAGCGAGGCCGCGCATGAACCTGTGGGTCCTCTCCGGCATCGTGGTGATGATCGCGGGCTTCGCGCTGCGCTTCAATCCGCTGCTGGTGGTTGCCGCCGCTGCGGGGGCGACTGGGCTGGCGGCAGGCCTCGATCCGGTCGCGATCGTCTCCGCCTTCGGCAAGGCCTTCAACGACACGCGCTATGTCAGCGTGGTGTGGATCGTGCTGCCGGTGATCGCCCTGCTGGAACGCCACGGGCTGCAGGAGCGCGCCCGGGTGCTGATCGAGGGGATGAAGGGCGCGACCTTTGCCCGGCTGCTCACCGGCTACCTGCTGCTGCGCCAGATCACCGCCGCGCTGGGGCTGACCTCGATCGCGGGCCACGCGCAGACCGTGCGCCCGCTGGTCGCGCCGATGGCCGAAGCCGCCGCCGACCCGCAGGACGAGGCCACGCGCGAGGAGGTCAAGGCGCTGTCCGCCGCGACCGACAATGTCGGCCTGTTCTTTGGCGAGGACGTGTTCATCGCCATCGGCTCGATCCTGCTGATGAAGGGCTTCATGGCCCAGCAGGGGATCGAACTGGCCCCGTTCGAGCTGTCGGTCTGGGCGATCCCGACCGCGCTGTTCGCCTTTGCGATTCACAGTTTCCGGCTGTGGCGGTTCGAGCGGCGGAGGCTGAAGCGATGATCGGTCTCGCTCAGGTATACCTTGTCGCCGGGCTGTGCTTTGCCGCCTTCGCGCTGCTTTCGGCGCGCGATGCGGGCAATCCTCGGCGCTGGGTGAACGCCGCGTTCTGGGGCCTGCTGGCGCTGTCGATGCTGGCGGGCGACCGCCTGGGCGATTTCGGCAATGGGCTGCTGGTGCTGGCCCTCGTTGGTCTAGCCGCGCTGGGGCTGGGCAAGGGCAGCGGCGGATCGAGCGCGGAGGAGCGCGGCGCGGGCGCCGTGCGCCACGGCAACCGCCTGTTCCTGCTCGCGCTGGTGATCCCGCTCGCCGCGCTGGCCGGGACGCTGGGTTTCAAGCATCTGCCCGCGCTGGTCGATCCCAAGCAGGTGACGCTGGTCAGCCTGTCGCTCGGCGTGCTGCTGGCGCTCGCGATCGGCATGGTCTGGCTGCGCCCTCGCGCGCTGGCGCCGCTGGAGGACGGACGGCGGCTGATGGACGCGGTCGGCTGGGCGGCGATCCTGCCGCAGATGCTCGCCAGCCTCGGCGCGGTCTTCGCGCTCGCGGGCGTGGGCGAGGTCGTCGGCGGATTGATGAGCGGGGTGATCCCCGAGGGGAGCCTGATCGCCGCCGTAATTGCCTATGGTCTCGGCATGGCGCTGTTCACCATGGTGATGGGCAACGCCTTTGCCGCCTTTCCGGTGATGACCGCCGCGATCGGCCTGCCCTTGCTGATCCACCAGTACCACGGCGATCCCGCGATCGTGGCCGCGATTGGCATGCTGGCGGGGTTCTGCGGCACGCTGATGACGCCGATGGCCGCCAATTTCAATGTCGTCCCCGCCGCGCTACTCGACCTGAAGGACCGCAACGCGGTGGTCAAGGCGCAGATCGGCACGGCGCTGCCGCTGCTGGTTGTCAACATTGCCCTGATCTGGTTCCTCGCTTTCCCATGACCACGCTGACCCCCGCAATCGCCGCGCGCTTCATGGCGCTGACCAGCGGCCACCTGACCCGCGAGTATCCCCATAAGCTCGACCACGTGCTGGACGGACCGGAAGACGCGGCCACGCCCAGCCAGTTGCACCCGATCTTCCACGGCAGCTTCGACTGGCATTCCTGCGTCCACGGCTGGTGGCAGGTGCTGCGCCTGGCGCGGCTGTTCCCGGACCTGCCCGAAGCGGCGGCCGTGCGCGAACTGGCGGCGACAATGCTGACGGCGGAAAATTTCGCGGCGGAAACCGCTTACCTCGCCCGGCCCTCCGCGAGAGGGTTCGAGCGGCCCTATGGCTGGGCCTGGGCGCTGGCGCTGCAGGGGGAGATGCGGCGGCACGATGCGGTGTGGGCGGGCCATGCCGATGCCTTCGCGGCGGCGTTCGCCAGGCGGTTCCACGATTTCCTGCCACTCCAGACCTATCCGATCCGGGTCGGCACCCATTACAATTCGGCCTTCGCAATGGTGCTGGCGCGCGACTGGGCGGCGGAGCACGATCCCGCGCTGGTCGCGCTGATCGGCCAGCGATCAAGGGACTGGTTCGGGGCCGATCGCGATTGCCAGGCGTGGGAGCCCGGCGGGGACGAATTCCTCTCCTCGGCGCTCAGCGAAGCGCTGGTGATGAGCCGGGTGCTGGGCGCGGAATTCGCCCCGTGGTTCGACCTGTTCCTGCCCGATGCGGCACAGGGACGGCCCGGAACCCTGTTCACCCCCGCCACGGTCAGCGACCGCAGCGACGGGAAGATCGCGCACCTCGATGGCCTCAACCTCAGCCGCGCGTGGTGCTGGCGGGCGATTGCGCGCGCGCTGGGGGAGGGGCATCCGGTTGCGGCGCGTGCGCGCGAGACGGCCGACCTGCATCTGGCCGCCGCGCTACCCCATGTCGCCGGGGATTACATGGGCGAACACTGGCTGGCGACCTTCGCCCTGCTCGCGCTGGAGCAGGACTGAACATCCGCACCCGTTCGTGTCTCGACTTGGGCTCGACACGAACGGAGAAGGTGGAGTTCAGATCAGGGCCTTGCGGCCAAGCTCGATGGCACCGGTGATCCCCGCATCGTTCCCCAGTCCCGGCGTCACGATGTAGCGCTCCAGTCCGGGATCGAGATGGGGCGAGTGGATGTAGTCCGCGAACCTTGCTTCCGCCGCGCGGCGCAGCGCCTCGATCAGGCCGGGCACCTGCATCACTCCGCCGCCGAAAATCAGCCGCTCGGGCATATGGGTCAGCAGCAGCACCGCGGCCAGCTGGGCGAGGTAGTGGGCGATGAGCTCGATCCGCTCCTCCCCGGCGAGTTCGCCGCCCCAGCGCGCGCGGATCGCGGTGCCGCTGGCCATGCCTTCCACGCAGTCGTGGTGGACGCGGCAGGCGCCCGCAAAGGCATCGCCGAGCGAGCGCGCGACGGGAACATGGCCCGCCTCGTAGTGGCCGAAGCCCCCCAGCGGCACACCGTCCCGGACCAGCCCGACGCCGATCCCGGTGCCGACCGTGGTATAGGCGAGCAGGCCGCAGCCGCGCCCGGCGCCCGCCTGCCACTCGCCAATCGCGGCGGCGTTGACATCGGTATCGCAGACCACCGGAACGCGAAACTCCGCCAGTGCGGATAGGAAGTTCGCTCCCGGCCAGCCGGTCTTGGGCGTGGTCGTGATGGTGCCATAGCCGGGCGAGGCGGGATCGTTGTCGAACGGGCCGAAGCTGCCTACGCCGAAGGCCGCAATGGGCCCGTGCGCGGCGCTGGCCTGGCGGAAGAAGTCGGCCATCTGCGGGAAGGTGACCTCGGCGGAAACGGTATCGATCCGCCCGCGCGCCAGCACAGTTCCGTCCTCGCGCGACAGGGCCAGCACGAATTTCGTACCCCCCGCTTCGACCGCCCCGATGAGCCGCTGGTTCATCGCGCGGCGGTATCAGGCAGGCGGAGCGCTGCCAAGCGATCAGCGCGAGCGGGTGGCCTGCCAGCTGCCCGAGGGAGAGCCGTACTTGTTGTGGCCCACCCACCTGCCGGCCCCGCCGGTCTGGTCGACCACGCCATCGAGTGTCCCCGAGAATGGGAAATGGCCCTTGAACCCGGTGCTGGAATCGATCGCCCCGCTCAGCGAGGTGCGGATCATGCCAAGGTCGCTGATCGATCCGCTGAAGCTGCCGCTGACCGCATCGTTGATGCACGGGTTTCTGGTGCAGACGCCGCTTATCGAGCCGCTGACGCTGGTCCCGGAGATCGTGAAGCGGATCGTCCCGGCTCCCCCGCCCGAGAAACTGCCGACATAGGACCCGGCAAAGCGCCCCGCGCCCAGCGGATCAGCGACATCGGGATTCCAGGGCTTGTTGGGATTGCGATTGGCATAATTCTCGCGCAGTTCGTCATAGCGGGCCTGGTCGATCTTGCCCGAAGCCAGGTCGCGCATGATCCCGGCCCAGCGGTTGCCGTCGAGCCAGCGAGTGTGCATGCCATCCTCGTAGAGCGCCTGCTCTTCGGACGAGCGGCGCTTGATCAGGCCGGTGCCCTTCTCGACGTACATGTCGGGATCGATGGTGCGGACATTGCCCTTCTCGTCCATCACCTGGTTGACCGGCAGCCACGGCTTATTGAGGTATTTCGCTGCATATTCGGCCGCTCGGACATCGTTCTCGCGGTTTTCCAGTTCTTTCTCGACATAGCCTTCAAAGACCTGCTCGCCCGCGACGGTCCCCAGCACCTGCCCGCCCGGGAACCACGACAGGCCGGCCATGCCGATCCCTTCAAGCAGCTTCTTCGACAGTTCCTTGAACAGCACGTTGGCTGCGCCTGTGGCATCGCGCTCGGCGGCGTAACCGGCGGTCTTGGCAAGCGTGGAGGTGATGTCGATCACTTCGAGCAGCTTGCTCAGCGTCTCGAACCCGCCGCCCCACTTTTCGCGGTTGGCGATCGTGGTCTTGAGGTCCTTGGCCGCGTCGAGCCCTTCCTTTCGCAGCCCCGGCGACATGTGCGGGTCCGAGGCAAGCTGGGCCAGCCGCCGCCGCAGCTGGGCCTCTGCGCCATTGCCCTCGATCAGCGCCTTGCCGAATTCGGACGCGGCGGCGCTGTTGTGGTCGGCGGACAGCACTTCGGTGACGCCCGGGGTATGGGTCATCCACAGGTCACCCAGCAGCGAGGCCGGGTCCTGCGGGCTCTGCGGACCAAGATTGGCAGTCCCCTGCGAAACCTGCGGCGTACCGTTGGCGGTTTGCGCGGCGAGCGGGGTGGCGGCGATCCCGGCGAGCGCGATTCCGGACAGGGCCAAGGCGGCCCCGGCGAGCAGCATGAACTTGCTCATTGCGCGTCTCCCCCGGCAGCGGCGAAATCGGACAGTCGCATCAGGTCGAGCCGGCGCAGTTCCGGCCCTTGCGGGGTTTTGAAGGCCTGCACGGTGATCACCAGGTTGGGATCGATCTGCGAGGCGAGCATCAGCACCTCGGCCTTGTCCGAGGCAAGGTAGGCGATGGGCGAGGCGGAATCCCGCACCTTGGGACTGACCTTGCCCAGCGCCCTGAGCGTCTGGGCGGCATCGCCGGTCCGGGCAGTCCTGCCGATGACCGCCTCTTCGCGCAGCGTGCCCCACAGCGCGACCATCCCGGCGCCGGGGCTGTCGCCGCGGTAGAGTGGTGAAACCTCGACGCGGAAGTCCTCGAACGGCACGGCGGCCAGCGCCGCCAGTCCTGTGCGGTGGCGCGGATCGAGCGCGGCGGGCGGGTCCTCGCTGCCGCCGAAGCGCGTGGCAAAGGCGCGGGCGGTGACCGTGGTCAGCGCGGCCAGCGCCTCGGGCGGATAGCTGTCGCGCAGCTGCCACTTGCGGGCCAGCGACCAGGGCTGCGCCTCGCCCCGCACCACGGCGCCGGGCAGGACTTCTGCCGAAACGATCCGCCAGCCGTCCGCCTGACGCTGCCAGCCGGTCAGCAGCATGGTATCGCTGGCGGGGTGGTAATAGCCGATCAGCGGCGCGGCCTGGTCCGCCCGCGCGGCAAAAGGGATCGCGGTGGACAGGAACAACTGCCAGTTCGCCTCCCAGTCGGGGGTGGTGAAGAACTGGCCGGCCAGCGCCTTGAACTTCAGGTTGGCCTCCGGCGTGCCATAGGCGCCCAGCCCGCGCAGCAGGGCAAGGGTGCCAAGCAGGCGGAACGCCTCGGCCCGGACGAACAACTCGGACGGCACGGTGCTGGCCGCCTGACCCGAGGCGGCGGGCTTGTCCGGCTGCTTGTCCTGCGAACAGGCTGCCGGAAGGATCAGCGCCGTGGCCGCGCAGGCGTGGACCAGCGGCCTGAACCATGCCGACCAGCGTCTGCCCTTGCGAAGCTGCGTCATAGCGAATGACCTTTCCCCAAAGGCGTCGAGCGCCACAGGCTCATGGCTGCGCGCGCCTGCCGCAAATGTCGTTGACCCCGCGCAACTGCCGAGTTGACGCAGGTCATGGTTTTCCGCGCGCCGCAGGGCTTCATTCGAGCCGGGTCGAAGCACGGGGAATCGTCCGTATGGGGCTGCAGCAGGCTTCAGAGCTGGAATGGGACTATGACGTCGCCCTTCTGACCAATCGCCACATGCTGGCGGCGATCACCAAGGCGATGCTGGGCGGGGCGATCGGCTGCGCGCTGCTGGTGGCCTTTCCGCTGGCCGTGCAGGGCGACTGGGAGGAGATCCCGCCGATCTTCGCGCTGTTCGGCATGATCTGGGCGGGGATGTTCGTGCTGACCCTGCTGATCATGGCGCTGATGTTCCGCAACAGGATCAAGACCCGCTTCCGGATCGACAGCGACGGCGTGGAGCTGCGGCTGGTCGACCGCACGGCGCTCGCCAGCAACCGCGCCGCCTTCTGGCTGGGCCTGGTGCTGGGCAAGCCCGGCGCGGCCGGGACAGGCGCGCTGGCGATGACGCAGGAGCAGCAGCGGCTGGCCTGGACCGGTTCCTTCACCGCGCATTACGAGCCGGGGACGCGCTCCATCGCCTTCCGCAACGGCTGGCGCACGCTGCTACGGATCTATTGCCCGCCGGACCTCTATGACCGGGTCTGCGCCATGGTCGCCGCAGGCATGACCGGCCGCGCCACCGCGACGCGGGTTTCGGCGCGCTCGCCGCTGCGGGGCTACCTGCTGCGCACCCTGCTGGTGATCGCGTGCAGTGTGCCGCTGCTGGCCATGGCGGAAGAGTTCGACCTGTCGGGCTTCACCCCGTTCCTGATGCTGTGCTTCGCGCTCGCCACGGTCTGGCTGATCCGCCCGCTGGCGCTGGTGGTGCTGGCGGCGCTCGCGTGGATGGCGCTGGAACTTTTCGTTTCGCTGACCGAGCGGCGCGAGTCGATGTTCGGCGGCGCGCCTTATCTGCGCTACGAAGTGCTGAGCGGTGACGATTGGGCGATGCTGGCGCTCTGCGCGGCCTGCGCCGGAGCGCTCGGCTGGCTGGCGGTGCAGACCTGGCGCGGTCGGATCGTGCCGGCACTGACCCAGGACTGGGCGGATGCGGGCGATGACTGAGGCCGCGACCGAGGCTCCGGTGCCGCTGTGGCGCACCCTCGCCGGGCTGATGCTCGATCCCGGCGGAGCGGTGCGGCGCGGGCTGGGTGATTTGGGCGTGGCGCCGGCGCTGGCGGTGCCGGGCATGGCCTTTACCCTGTTCTTCCTCCAGTCCGGGCTCGACCGGTTGCGCACCGGGACCATCGAGGGCGAGGGCGTTGCGCTGCTGACCGGGGCGGGGCTGGTGTTCGGAACGCTGGGCGTGGCACTGGTCGCGCTGGTCGGCTGGGGTGCAGTGCGGGCGCTGGGCGGCGCGATTGCGCTTGGCGATGCGCTGAAGGCCTTCGCGCTCTGCTATGCGCCGACGCTGGTCTACACGCTGCTCGGAATTGCCTGCAATCTGGCGCTGGGCTGGAACACCGCGCTCGCCTTCGGGGTAACGGGCGTGCTCTGGGCGCTGGGGCCGATGACCGGCGCGGTGCGCGAGATGCTGGGTGGGCGGCTGTGGCCGGCGCTGGCGGTATCCACCCTGTGCGGGCTGATCGTCCTTTACGGCTGGTCGCTGCTGGGAGCCCTGGCATGAGCGGCGCCCGGATCGAGACGCCCGCCGCGCTCGCCGCATTGGCGGTGCTCGGCTGGCTGAGCGGAGGGCTGGCGATGGCGCTGGCCGGGCCGCTGCTGGTGCTCGTCCTGTTCGCGCCGCTGCTGGCACTCGTGGCCTCGGCAAACCGGGGACGCCAATCGGATACAGGCCTGTTCGCGCTGCTGATGCGGGGCATGGCGGCGGCAGTCTCCTTCGCGCTGCTGGCGCTCGTCAGCCGCTATGGGCTGGGCTGGGACAGCGGGCAGGTCTTCGCTGCGGCAGGGATCGCGGCCGGCGGCGGCGGCGCGGCGATGGAGTTCACCCGCGCCGGGTGCGGGCGGATCACCGGGGCGCTGCTGCCCGCGCTGTGGTCCGCACTCGTCGTTTCGGCCTGGATCATGGCCAGCACCCTGCTGGCGGGAGCGGGGCAATGAGGCGGCTGGTCATCCTGATCCTGGCCCTGCTGGGCTTGGCGCTGGCGCCGCCGCTGGGCGCGCAGCAGCGGACCAACCCCTATGCCGACGATGGCGATGTTCTCGATTGGAACCACTATTACATCAATCTGAAGGGGCGCGCGCTCAAGCAGTTCGCCGGGCTCGACTGGCAGGGCAAGCTGCCTGGCTCTGCCGAGATTGCCGCAGCAGCGGAAGTGCGGCTGGCGGCGCTGCGCAAGCCCTACCAATACCACATCGGCGTGCCGCTGCCCGGCGGGGGCATGTCGCAGCCCGACGCCAACACCCCCTTCAGCCATGAAGAGATCGGCTGGTCGGCAATCTATTCGATGCACAAGCCCGGCGTGGAGGGCAGCAATGTCGTACTGCTGCTGGTCAGCAGCAAGCAGGTGATCCAGGGCCCGGTCACCGAACCCTGGGTCAACCGCGCCGAGGACCTGCGCTTCTACGCGCTCGACCGCGATGCCAGTGGAGCCTGGGTGTTCCCCGACGACCGCGATCACAGCACCCCTATCGGCGCGATCGAGGCGGCGAGCCGCGAGGAACTGGTGCGCCAGTTCACCGCGACGATGGGCGAGGAAGGCTATGTCCCCGGGCTCAGCGATGGCAGCGGCACAGCGGCGGTGCCGGGCGCGGTCGCCGGTGGAGCCGCGGTTGGGGCTGCAGGCGGCGCTGCGGCCTCTGGCATCCTGTCCGCACCGCCGCCGCCGGGCTTTGCCGGGATCGGGCCGGTGCCGGGGCCGCAGACCGTGGGTCAGGCCATCGCTGGGGCGGCGCTGCCCGGTCTGGTCATCATCCTGGTCAACACGCTGGCTGGCTTGCCGGGGGCGGCCTCGGGCGCGATACCGGTGGGCGGCGGAACTCCGGTGCCGGACCCGTCCCAGATCGAAGAGATCGAGCGCCGCAGCCGCTGGTTGAAAGACCGCGAGGAAGACCTGCGCCAGGTCCGCGAGCAGAAGTCGTTCGTCGCCGCGACGGCGGCGGGGGCGGGGCAGGCTGGTTTCAACACGGCGGCACATGACCAGCAGATCGCCGACCTGACCCGGCGCGAGAAGGAACTGACCGAGGCGATTTCGAAAGGCGGCGGAGACACCTCCTATGTCGCGACCGTTCGCGACACGGTGCAGGTCGGCGCGGGCTTCGTCGAGGCGAACCGGATCGCGAAGGACTACGACAAGGCTCAGGCCATCGCCGCCGCGCGGGTCAGGATGGAGCAGCTGGAGCGCGACCGCGCGCAGGTCCAGGCCGATTACTGGAAGGACGTGCGCGACGGCTTCTGGGGCAACATGGTCAAGGATGTCGATGCCATCCCCGGCCAGCTCCACGATGCCGCCAAGGCCGGGATGGACACTGTCCGCGACACGGTGCGCGCGGCGGGGCAAGCGCTGGCCGATCCGCAGAACTGGCACGATGCGGTCAAGGCGACGATGGACACGGTCCGCGATCTGGTCGCGCATCCAATCGACTCGGCCGCCAAGGTTGGCGAGTTCTATGGCGATGTCGCAAAGACGGCCGGCAAGGCCGCGCACCATGTCGTCACTCACCCGGTCGAGACGATCAAGTCCGTGCTGGGCGTCGACAACTGGGAAAAGGCCTTCGATCCCAACGTGCCGGTGACCGAGCGCATGGCCCGGGCGCTGGTCGGCGTGTTCGATACGGCGGCCACTCTGGCCGGGGTCAAGCAGGCGGTCACGGCGGGCAAGGCCGCTGCCGAGGGTCTGGTCAGGCAGCTGGGCAAGATCGAGGCGGCGCCGCGCACGCCGCCGATGTGGATCAGGAAGGGCTATTCCTCGCAAACGCTGAAGGAAGCCCGCGACTTTGCCCGGCAGGAGCAGATGGGCGGGGTGGCGCTCGACCCGCGCTACAAGATCGTCGAGGACCCCAGCATCAAGGTCGAAGGGATCGGCGGCAAGCTGGCCGGATCCAAGGAAGGGCTGATGAGCGGCATGACCGAGGAGGCCCGCCGCCACGCCCAGCTGGTGACCGACCGCTATGGCGTGCGGCTCGACATCCGCCCGACCAACCAGGCCGCGCATGACCTGATCAGGAGCGGCGAGGCGGTGCCCAAGGCGCCGCACTGCAAATCGAAGACGATCAACGAATACGACCTGCACCTTGGCGCCGATCCGGCGGACGCGGGCAAGGCGGGCTATTTCAAGCCGAAGGAACCCAGCGCGGCGGACCTCGAAAAGCTGTCGCCGCAGGACCAGGCCAAGGTGCTCAAGCGCTACAATGAGCGGCTGGAGGAGTACAAGGACCAGGCCGAGCACATCGAGGAACTGACCCGGCAGGGCAAGGTCACGGTCAAGCACGGGGTGGTCTACGACGGGCCGACCGGCAAGCCCTATACCGGCGACCACGACCTGTTCGACATCCGCGATGCGACCACGGGTCGCCCGCTGCCGCGCTATCAGATCGGACCTGACGGGCAGGTTCTGCTGAACGCAGACGGCACGCCCAAGCTCAACCCGGTGCGCGAACAGATCGTCAAGGAACTGCAACAGCCGCCGATGAGCTTGCAGCACGGGGCGCACATGGACTGGACGTACGATCACCTCTCCGACAAGGTCGCGGCGGGTTCGCCAAAGGGCACCAAGTCCGAATTCGAAGTGGCCCAGGGCATCGATCGCGGCGTCACCGGCAAGCACCAGCAGGGCGGCGAGCCGCTGATCACTTTCGTTTCAGGCGCGGACAAGCCGGTCGGCTCCTGGTTCTCTGGCGAGCGGTAAGGCCATGGTTTTCGACGAAGCACAGCGCAGCCAACTGGTCAGCCGTTATGCCGGGCTCTACCGGCAGGCGCTTTATGGCGAGGACGAGGCGGGTGCGGCGGCCGAACTGACCGCGTGCGGGCAGGAATACGAGGCTGCCCTGCCGCAGGTGCCCTTCGCGCGCTGCCCGATCAGCGGCGAGGTCCAGGTCCACAGCTTCGATCCGTTCGGACTGGACGGGCCTTGGTGGAACTACGATGCGCCGCTGCGCCCATTGATGGAGCGCTTGCCCACCTGCCGGGCGGTGACCGGCGCGGTGGCGCTGGCGGGCGATCTGCCGGACGTGCCCTGGCTGTGCCGTCCTGGCCCCGGCCTGCCGTTCGTCCTGCCGCGCCTGCTGGCGGCGGAAGGGGTGTTCGCGACGATCCGCCAGCTGAACGTCGGCGCGCATACCGCCTGGGCGGTGTGTTACTTCGCTGCAGAGGCTCCCGCCGGCTTGGCCATGCCCAATGCCTGGGGCACCGGTACCTACTGGGACGCCAGCGACGGCGCGCCGGGTTGGAGCAGCAATCCCACCGATCCGGCCGAGCGCGACTTCAGCCTCAGCCCGTGGATCGCGCGCGGCAAGCTGTTCTGGATCGCGCCGGGCGACGATACCCTGACCCTGCGCACCGAGGTGGCGGGCTGTCCCTTCATCGGCCTGCCCGGTGAGAAGCGCGAACAGCGCATCGCCTTCGGTCGGCTGCGGCTGGATGATGAACTGCCGCCGGAGCCGCAGCGCCTGACCGGCAGCGAGACGATAGGCGATTTCGCGCTGTTCGAGCTGGAAGACGGCCTGCGCGATGACCTGCGCCTGCCGCCGGTCCCGGTACCGGTGCGCGTATCGCACCGCGATATCGTCTTCCCGCCCGGACACCCGGTCGATCTCGACGCCATGCTGGCCGAGGTCGAAGCCTTCCTTGCCGTCAATCCCGGCCTGGCCCCCGGCTATGCCCCGCTACTCGCCGCACTGGGGCTGACCGCGGGCATGGTGGAGGCCGAGCGCGGATCGCACCTCAGGGCGTTGGCCTGCTACGGCGCGGGCCTGCGCGCCGCGCCGGACAGCGTGGCGCTGCGTAGCCACGAAGCGCTGGCGCTCTATGCGCTCGATCGCGGGGAGGAAGCCCGCGAGCGGCTGGAAGCGCTGGTCGAAACCGTGCCGCGTGGGCAGGTCCTGCCGCTGGTGTGGATGCTGCTGGCGCGGATCTACGTTGCCGAGGGCGTGCCGGACAAGGCCCGCCCACTGGTCGATGAGCTGGCCGCGCTGGGTGGACAGGATGCGGCGGTGGCAGGCTTTCGCGCGCTGCTGGATGGCGGCGCGGCACCGCAGGCGGCTCCGGCGCAACCAAACCTTGTCGAGGAACCGCCCGCCCCCCCTCCGGCGCACCGCCGCAGCCTGCTGCTGCCCGCCTTGCTGGCAGTTGCACTGGGGATCGGCGGTTTGGCCGTGTGGCGGACCTTCGGCCAGCGGGAGGCAGTCAGCCCCACCGCGCAGCCTTCCGCTGCCCCTTCAACGGACGCCGCTCCTGCGGCACCCTCCGCAGCCCCCGTACCCAGCATCGATCCCCTTGCCGAACAGCAGCGCCGCGACATCGTCGGCATCTGGGCACCGGAAGAGGGTGGGTGCGGCATGGGCTTCGGCTTCGCTTTCACGCCCGCCGGACGGTATGGCGAAGGCGACGAATACATGGGCGAGGAGGGCCGCTGGGAAATCACCGGCGGCAAGCTGATCGAGACGGTCGACCGCGCCTACGAGGCTGAGGACGAAGTCAGCGCGCGCAAGGTGAAGACCATTGCCAAGCGCTATGAGTACGAACTTGCCGAGCTGACTGCCCAGCGCATGGTGCTGGTCAACGGCGAGGCGCGGATGGCCTTCGTCAAGTGCCCGGACGGCCGCCGGGCCTTTACCGATGGCGAGACTTTTCCGTGACTTCGCGGGTGACAGGCGGCGGCAGCGCGCCTAAGGGCGGCGCGTGACTGCCTTGCGCGCCCTGCTGCTGCGCCACCGCGCGCTCGCCATCCTGCTGGTGGCGGCGGCGCTGTGCCTGAAGGCGCTGGTGCCGGCTGGCTACATGCTGGAAGCCGGGCACAAGGTGCTGACCGTGACAGTCTGCATGGATAGCCAGGGCCACTCGGTCACCCGCGACATCGTCGTGCCGATGAAGGGATCGCCCGCCGGGGATGCGGCGCGCCACGCGGAGGCGGGCAAGGCCTGCGGCTGGTCCTCGCTGGCGATGGATGGGCTGGTGGGAGCGGACGCGCTGCTGCTCGCCGCCGCGCTGGCCTTCATCCTTGCGCTGGGCTTCGCGCCCCTTGCCACGCCGCGTCCCGCCCGCGCCGTCTGGCTGCGCCCGCCGCTGCGCGGACCACCGCTGACCGCCTGAACCCTCGGCTCTGACCGAGCCTGACCGCGTGCCGACGCTCGGCGCGCGACCTATCCCCACGTGTTCAGGATTGTTTCCCATGTCCCTTTCGCGCGCGCTTTGCGCCTCGCTGCTTGCCACCTCCTGCCTGCTTCCCGTCGCCGCATTGGCGCAGGAAGCCACCAGCCTGCCTCCCGTCGATGTCGATGCCGCCGATAGCGGTGAAGGCGATGCCGCTCCGCTTGCCGGAACCACGATCAACCGCGTTGAAATCCGCCGCCGCCAGACCGGCACCAGCGACACCGCCGACCTGCTCCGCGCCGTGCCCGGGGTCAGCGCCAATGCGGGCGGCGGCTTTGCCTCGATGCCCGCCGTGCGCGGCATGACCGAGCAGCGGCTGCGCGTGACGGTCGACGGCCACCCGATCGACCTGTCGTGCCCCAACGACATGAACTCGCCGCTGTCCTACACCGATCCGCAGACGATCCAGGCGATCAGGGTGCTTGCGGGCGTCGCGCCCGTATCGGCGGGCGGGGACAACATCGGCGGGGTGATCGACGTTACCAGCGCGCGCCCGCAGTTCTCTGGTCAGGGCACCACGATCGGCGGCGAACTTTCGGCCTTTTACCGGAGCAACGGCGGCGGCTTCGGCGGTTCCGCGCGGCTTACCGTGGCGGGCGAGAACCTCAGCGCCACCTACACCGGCAGCTACACCCAGTCGGAAAACTACTCCGGCGGCGGCAACCGGGGCGTGGTGCGCTCCACCGAATTCGCCAAGACCGACCATGCGCTGGAACTCGCCGCGCAAGGGGATTTCGGGCTGGTGCGGCTGAAGGGCGGCTATCATTTCGCCCCCTACGAAGGCTTCGCCAACCAGGCGATGGACATGACCGACAACCGCTCGTGGTTCGTGAACCTGGGCTATGAAGGCGAGTTCGATTTCGGCTCGGTGCGCCTGACCGCCGATTACCGCGACACCGACCATGAAATGAACTTCCTGGCCGACAAGCTGCCCGGCGCCATGCCGATGAACACCGAGGTCCACACCTTCAGCGCGGCGCTGAAGATCGACGCGCCGCTCAGCGCGCGCCATACCCTGCGCACCGGGTGGGAATACCACCACCAGTGGCTCAACGATTACTGGCCGCCGGTCGCGGGCAGCATGATGATGGGTCCGAACACCTTCGTTAACCTCAACGCCGCGCACCGTAATCGCTTCGGCACTTTCGGTGAATGGGAAGCGCGCTGGAACGAGCGGTTGACCAGCGTGGTGGGCTTGCGGATCGACCGGGTCAGCATGAACACCGGCACCGTCCAGCCTTACAACACCGGCATGATGAACATGGACGATGCCGGGGCCGCCGCAGTCTTCAACGCGGCGGACCGCGAGCGGGCGGACCTCAACTGGTCGGCCTCCGCACTGGTCAGCTATGCGCTGGCGGACGGCGTCTCGCTGGAACTCGGCTATGCCCACAAGGCGCGTTCGCCCAACCTCTACGAGCGCTATTCGTGGGGCCGGGGCGCGATGGCGAGCCGGATGATCGGCTGGTACGGCGACGGCAACGGCTATGTCGGCAACATCAATCTGCGGACCGAGCGCGCCGATACGCTGAGCGCCGCGCTGGACGCGAAGGGGCAAGGCTGGGCGCTGCGGATCGCGCCCTATTACACCCATGTCGACGATTACATCGACGCGGTGTTCGTCAAGCGGCTGACCGACATGATGGGCATGCCCACGCCCTTCGTGCAGCTGCAGTTCGCCAACCAGCAGGCCGAATTCTACGGGCTCGACCTGTCGGGTGAAGTGACCCTGCGGCGCGGCGCGGGGCGCGACGGCACCACGCTGTCCGCTTCGCTGTCATGGCTGCACGGGCAGAACCTGTCGGATGGCGGGCCGCTCTACCGGCAGATGCCGCTGAACGGCAGGGTCGCGCTCCAGCACCGGCAAGGGCCGCTCGAAGCCGGGGTGGAGCTGGAATGGGTCGCGGAAAAGACCCGGGTTGACGCCACCCGCAATGAACCGGTCACCGCCGCCTATGCGCTGGTCAACCTGCGCCTCGCCTATGACCTCGGCCCGGCGCGGATCAGCCTGGAGGCGCTCAACCTGCTCGACAAGGGCTATGACCTGCCGCTCGGCGGGGTTTCGCTCGGCGATTACAGGGCCAGCGGCGTGCTGCGCCCGGTGCCGGGGCGGGGCCGTTCGGTCAACCTTGGTCTGAGCGCGAGCTTCTGACCATGCGACTGGCGGCTGACGCGCAGCAGGATGGCAAGGCGCGGCTGGTTTCCGGCCTCGCCTCGCTCGCCCTGCACGCGCTGGCCGCTGCGGGAGTGCTGGCCGTGTCGGGAATGGAGCCCCCCTCTGCCCCGCATGGCCCCGCGCGGCTGACCGTCGTCACCCTGAAGGCTGAGGCGCACCCCCCTGCGCCCCGGCCCCGGGGGAAGGCGCAATCCCGCGCGGGCGGCGAGCCTCGGCCCGCTGCGCCTCCCACCCTTTCGCGGGAACCGAGGCCGCTGCTTGCAGCTGGCTCGGCCCCGGCCTTGCCGGAAGTTCCGGTCGTGGAAGTCCAGAAGGCAGTGCAATCCGCTCCGCCGCCTCCTTCGTCTCCGCCACCGGCGCGGCAGGAACGGGCGGACGACGGCTTCGCCGCCTACCGGCATGCGCTGTGGCGGCACATTGCCGCGCGGCGGCCACAGGGCGGCGGCCTGAGCGGAGAAACCACCGTGCGCTTTCGCCTCTCGCCCAACGGCGCGCTGCTGTCGGCGGAGATCGCTGGCAGCAGCGGCAGCGCCAACCTAGACCGGATCGCGCTGCGCACCCTGCGGCTCGCCAGCCCGATGCCCGCGCCGCCCGCCGGGGTGGCGGCGGAGCGGCTGGCCTTCACCCTGCCGGTGCGGTTTCACTAGCGCGCGTCAATTTTGACCCAGGCCCTTGTAAGGGGGCAGGGGCGGGGGCAGGGTGCGCGCATGACCGATACCCTGAAACTGCGCTTCCACGGCGCGGCGCGGACCGTCACCGGGTCCTGTCACGAGTTTACCTGCGGCGGTTCGCGCGTGCTGGTCGATTGCGGGCTGTTCCAGGGCTCGCGCACGCTGGAAGGGCTCAACGCCGGGGCCTTCGGCTTCGATCCGCGCAAGGTCGATGCCGTGGTTCTGACCCATGCGCACATCGACCATTCCGGCCTGCTGCCGCGCCTCGTCGCGCAGGGCTTCACCGGACGGATCTGGTGCACCCAGCCGACCGCCGACCTCCTGGAATACATGCTGGCCGATGCGGGCAGGATCCAGGAGGCGGACACCATGCGTCGCAACCGCCGCCGCGACCGAGCCGGCGAGAAGGAGTTCGAACCGCTCTATACCGAGGCTGACGCGCTCGCCGCCTGGGGGCAGTGCAGCCCGGTCGAACTGGGCGAATGGTTCGAACCCGCGCCGGGGTTCCGCGCGCGGCTGTGGAACGCAGGGCATATCCTAGGCTCGGCCTCGGCGGAACTGGAAGCGGGCGGGACGCGGGTGCTGTGCTCGGGCGATCTCGGCCCGGACAACAAGGTGTTCCACCCCGATCCCGATGCTCCCTCTGCCTTCGACCACGTGCTTTGCGAAAGCACCTATGGCGACCGAGAGCGCGAGGAGCTGACCATCCCCGCGCGGCGCAAGCTGCTTGAGGCGGAAATCCGCGGCGCGCTGGTGCGCGGCGGCAACCTCGTCATCCCGACCTTCGCGCTGGAACGCACACAGGAACTGCTGTTCGACATTGCCGAGCTGGTGCGGGCCAAGGCGATCCCCGACGTGCCGGTGTTCATCGACAGCCCGCTCGCCAGCCGGGCGACCACGGTGTTCCAGCGCCATGCCGGAGACCTGGAGGACGTCGATCCCGCCTGCACATTCAAGGCCCCGAATTTCCACTTCACCGAAAGCGTGCAGGAATCGATCCGGCTCAACATGGTCTCGGGCGCAATCATCATGGCGGCGTCCGGCATGTGCGAGGCGGGCCGCATCCGCCATCACCTGATCCACAATCTCCACCGCCGCGAATCCACTGTGCTGTTTGTCGGCTATCAGGCGGCGGGCACGCTGGGGCGGGTCATCATGGAAGGCGCGCAGCGGGTGCGCATTTCGGGCGAGGACGTGATCGTGCGCGCCGCGATCCGGCGACTCGATTGCTATTCCGCCCATGCCGATCAGGGCGAACTGGCGAACTGGATCGCTGCGCGCGCGCCGATCAAGGGCAGCCTGTTCCTGATCCACGGCGAGCAGGAAGCGCTGGAGGCGCTGCGCCAGCTGTCCGTCCAGCGGCTGGAGGGCACGCAGATCGTCCTCCCCGAAATCGGCGAAGTCTACGAGTTGCCTCCGGGCGCGCCCGCGCGCCGCACCCAGACCGGGCGCACCGACCTGACCGCCGCGCTGGGGCATGACTGGCAGAATTCCTACGCCCAGTTCGTCACCGGCCTGAAACGCGACCTCGCCGAAATCCGCGACGAAGCCCAGCGGCAGCAGGCAATTGCCGCGATGCGCGAAGTGCTCGACAGCTATACCCGCCACCGTGAAAGCAAGCGCCGGAAAGGCCAGCATTGATGGCAGAGGGCGCGGCAATCTACCGCACCCTGGGCCTGACCAAGAGCTACGGCGAAGGCGCGGCGGCGGTCCATGCGCTGCGCGGGGTGGACCTGACCGTGCAAGAAGGCGAGATGCTGGTGCTGCTCGGCCCGTCCGGATCGGGCAAGTCGACCCTGCTCAATATCCTGGGCGGGCTCGACAGCGCGACCAGCGGGCAGGCGTGGTTCCGCGATCTGGAGATCACCGCACTCGACGGTGATGGCCTCACCGAATACCGCCGCCGCTCGATCGGCTTCGTATTCCAGTTCTACAACCTGATCGCCTCGCTCACCGCACGCGAGAACGTGCAACTGATCACCGACATTGCCGAAAGCCCGATGACGCCCGAGGAGGCACTGGCGCTGGTCGGGCTGGAGGACCGGCTCGATCATTTCCCCGCCCAGCTTTCCGGCGGGGAACAGCAGCGCGTCGCCATCGCCCGGGCCATCGCCAAGCGCCCCGAAGTGCTGCTGTGCGACGAGCCGACCGGCGCGCTCGATTCCAGAACCGGGGCGCGGGTGCTGGCCGCACTCGACACGATCAACCGCGAGGTCGGGACGACCGTGTTCATCATCACCCACAACGCGGTGATCGCCGACATGGCCGACGAAGTGATCCGCTTCGCCGATGGCGGGATTGCCTCGCACAGCCGCAACGCGGTGCGCAAGTCGCCTGCGGACCTTGCCTGGTGAAGGCCAGTCGGCCACTCACGATCAAGTTGCTGCGCGACCTGTGGCGGCTGCGCGCGCAGGCGGTGGCGATTGCGCTGGTCATGGCCGCCGGGGTGGGCATGGTCGTCATGTCCTATGGCATGATCCGCAGCCTTGAAGCCACGCGCGAAGCCTATTACGCCCGCTATGCGCTGGCTGACCTGTGGACGCCGCTGCGCCGCGCGCCGGACAGCCTGACCCGCGAACTGCGGCAGGTGCCCGGAGTGGCCGGGGTGGAAAGCCGCGTGTCGGCCCATGCCACGCTCGATATTGCGGGGGTGGCCGAGCCGGTCTCGGCGCGCATCCATTCGCTGCCTCAAGACCTCAACCGGCTGGTACTGCGCTCCGGCCGCCTGCCGCGCGAGGGCCGTGCCGACGAGGTGGTGGCGAGCGAACTGTTCGTGAAGGCCGCGCGCCTTTCGCTGGGCGACCGCCTGCCCGCGCTGGTCCACGGCAAGCGGATCGAGCTCAGGCTGGTCGGCACCGCGCTGTCGCCCGAATACGTCTATTCGGTCGCACCGGGGCAGATCTTTCCGGACAACCGCCGCTTCGGCGTGCTGTGGATGGCGCGCGAACCCTTGAGCGCCGCGCTCGACATGCGCGACGGGTTCAACGAGGCGCTGGTGCGGCTTGCTCCGGGTGCGAGCGAGGAAGAAACGATCCGCCGGCTCGACCTTCTGACCGCGCCCTATGGCGCAACCGGGTCCTTCGGGCGCGACCTGCTGGTATCCGACCGGTTCGTCTCCAGCGAGATCGACCAGCTGCGCACCACGGTCGAAATCCTGCCGCCGATCTTCCTGGGGGTCGCGGCGTTCCTGCTCAACATCCTGCTTGCCCGGCTGGTCGATACCGAGCGCGAGGTGATCGGGCTGCTCAAGGCCTTCGGCTATCGCAATGGTGCGATCGTGCGGCATTACGCGACGCTGGCCGTGCTGCTCTCGCTCGGCGGGGTGCTGGTCGGCTGGGGGCTGGGCGCCTGGATGGGGCGGGGCGCGGCGGGCCTCTATCAGGACTACTATACCTTCCCTTTCCTCGATTTCGTCGGCGGAGCGGATATCTACCTTGGCGCGGGCGGACTGGCGCTGCTCTCGGTCGTGCTCGGCGCGGCGGGTTCCGTCTGGCGAGCGCAGCGGCTGACCCCGGCGGAGGCGATGCGCCCGCCCGCACCGGCCAGCTTCTCGCGCACCGGCCTGTCCGACCGCATCGTGCGGCTCATGCCCGACGAGCCATCGCGGATGATCCTGCGCGGCCTGCTTCGCCGCCCGTGGCGCACGCTGGCGAGCGTGGCGGGGCTGGCGGCGGCGCTCGGGCTCTATGTCGCCTCGGCCAGTTCGACCGACAATGTCGAGCGGATGATCGACCTTACCTTCGTGCGCGGCCAGCGCGCCGACCTGTCGCTGACCTTTGCCGAGCCAAGGGACGCGCGGGTGCAGCGAGAGCTGCTGGCGCTGCCCGGCGTGCAGCGGGTCGAGACCTGGCGCGGAGTCTCCGTCGATCTCGTCCACGGTGCGCGCCAATCGCGCGAAAGCGTGCTCGGCCTGCCGCGCGGGGCGTCGCTGATGCGGCTGGTGACGCTGGACGGCGCGGTGGTCGACCCCCCGCCGCGCGGCGCGCTGATTTCCAGCCAGTTGGCGCGCAAGCTTGATGTCCGCGCCGGAGACAGCATCGCGGTGCGCATGACCGAGGGGGAGCGGCAGAGCTTCACCCTGCCCATCGCGCAGGTGATCGACGTGCCGCTGGGCGCCTCGGTGGTGGTCGAGCGCGGTGAACTCGCCCGCCTGCTACGCGAAGGCGACGTGGCGAGCGGAGCCTATGTCATGGCCGAGCCCGGCAGGCTCGATGCGCTTTACGCCGCGCTCAAGCAGACGCCGATGGTCGCGGGCGTCACCGTCGCCTCGGCAGCGCTGCGCGGCATCCGCGAGACGATTGCCCAGTCGATGGGGATCGTAACCCTGTTCAACACGGTGTTTTCGGTGCTGATCGTGGTCGGCGTCACCTATACCGCCGCGCGGATCAGCCTGTCCGAGCGCGCCCGCGATCTCGCCTCGATGCGGGTGCTGGGCTTCCGCAAGGGCGAGGCGAGCTTCGTGCTGGTGGGCGAACTGGCACTGACCGCGCTGGCCTCGCTGCCGCTGGGGCTGGTGCTGGGGGTGGCGATCTCGCGCTATATCGCGGCCAGCTTTTCCAGCGACCTGTTCCTGATCCCCGCCGCCGTCAGCGCGAAGACGCTGGCGCAGGGGGTCTTCGTGGTAGCCGTATCGGCAGGCGCGACCGCCTGGCTGATCCGCCGCAGCGCCGACCGGCTCGATCTGGTAAGAGCGCTCAAGACTCGGGAGTAAGCATGAAGCCCAAGGCCCTGACCGGACCCCGGATTACCGCCGCGCTGGTGATCGCCGCGCTGGCGCTGGCGGTGTGGTTCCTGCTGCGCAAGCCCGCGCTGGAAGTGGACATGGCCGAGGTGACGCGCGGCCCCATGCAGGTCAGCGTCAGCGATCTGGGCGAAACGCGGGTGCGCGACCTGTATACCGTATCCTCTCCGGTGACGGGCGAGGTGCTGCGCATTCCCTTCAAACCCGGTGCGCAGGTTGGGGCTGGCGCGAGCGTGGCGGAAATCCAGCCGGTCGCACCCAGCCCGGTCGACAGCCGCAGCTATGCCGAAACCGCCGCGCGGATCGCCGGGCTCGAGGCCCAGCTTGCCGCCGCCCGCGCCGAGGTCCAGCAGGCCGGAGCAGCGCAGCGGCTGGCCGAGGCGGACAATGCGCGCATTGCCGCGCTGACCGCCAAGGGCTTTGTCAGCCGCGCCCAGGCCGATGCGGCGCGCGCCGCGCGCGACCGGACCCGCGCCGCCAGCGCCGCCGCACGGCAGGGTGAGGACGCGGCGCTTCACGCGCTGCAGGCTGCCCGCGCCTCGCTGCGCGGGAGCGCAGGTGCGCCAGCGGGGCAGGTGGTGCGGGTGAAGGCGCCCGTTTCCGGCGCGGTGATGCGGGTGCTGCACGAAAGCGCGGGGCCGGTGGTGGCCGGAACCGCGCTGCTGGAACTGGGTGATCCTTCGGCGATCGAGATCGTCTCCGACATGCTCTCCGCCGATGCGGTGAAGGTGACGCCTGGCGCGGCTGTGGAGATCGACGCCTGGGGCGGGGAGGCTCCGCTCAAGGGCAAGGTGCGGCTGGTGGAACCCTATGGCTTCACCAAGATTTCCGCGCTTGGCGTGGAAGAGCAGCGGGTCAACGTGGTGATCGACCTGACCGACCCCGCCGCTGCCCGCGCCCGGCTGGGACATGGCTACCGGGTAATCGTGCGCGTCGCGCTGTGGTCCGCGCCCGAGGTGCTGAAAGTGCCGCTCGGCGCGCTGTTCCGGCAGGGCGAGGGCTGGGCGGTGTTCGCGGTCGGCAGCGATGGCCGCGCGCGCAAGGTTGCGGTCAAGGTCGGCCACATCAACGACGAGGCCGCCGAAGTGCTCGGTGGCCTGTCGGCAGGCGACAAGGTTGTGCTGCACCCCGGCGAAAAGGTCGCCGACGGGGTAGAGGTCAGGCCGCCTGCCTGATCCCCGCCAGCAGCCGCTGCTGCTCGGCCTGGGGGCGATAGAGGAAGTCGGCGGGCAGGCCCAGCCGCTCGCAGGCCTGCGCGGGCGGTGAGGCGGGATCGAACTTGCGATCGGCCATCCGGCCCGCCAGCTTGAGCGCCCATTTGTCGCGCAGCTTGAGGTCGTAACGGCTGCCGAGTTCCAGCTTGGCCCGCACCCGCGGCGGCAGGAGGGAGACGGCGGCGCGCGCCACCGCGCGGTGGAGGAAGCGCGGAATCGAGGGCGCGGCGGTGCCGGATTCGATGATGTCCAGGAATTCGAACAGGATCGGATGCGGTTCGAACCGGGGTTCGAGCTCTTCCAGCATCGCCATGAAATCATCGACTGACTGCGGGGTGCGCCGCGCGCCGAACTGGCTGCCCACCGCCTCGCTGTCGCGCAGGAAGCGGTCCTTGTCGGCCTTTGACAGTGGGCTGACGAAGCGATCGTAGGCGGTGAGGAAGCCGTAAGCCGCCGTTGCCGCCACCCAGTCGAGCAGCACCGGGTCGAGCGCTTCGTAAGCCTCGCCCGCAGGCGTCTCGCCCTTGACCTTGGCGTGCATCCGGGTGACCCCGCCGATCACCTGCTTCGCCAGACTCGCCGGGCCGTAGCAGGCGAGCAGCGCGACCGTGCCGGTGCGCTTCGAGCGGCCGATCGGATCGGCCTTGTAGGTGGAATGGTCCCACACCCCGCTGCGGATACGGGGTTCGGCAAATTCCAGCAGGACGGCGGCGATCCCGCCGATCCCCAGCGCGATCTGGTTCTTGTAGATGCGCCACTGCACCGAATCCGGAGCGAGCAGCGCAGGTTCTCCCGCCGGACCCGCGAAGTTGATCGCCTTGCCAAGGTAGGTTTCCTGCACTGCCGCGCTCCTTTTCCGGTCCAGTCAGCTCAGAAGTCGTAACCCAGCGTCACCCCGAAGGTGCGGGGCGGGTTGGGGAAGCGGACCACGACGTTGGCATTGCTGGCCACGGCCGACCAGTAATACTTGTCGAACAGGTTCTTGGCCCAGATCGAGGCGGACCAGCCGCTTTCGCTCTTCACGCCCAGGCTGGCGTTGACCACCGCGTAGGGCTTGATCTTGTAGAGCGCCAGGTCCTCGAAGATCGTGTTCGATTCCGACTGGTAGCGAGCGCTGATCGCGCCGTTGAGGTTGAGCCCATCGCTGATCGGCGTGTCGTAGGTCAGCGTGACGCTGCCCTGGAACTTCGGCGAGTAGATGAACTCGCTGCCATCGAAGTTCTGCGGCTGGCCGGCGGCATTGGTGCCGTTGTAGCTGTTGATCCGGGTGTGCAGCCACAGCGCATTGCCGGTCAGCGCCACGCCGCGTGTCGGACGGATCGTCAGTTCCGCTTCAAGCCCATAGGCTTCGGCCTTGGGCACGTTGTCCAGACGGGCGAGCGCGGTGTAGATCGGATCGGCGAAGTAAGTGCTGATCTGCTTGTCCTGGTAATCGTAGTAGAACACCGAGACATTGGCCTGGACCATGCGGTCAGCGAGCGTCGCCTTCAGCCCCAGTTCGTAGGCGGTCAGCTTTTCCTGCACCACCGGCGCGTTCTGGCGGGCGAGGTTCGCCGCGTTGATCGGGGTGGTGCCCGACTTGTAGCCGCGGCTGACCGAGGCATAGACCAGCGTGTCGCTGTTGGGCTGCCAGTCCAGCGCCACGCGCCAGGCGAGGTTGTTTTCCTCAAGCAGCGAAGTCACTTCGCCGAAGGTACCGGTCGCCGGGTTGAAGGTGTTGCACTGGCCCTGGGTGATCGGCGCGGCGAATACGCCATAGGTCTGGAAGTACAGCGCCCGGTTCACCACGTTGACGTTGGGCAGCATGTTGCCGTTGAAGTCGCGGCTGCAGCCGTTGTAGCGCTGGCGGTCCTCGGTATAGCGCAGTCCGACCGTGGCCTTGAACTGGTCGGAGAGCTGCCAGTCGGCGTTGCCGAACAGGCTCCAGGTGCGGGTGCGGATCCGGCCATAGTCCTCGTACGAACGGAACGCCTGCGCCATCTGCGTCGCGGTGTAGCCGCCCGAATTGAACGGCGTGTTCAGCAGGGTCGAGCCGAAATAGCGGATCAGCCCGACGTTGGCGTTCTGGCCCAGCATGGTGCGGTTGGCGTCGATGATCCGGTCGTTGGCGTAGTAGCCGCCGAGCAGCCAGTTGACCGCGCCGGACTTGCCCTCGACGTGGAGTTCCTGCGCGAAGCTCTTGATCCGGCCGTCGGTATTCTGGAGCAGGACTTCATAGGGCGCGCCGCTCCAGTCGGACAGGGCGTTGCGCTTGAAATCGTTGTAGCTGGTCAGCGAGACGAGCTTCATGTCCGCGCCCAGTTCCTGGTCGAGCCGCAGCTTGAGTCCCCAGAAGCGGTTGTTCTCCGCCAAGGGGCCCTTCATCCCGAGGCCGGTGCCGATGTCCGCCGAGCGTGCGGATTCCGCCGCCCAGTCGGCCTGGGTGGCCTTGGTCGGGAAGTTGGCGCCAAGGTAGGTGGCGAGGCCCGGCGCGTTGAACAGGCGCGAGGTGCTGGTGCCGGTCACCGGGTCGGTCGCGGGGGTAAAGCCGATGCCCTGCCCGGCCACCGTGTCAGACTTGTTCTGCCACCAGAACACCGACATGTCGATGTGGGTGCCCTCTGCCGGATCGAGCGCGAGGCTGCCGCGCACGCCCAGCTTGTCGACCTTGCCCAGCCGGTCGCCGCGGCTGTTGCTGACCTGCCAGCCCTTGTCCGAATTCTCGCTGCGCACCGCGATGCGCGCGGCGATCCCTTCGCCCAGCGGGCCGGAAACATGGGCGCCGATGTTGTAGGTGTCATAGTTGCCGAGATCGACCGAGAGGCCGCCCTCGAACTTGTCGGTCGGCTTGGCGGTGATGAAGTTGATCAGGCCCGCGGTGGTGTTACGGCCATAAAGCGTGCCCTGCGGACCCTTCAGCACTTCGACGCGCTCAAGGTCCATCACAGGGCCGGTGTTCATGATCGGATAGGCATAGG
>JAYRMP010000021.1:0-38880 GCA_041912655.1 Novosphingobium sp. | reverse complement strand
CTTCTTCGACACGGCCAACGAATATGCCGGCGGCTCGTCGGAAGAGATCACCGGACGGGCGCTGAACGACTTCGCGCGGCGTGACGAGATCGTGCTGGCTACCAAGGCCTTTTCCCCCTGGCGCGGCGCCCCCAACACCGGCGGGCTCTCCCGCAAGGCTCTGTTCCAGGCGATCGACGACAGCCTGAAAAGGCTCGGCACCGACTACGTCGACCTGTTCCAGATCCACCGCTGGGACTACAACACTCCCATCGAGGAAACGATGGAGGCGCTGCACGATATCGTGAAATCGGGCCGGGCGCGCTACATCGGCGCTTCCAGCATGTTTGCCTGGCAGTTCGCCAAGGCCCAGCACGTGGCCGCGATGAATGGCTGGACCCGGTTCGTGTCGATGCAGCCGCAGGTCAACCTCGTCTACCGCGAGGAAGAGCGCGAGATGATCCCGCAGTGCATCGACATGGGCGTTGCCGTGCTACCGTGGAGCCCGCTCGCGCGCGGCATGCTGACCCGGCCACCAGGCGAAACCACCACCCGGTCGGAGACGGACCTGTTCAGCAAGTACCTCTACGCCCGCACCGCCGACAACGACCGGCTGGTGGTCGAGGCGCTGCAAGCGGTCGCGGCAGAGGCGGGCCTGCCGATGGCGCAGGTCGCCATGGCCTGGTTGCTCGGCAAGGCCGGGATCACCGCGCCGATTGTTGGCGTGACGAGGATCGGCCAGCTGGCCGATGCCCTGGCCGCATTGGACGTCCAGCTTGGCGCGTCGCAGGTAGAGCGGCTTGAGGCGCCCTATGCCCCGCACCCGGTCGCGGGCTTTGCTCCGCCGATGCCGGTGGGGGGCGCGGTCAGCGTGAAGGCTGAATCGTGATCCAGCGCGACGGGAAGTCGGGCCTTGCGCCCTGTTCTCGGCCCACAGTCCTTAAGACCTCTCGTTGTGCAACTGGGTCATCGTGGCGGACAGGGTGGGATTCGAACCCACGGTGAGCTTGCACCCACGGCGGTTTTCAAGACCGCTGCCTTAAACCACTCGGCCACCTGTCCGCTGCCGGCGCGTGTCCGCCGCCGGTTCGTCGCCGCTAGCCGCCTTGCTGGCGCTTGTCACCCGTTTTGCGGTTCCCATCCGCCGCTTGCTGTGCGAGATCGGGCAAATGGCATCGCTTCGCACGACCCTGTTTGCCGCCCCCCTTGCCCTGTTGCTCGCCGTGGCTGGCCCCGCCGCTGGCCCCGCTGGTGCGCAGGCCGATCCGGTGGATCACGAGGCAGGATTTCAGGCCTATCTTCAGTTCCTCTCCGCCCGTGCCCGCGCCGATGGGGTGAGCGAGGGGGCGATCCAGCGGATGACCGCGGGGCTGACCTATAACCCCCGCGTGATCGCGCTGGACCGGGCACAACCGGGTTCCACCCCCAATTCGCCCCCGGCCTTCGCGCCCTATTACCGCACCCATGTCGATGCGGCGCGGATCAACGGAGGCAAGGCGATGGCTGCCGCTGCCGCGCCATTGCTGCCCGGGATTGAGGCGCAGTACGGTGTCCCGTCCAAGATCCTGCTCGCGATCTGGGGCCACGAAACCAACTATGGCCGCTACAAGGGCGATTTCGATCTGGCGCGTTCGCTCGCCACGCTGGCCTTCGAGGGGCGGCGGCGCGAGCTGTTCTCCGCAGAATTCATCGCCCTGATGAAGATGGCCGACCGGGGCGTGGAGCGGCGCCAGATGGTGGGCAGCTGGGCCGGGGCCTTTGGCAATCCGCAGTTCCTCCCCAGTGTCTACCTGCGGCTGGCGAAGGACGGCGATGGCGACGGGCGTGCCGACATCTGGAACAGCCGCGCCGATACGCTGGCCTCGATCGCCAACTATTTCCGTGACGCCGGCTGGCGCACCGGCGAGCCGTGGGGCGTGCGCGCCGCGCTGCCCGCTGATCTTGACCGCTCGGCGCTGTCCCCGCTGATCGAAGCGCCGTCCTGCCCGCGTGTCCATGCCCGCCATTCGCACTGGAAGACCGTGGGCGAATGGCGCGCGCTGGGCGTCGTGCCGCAGGCCCCGATTGCCGACCGGACCATGGCCGCGCTGTTCGAACCCGATGGTCCGGGCAAGGGCGCTTTCCTGTTAACCGGGAATTACAGGGTTATCCTCCAATATAACTGCTCGAACTACTACGCACTGTCCGTGGGGTTGCTTGCAGATGAGATTGCCCGTTAACCGAAACCTGCCGCTGATCGCGCTGGTCCTGCTTTCCGCTTGCGGCGGAGGATCGCCCAAAAGCATTGCCGCAGCGCCGCCGCCCGCATCGGGTCCGGCCGCCGATTACCCGATGGTACTGGGCGATCCGTTCACGGTGGAAGGGGTAACCTATACCCCGGCTGATACGTGGAACTATGACGCCGTGGGCCGGGCGCTGGTCGGCGGGGAAGGGGGCTCGGCCATTTCGGGCGCGCACCGTACCCTGCCGCTGCCGAGCTATGTCGAGATTACCTCGCTGGAAACCGGAAAGACGATCCTTGTCCGGCTCGAACGGCGCGGGCCGATGACGGGCGCCGGCCTGGTCGAGCTCTCGCCCGGCGCCGCCGCGCAGCTTGGTGTGGTGGGACGCAGCGATGCTCCGATCCGCCTGCGCAGGGTCAACCCGCCCGAAACCGACCGCGCACCGCTGCGGCTGGGCCAGCCGGCACCCGCGCGGCTCGATACGCCCAAGTCGCTGCTGGCCGTGCTGCAGCGCAAGCTCGACGCGCAGGAAGGCCGCACTCTGGCTCCCGCCGCCGCTCCGGACTCCGAGAACACCCCCAAGCCCGAAGTGGCGAATACCGCTCCGAAGGCTGAGCCCAAGCCGGTCAAGGGCAAGCCCGCCCCCAAGGCTGGCGCGCCCAAACCCCTGCCCAAGCCGCAGCCGGTGATCGCGGTAACCGATCCGTCCAGCGCTCCGGCCGCCAAGCCTGTTGCCAAACCCGCCGCCTCGACTGGCGCTCCGCTGGTGGTCCAGATCGGCGCCTATTCCAGCGAGGAACGAGCGAAGGCGGTCGCTGCAAAGAGCGGCGCGCAGGTGGTTCCCGCCGGCAAGGTCTGGCGCGTGCGCAGCGGCCCGTTCACCGACCGCGCCGCCGCAGAGGCCGCGCTGGCGAAGGCGCGGGCCGCCGGGTATAGCGACGCTCGAATCCAGCGCGGCGGTTGATCCCTTTCCCTCCGCGCCGGGCACCCGCCGGGCGATGGAGTGAATGGCGTGAAGCGAGGATTGCTGTTGCTGGCCCTTGCGCTGCCTGCCGCGGGCGGGGCCGCGCAGCCAGGCGCGCTGCCGGCCCCGCCAGCCGTGGCCGCCAGAGCGCCGGTGGCGCTGGTGGTCGATCTCAGTGCCGGACAGACGCTCTACGCTCACAATGCCGAGCGGCAGTTCCTCCCTGCCTCGATGACCAAGGCGATGAGCGCGCTGGTCGCCTTCGACCTGATCAAGGCCGGCAAGCTCAACGAGGCCGCCGTGGTCACGGTCCGCCCCGAAACTGCGCGCAAATGGGCGGGCAAGGGCACAACCCTGTCGCTCCGTCCGGGCGAGCAGGTCCGCGTCGCCGACCTGCTGATGGGCATGACCACCGTTTCCGCCAACGACGCCTCGGTGGCATTGGCCGAGGCTGCTGTGGGCAGCACCGAGGCCTGGGTTGCGGCAATGAATGCGCGCGCTCGCACCCTCGGCATGACGGGCAGCCATTTCGGCACCCCCAGCGGCTGGCCCGACCGGGGCGCCACCAAGGTCACCGCGCGCGATCTGGTGCGGCTGGCGCAGGCGCTGATCGCCGAGCACCCGGCGCTTTACCGCCGCTATTTCGGGCATCAGGCGATGGACTGGCACGGCACCCGCCTGACCAGCCACGATCCCTTCGCCGGGGTGCTGGCAGGCGCAGACGGCATCAAGACGGGCCATACCTTCGAGGCCGGATTCAATTTCCTCGGTGCGGCGCAGCGCGGCGGGCGGCGGCTGGTCGTGGTGGTCGCTGGAGCGCGGACCGAGCCGGATCGCGCCCTTGCCGCCCGCGCCCTGGCCGAATGGGGCTTTGCCGCGTGGGACAGCCGGCCCTTCGTGCAGGCGGGACAGGTGATTGGTGAAGCGCGGGTCCAGCAGGGCGATGCGCGGCGCGTGCCGCTCGCCGTGCCGCGTGCCTTCGCGATCACCGTGCCGCGCGGCAGCAAACCGCACGTCACCGCCCGGATCGTCTACAATGGCCCACTCCGCGCGCCTCTGGCCAGGGGGGCGCAGGTCGCCGGGCTGGAGGTGCGGATCGAGGGGCAGGGCGTGCACTACCTCCCGCTTATCACCGCGCAGGCAGTCGGCAAGGCCGGGCCAATCGACAGGATCGTAAATGGCCTGCTAGGACTGCTGGAATGACAGGCAGGTTCATCGCGTTCGAAGGCGGGGAAGGGGCGGGCAAAAGCACCCAGGCCCGGATGCTCGCCGCCGCGCTGGAGACACGGGGCACATCCTGCGTCGTCACCCGCGAACCCGGCGGCACTCCGGGCGCCGAGGCTATCCGCGCGCTGCTGCTCGGCACCGAGGGCGAGGGGTGGAATCCCCGGGCCGAGGCGCTGCTGTTCGCCGCCGCCCGCTCCGATCACGTCGAGCGGCTGATCCGACCCTCGCTGGAGCGTGGCCAATGGGTGATCTGCGACCGCTTTGTCGATTCGAGCCGCGCCTACCAGGGCGGCGCGGGCGGGCTTTCGGATGCCGACGTGCTGGCGCTCCATCAGGTCGGCAGCGCCGGCCTGCTCCCTGATCTTACCCTACTGATCGAGGTTTCTCCCGAGGTTTCCGCCGCGCGCACCGCCGCACGCGATGGCGATGCGCCCGACCGGATCGGCGGGCGCGGCGGGGCCTACCACGCGCGCGTCGCAGCCGCCTTCGCGCGACTGGCTGAAAGCGAGCCCGAACGCTTTGCCCGGATCGACGGGGACGGCGACCCGCAGGCGGTCCACACCGAGGTGCTGCGCGCGCTTGGAGTGGGCGAATGACCGGGCTGATCGGCCATGACGAGGCCTGGCGCGAATGGCGCCGCGCCATGACGTCGGACCGGATGCACCACGCCTGGATTCTCGCCGGGCCGGAAGGAGTCGGGAAGGGCCTGTTCGCCCGTGCGGCGGCCGCCGAGCTGGTAGCCGAACCCGGCGTGCCGCAGCCCCCGGTCGACCGCCACCCCGATATCCTGCTGCCCGAGCATCCGCCTGAGAACAAGGAGGAGGGCAAGAAGCGCGACGATGGCCAGCCTTTCCGCCGCAAGCGCTCGATCCCGATCGACGAGATCCGCGCCGTGCAGCACCGGCTGGTCACCCGCCCCACGCTCGGCCGCCGCCGCGCGGTGATCATCGATCCGGCGGACGATCTGGAGAAGAACGCGGTCAACGCGCTGCTCAAGAGCCTCGAGGAGCCACCTGCTGGCACCTACTTCCTGCTGGTCGCGCACCGGCCCGGACGGCTGCTGCCGACGATCCGCTCGCGCTGCCGAATGCTGCGTTTTGCTCCTCTGGCGGAAGCTGACGTCGAGCGGGTGCTGCGCGCCGATGCCCCGCAGGCCGACGCCGCAACCTGCGCCGCCGCGATCGCAGCGGCCGAGGGATCGCCCGGCGCCGCGCTGCGCTTTGTCGAGCAGGACCTCGGCAAGCTGCACCAGGCGATGCTCCGCCTGATCCGCGAAGGCGACGATCAGTTCGAGCTGCGCGGCGCACTGGCCGATGCCATCGGCGCCCGCCCGGATCGCGCGCGCCAGCAAGCCGCCGCCGACCTTGCCCGGGCCATGGTCGCCGCCGAATTGCCGCACGGCAGCCCGGCGCGGCAGGAGCGGGTCATCGCCGTCCACGGCGAACTGGTGCGGCTTGGCGGGCAACTGCCGACCTACAACTTCGATCCCGCGCTGGTCGCCATGGAAATCGGGGCCTTGCTGGCATCCCTCGCCATGCCTAGAGAAGCGGCTTCCTGAAGTCACAGAAAGATGCCGCGCCAGCCATGGGCGATCCCTATTACCTGACCACCGCGATCAGCTACCCCAACGGCAAGCCGCACATCGGCCATGCCTATGAGGCGATCGCCGCCGACGTCATCGCCCGCTTCCAGCGGCAGATGGGCCGCGACGTGCGGTTCCAGACCGGGACTGACGAACACGGCCTGAAGATGGCCCAGAAGGCGCGCGACCTGGGGATTTCTCCGGCGCAGCTTGCTGCGGAAATGTCGCAGCATTTCATCGATATGTGCGATGGACTACATGTCTCTTATGACGTTTTCCTGCGCACCACCGAACCGCGCCACCATGCCTCGGTCCAGGAACTGTGGCGGCGGATGGAGGCCAATGGCGATCTATACCTCGACCGCTACGAGGGCTGGTACTCGGTCCGCGACGAGGCCTATTACGACGAGAGCGAACTGGTTGCCGGGGAAGGGGGCGAAAAGCTTTCGCCCCAAGGCACCCCGGTGGAATGGACCGTCGAGGAAAGCTGGTTCTTCCGCCTATCGAAATACCAGCAGCCGCTGCTCGATCTCTATGCCGCAGGGGAGGGCGATTTCATCCGCCCGGACAGCCGCAGGAACGAGATCATGCGCTTCGTCGAAGGCGGACTGCGCGATCTGTCGGTTTCGCGCACCAGCTTCGACTGGGGCGTCAAGGTGCCGGCCAGTGAGAACCACGTGATGTACGTCTGGGTCGATGCCCTGACGAACTACATTACCG
This sequence comes from Novosphingobium sp., assembly GCA_041912655.1. Lineage (GTDB taxonomy): Bacteria > Pseudomonadota > Alphaproteobacteria > Sphingomonadales > Sphingomonadaceae > Novosphingobium. Next base: position 32,186 of record JAYRMP010000021.1, on the reverse strand, counting down.
GGCTCGGGTTCCCGGATGAATCCGGCGACTTTGCAAAATATTGGCCGGCAAACCTCCACCTGATCGGCAAGGACATCACCCGCTTCCACACCGTCTACTGGCCGGCCTTCCTGATGAGCGCCGGCTTGCCGGTGCCGCGCCACGTGTTCAGCCACGGCTTCCTGCTCAACCGCGGGCAGAAGGAATCGAAGTCGCTGGGCAACGTCACCGATCCGATGGCGCTGGCCGGGCAGTTCGGGGTCGATCCGCTGCGCTATTTCCTGATGCGCGAAGTCGCTTTTGGGCAGGACGGGTCGTATTCGCCGGAAGCCATCGTAACCCGTTCGAACGCGGAACTGGCCAACAGCTTCGGCAATCTCGCCCAGCGCGTGCTGTCGATGATCTTCAAGAACCTGGAAGGCAGTCTGGACGAATTTGGGGTCGAGGACGTCGACCGCGCGCTGCTCCAACAGGTCGACCAGGCCTGCAGCATCGATCTGCCGCAAGCCTTTGCCGAGTTCGATTTTTCGGGCGGTATCGAAAGCTGGATGCGCGCGGTCTTCGCCTGCAACCAGTACGTCGATGAGCAAGCCCCCTGGACCCTGCGCAAAACCGATCCGCAGCGGATGCGAGCCGTCCTGCTGACCCTGTTCGTCGCGGTGCGTAACCTCGGCATCGCGATCCGTCCGGTCGTACCGGGTTCGGCAGATCGCCTGCTTGACCAGATGGGCATTCCGGCAACCGAACGCAGTTATGCGGACCTGCGCGATCAGACATGGTACCAGCGACTGGTCGCCAGCGGCTTTACCCTTGCTCAGCCGGTTGGCGTGTTCCCACGCCTTGAACTGCCGACGGAAGACGCGGCCTGATGCTGATCGATTCGCACTGTCACCTGGAATACAAGGGCCTGGTCGAGGATCAGCAGGCCGTGCTGGCGCGGGCCCGCGAGGCCGGGGTGGGGGGCTTCCTCTCGATCTCGACCCGCCAGCGCGAATGGGGACAGGTGATCGCCACGGCAGAGCGGGAGGCGGATGTCTGGGCCAGCGTCGGGATCCACCCGCACGAGGCCGATGCCCATGCCGACATGGGCGAGGCCGCGCTGCTGGAGGCCGCCGCGCACCCCAAGGTGATTGCCATCGGTGAAACCGGGCTCGATTACTATTACGACCATTCCGACCGCGCGACCCAGCAAGCGCTGCTGCGCCGCCATATTGCCGTGTCGCGTACAACCGGCCTGCCGCTGATCGTCCACACCCGCGACGCGGAAGAGGACACGGCGGCAATCCTGACCGAGGAGATGGAGCAGGGGGCCTTTCCGGCGCTGATCCATTGCTTCACCGCTTCGGCTGATTTTGGCCGCAAGATGCTCGATCTCGGGCTGACGATTTCCCTGTCGGGGATCGTGACATTCAAGAATGCCAAGGACTTGCAGTCGATAGCTGCTGAATTGCCAGAAGACCGGCTGCTGGTCGAAACCGACGCGCCGTTCCTCGCGCCAATCCCGCATCGCGGCCGGGTATGCGAGCCAGCGTTCACGGCGGACACCGCGCGCTTCGTCGCCCAGCTGCGCGGCACCACGCCCGAGGCGCTGGCCGAAGCGACCACGCGCAATTTCTTCGCGCTGTTTACCAAGGCCGGGCGATGAAGCTGAAAGTCCTCGGTTGCGGCACCTCCACGGGTGTGCCCCGGATCGGGAATGACTGGGGCCTGTGCGATCCGGCGGAGCCGCGCAATCGTCGCAGCCGGGTTTCGATCATTGTCGAAAGCGATGAAGGAAACCGTTTGCTGGTCGACACTTCGCCTGATCTCCGCAACCAGTTTCTGGACAACGGGATCGACCGGATCGACGCCGTGTTCTGGACCCACGACCACGCCGATCACGCCCACGGCATCGATGACCTTCGCGCCTTCCGCTATGGCCGGGCCGGACCGATCCCGGCCTATGCGGCAGAAGAAACCGCGCGGCGGCTGCGCCAGCGGTTCTCCTATGTCTTTGCCGGGCAGCATGGCTATCCGACGATCATGAACCTGGAAAACCTCGATCGGCTGCGGATGTGCGCAGGCTTCGGGGTGGCCAATTGCCAGATGCCGCACGGGCCGGCACAAAGCACCGCCTACCGCTTCGACGCGGATGGCAAATCCATCGGCTATGCTGTTGATTTCAGCGCGATCACCCGGGAAATCGTCGACCTGATGACAGGCGTGGACATTCTCGCGGTCGATTGCCTGCGCCGCGAACCCCATCCGACCCACTCGCACCTGGGCATGGCACTCGAACTGATCGAGGCCGTTCGGGCCAAGCAGGCCGTGCTGACGCATCTCGACAAGAGCATGGATTACCAGACGCTGTGCGGCGAAGTCCCGGCACACGTCCACGTCGGTTATGACGGTTTGGAGCTGACCGCGTGATTGCTTGGGACACGCCGATCTATGCGTTCCTCCTGATTGCCTGCCTTGCGATGAACTGGTTCGCGTTCCGCGCGAGCGCGAACGATGCCGGTCATGGACGCCGCCAGAAGCTCAAGATGGCCGCGATCTGGCTGACAATCTTTGTTGTCCTTGCGGTCGTGATCGAACGTTTCGCTATCTGAGAGGGGCTCCGCCCTCCACCCTATCCGCTCATTCATTTAACATAATATATATTATCAATCTGACAAGCATGACCATACGCCGCAGCGGCAGACGTCTCCCCCATCACACCTGAGGCATCGCGCGGGCAATGATCGCGGAGCAATCGATCTGCGCATCGAACGCGCCGTAGGCCATTCCGCGATTCCTCAACCGCAGAGCGCAGAACGCTTCGGCTAGCGGACTTTCCCAAGCCAGCAGGATCGCGGCCTGAGCCGCGAGCGCAGCCTGTTCAACTAGCAGCCGCGCCGTGCCTTCGCGCGCGCGGCTGAGGTCGATCCCGGCAACGAAACGATCGTAGGCCGAATTCCGGCCGCGCTGCGCCAGCAGGAACGCCTGCAGCGCCTCGACGCTTTCAGGCTCGCGCGCAACGGCACGCAGCACGTCGAGCGCGATGACATTGCCCGATCCTTCCCAGATCGCATTGAGCGGCGACTGGCGGAACAGGCGCGGCATCGGACCGTTCTCGACGTAGCCGACGCCGCCGTGGGCTTCCATCGCTTCGTAGATCATGCCCGGCGCGCGCTTGCACACCCAGTACTTGGCGATCGGCGTCAGCAGCCGCGCCAGGGGATCGTTCTGGTCGAATGCCTGAGCCAGTCGCAGCGCGGTGGTGGTGGCTGCTTCGCTTTCAAGCGCCAGGTCGGCCAGCACGGCGGCCATCGCGGGTTGATCGACCAGTCGCTTCTGGAAGGCCGAACGGTGCGCGGTGTGCCACAGCGCATTGGCCAGCGCGAAGCGCATCTGCGCGGTGGAACCGGTGACGCAGTCGAGCCGGGTGTGCTGGACCATCTGGATGATCGTCGCCACCCCGCGCCCTTCCGGCCCGAGCCGCTGGCCGAGCGCGCCGTGATACTCGATCTCGGACGAGGCGTTGGACTTGTCGCCCAGCTTGTCCTTCAGCCGCATCACCCGGAAACCGGCGTTGCGCTCACCCCCCGGCAGCCAGCGCGGGACAAGGAAGCAGCTCAGCCCGCCCTCTGCATAGGCCAGCGTCAGGAAGGCATCGCACATCGGCGCGGAGCAGAACCACTTGTGGCCGTAGAGCCGGTACCAGCCCTCGTCCCCGGCAGGTTCGGCGCGGGTGGAGTTGGCGCGCACGTCCGATCCGCCCTGCTTCTCGGTCATCGCCATGCCAATAGTCACCCCCGCCTTTTCGGCGGCAGGACGGCAGGCCGGATCATAGGCGCCGGCAGTGATGCGCGGCACCCATTCCTCCGCCACGCGCGGCTCCGCGCGCAGCGCGGGCACGGCGGCATAGGTCATGGTCATCGGGCAGCTGGTGCCGGAATCGGCCTGGCTGAGCAGCAGCATCAGTGCGGTGTGGGCCAGATGCCCCGCCCCCTCCCCCTGCCAGACGAGGCTGGCGATCCCGCTGGACAGGCCCAGGTCCATCAGCTGGTGATAGGCGGGGTGGAAGGTCACTTCGTCGATCCGCCGTCCGAAGCGGTCGTGGGTTTCGAGCACCGGGAGAACCCGGTTGGCCTCTACCCCCCAGCCCTGGACTTCCTGCGATCCGGCGCGCGCGCCCATGGCGGCAAGGCGCTGGTGGTGCCCCTCCCCTCCGGCGTGGCGGACACCTTCGGCCAGCGCGCAATCGCTGGTGAACAGGTTCACGTCTTCCAGCGGCGGGGGCTGGTTAAACACCTCGTGCGTGTCGAAGCTGGAGACGGGGCGCAGCGATGCCATGGGGCGGGCCTTCGATAGGATTGTGAGCCGCAGCCTATCGCGCCCGGGGACGGCCCACAACAGACGCCTTGCGCGAATCGCGTGGGGCTTGTCTGTGACGTCATGCCGCACAATTCCTCGCTCGACCGCCTGCTTTCGATCATGGCCCGCCTGCGCGATCCACAGCGCGGCTGCGATTGGGACGTCGCCCAGACCTTTGCGACGATCGCGCCCTACACCATCGAGGAAGCCTACGAGGTCGCCGACGCCATCGCGCGTGAAGACATGGCGGCGCTGAAGGAGGAACTGGGCGACCTGCTGCTCCAGGTGGTGTTCCATGCGCGCATGGCGGAAGAGGCTGGGCTGTTCGACTTTTCCGCCGTGGCCGAGGCGATTTCTGCCAAGATGGAGGCGCGCCATCCCCACGTGTTTGGCGATGCCCCCGATCTCGGCCAGTCGCGCGAGGATCGCTGGGAAGGCGCCAAGGCGAGCGAGCGCGCCGCTAAGGGGGCAACCAGCGCGCTTGACGGGGTGGCGCTGGCTCTTCCCGCCCTGCTCCGCGCCGAAAAGCTGCAAAAGCGCGCCGCGCGGCAGGGGTTCGACTGGGGCAACACCGAAGGCCCCGCTGACAAGCTGAGCGAGGAAATGGTCGAACTTGCCAATGCCGCGACCGAGGAAGAGCGCGCCGAGGAAGCGGGCGACCTGCTGTTCGCGGCGGTCAACCTGGTCCGCGCTTACGGAGTCGGCGCAGAGGATGCCCTGCGCGCCGCCAATGCCAAGTTCGAGCGGCGCTATCGCGGCATGGAAGCGCTGGCCACCGCGCGCGGGCAGGATTTCGCCGCGCTCGATCTGGAGGCGCAGGAGGACCTGTGGCAGGCGGTCAAGCGGTCAGAGGCGGGTAAAGCGGCCTAGCTCGCGCGGGTCGAGCCGGACCTCGATCCGGCGCAGCGGGCCGCGCTCGTCCTCGCCGGCGTCTTCCTCGCCCGTCACCTCGCCGTGGGCATGGAGCCAGGCGATGCGCTGGCCGTCGGAGAGCGGCAGGACGAAACTGTGCTGGCGCGCGCCGGAGGTCAGCAGCTTGCTCACAGCCTCGAGCAGGGCCTCGCAGCCCTCCCCGGTCAGGGCGGAAACCGGGACGATAACTTCCTCGCCGCGCGCCGCGATCCGGTCACGCAGGTCGGCGGCGCGCTCGGGATCGAGCAGGTCCCACTTGTTCCATGCCTCGACGATCGGCACCTTGGGAGCGCCGCCATCTTCCTCGACCAGCCCCAGTTCCTCCAGCACCTCCATCACCTGGCCCTTCTGGGCGGTAGTGTCGGGATTGGCGATGTCGCGGACGTGGACGATAACGTCGGCGGCGGTCACTTCCTCCAGCGTGGCGCGGAAGGCGGCAACCAGCTGGGTCGGCAGGTCGGAAATGAACCCCACGGTATCGGACAGGATCGCCTTGTCGACGCCGGGCAGGCGGATGCGCCGCATGGTCGGGTCGAGCGTGGCGAACAGCAGGTCCTCGGCCATCACACCCGCCCCGGTGAGGCGGTTGAACAGCGTGGACTTGCCGGCGTTGGTATAGCCGACCAGCGCGATCACCGGCCAGGGCGCCTTTTCACGGCGGCTGCGGTGGAGGCCGCGGGTGCGGCGGACCTGTTCCAATTCGCGGCGCAGGCGGGCCATGCGGTCGCGGATCATCCGGCGGTCGGCCTCGATCTGCGTTTCGCCGGGACCGCCAAGGAAGCCGAAGCCGCCGCGCTGGCGTTCCAGGTGAGTCCAGCTGCGCACCAGCCGCCCGGCCTGGTAATCGAGGTGGGCGAGTTCCACCTGAAGCCGCCCTTCGGCAGTCGCCGCGCGCTCGCCGAAGATCTCGAGGATCAGCCCGGTGCGGTCGATGACCTTGCGCTTGAGCTTGTCTTCAAGGTTGCGCTGCTGGATCGCGGTGAGCGAGCCGTCGACGATTACCAGTTCGGCATCGCCCTGGTTGCAGGCAATATCGATGTTCTGGATCTGGCCTTCGCCAAACAGGGTTCCGGCCCGCGCCTCGCGGATCGGGATGACCATGGCATCGACCACCACCAGCCCGATCGCGAGCGCAAGGCCCTTGGCCTCCTCGATCCGCGCGGCGCTGTCGTGCTGGGGGGCGCCCCTGCCCCGGAATTCGGGGTACACGACCACGGTCCGCGCGCCGCGGGCGACGTCTTCGCGGCTGTCTTCGAGAAAGCTCAGTCTTCTTCGCCTTCGTCGTCGAATTCACCGCCGGTCAGGTCGACCGGGGTGATCGGCTGGATCGTTGAGACCGCATGCTTGTAGGCCAGCTGGACATAGCCTTCGCGCTCCAGCAGCATGCAGAACAGGTCATAGGCCGCGACCCGGCCCTGCAGCATCACGCCGTTGACCAGGAACATGGTGACCTGCACCTCGGCGGCGCGCACGCTGGAGAGGAACACGTCCTGCAGCAGCCGCACCTTCTTGCCGTTCTCCACCGCGCTGCCGAACTGGCGCGCATCGATCGGGACGCTGGGCATGATCGTGGACACGGCATGCTTGTAAACCAGCTGCGACTGTCCATCCCGGCGCAGGAGGATCGAGAAATTGTCGAACCAGGTAACGATGCCCTGCAGCTTCACGCCCTTCACCAGGAACATGGTGACGGGAATCTTGTTCTTGCGCAGCAGGTTGAGGAACTGGTCCTGGAGGTTCTGTCCCTTCCCGGCCGAGGTTCCGGCGGTGACGGGCGGCGGGGCGATCTCAGCGGGATCGGGCTCCGGCTTGGGCGGCCGGGGACGGGCGCTGAGCGTGCGTGAGGACATGAACTTCTCCTTCTTGTTGGCGGCCATGATGATGGTCCGCATTCTGGCCGGACCGTGACCAAAGCCACGAACCGCCCGCTTGTTGCTTTGCAGCATTACCCTGAACGCCGGGTGAGGTAAACCGGCTTGTCAGTCAGGTTGTCATTCGCCCGATTGTTACTCGCCAGTTTTCAATCGGCAGTCTCGACCGTCTCCTCGTCATCCCGGCCACCGGCCATGCCCAGCAGCTTGAGCTTGCGGTGGAGCGCCGATCTTTCCATGCCGATGAACGCCGCGGTGCGGGAAATGTTTCCGGAGAAGCGGCGAATCTGCACCCGCAGGTACTCGCGCTCGAAATTCTCGCGCGCTTCGCGCAGCGGCACCCCCATCAATGAGGGCAGCGAGCCATCGCCGCTGATCCGTCCGCTAAGCACTTCGGAGGGGAGCATGTCGGCATCGATCCGCCCCAGCCGCTCGCGCGGGGTAAGGATGATCGTGCGTTCGACCACGTTGCGCAGCTGGCGCACGTTGCCGGGCCATTCATAGCTTTGCAGCGCCGCCATCGCCTCCATCGAGACTTCCGGCGGGGCCACCCCCTGATCGGCGGCGAAACGGGCGAAGAAATGGTCGACCAGCGCCGGAATGTCTTCGCGGCGCTCGGCCAGCGAGGGGATCGCAACCGGAACGACGTTGAGCCGGTAGAACAGGTCCTCACGGAACCGGCGCTCGGCAATCTCGCGCTCGAGGTCACGCGCGGTGGAGGATACCACCCGCACATCGACGCGGATCTGACGGTGCCCGCCAACGCGGACGAAGGCCTGTTCGGTCAGCACCCGCAGGATTCGGGCCTGGGTGGACAGCGGCATGTCCGCCACTTCGTCGAGGTAAAGCGTGCCGCCGTCGGCCAGTTCGAGCAGCCCCGCGCGGACCAGCTTGCCGCCCGCTTCCTCGCCGAACAGCTCCTGCTCGAAGCGCTCCGGCGTGATCCGCGCCGAATTGACCGTGACGAAGGCGTTGGTGCCGCGCGGGCTCCAGCTGTGGAGCAGGCGCGCAGCCACTTCCTTGCCCGCCCCGGCGGGGCCGCTGATCAGCAGGCGGCTGCCGGTGTTGGACACGCGCTTCAGCGTCGCGCGGACCTGGTTGATCGCGCTCGAATTGCCGGTGAACTCGTCCGCCGTGACGAAGCCTTCGCGCAGCCGGGCATTCTCGCGCCGCAGCCGCTCGGTCTCGGTCGCGCGGGCGACCAGCAGCAGCAGGCGCTCGGCCTCGAACGGTTTCTCGATGAAGTCCATCGCGCCGCGTCCGATGGCCGAAACGGCCGTGTCGATATTGCCGTGGCCGGAAAAGATGATCACCGGCAGTTCCGGCTCGCGGCTCTTGATCGCGTCGAGCACTTCGAGCCCGTCCATCGGGCTGCCGTGGAGCCAGACGTCGAGCAGGACCAGGCTGGGGCGGCGCTGGTCGATCATCTCCAGCGCCGTGGTGCTGTCCCCGGCGGTGCGGCATTCATAGCCTTCGTCGCTCAGCACGCCAGCGACCAGTTCGCGGATGTCGCGTTCGTCGTCGACGATCAGGATATCGAGCGCCATTCAATCCACCTTCACTGCATATTCTGCATTACTGCGCCGCTTCGCTGGTCCGCTGGCTGGCCAGCGGATCGCGCGCGAAGCGCATGGTTACGACGGTTCCTTCAAGGTCGCCGGGGTTGAAGGTCATTTCGCCCCCATGCTCCTCGACGATCTTGTTGACGATGGCGAGGCCAAGCCCGGTGCCCTTCTCGCGCGTGGTGACATAGGGTTCGACGATCCGCTCCCGGTCCTGCGGCAGACCGACGCCATTATCGGCCACGCGCACTTCCAGCGCCTCGCCGGCCATGCGCAGCGTCACCGCGATCCGCCCGCGGTAGTCGGCCCCGGCGTTCTTCTGGCGCGATTCGATCGCTTCCACCGCGTTCTTGAGGACATTGGTCATGGCCTGGCCGAACTGATGGCGGTCGCAGGCGATTGCCCCCACATCTTCATCCGCATCGAAAGCAAAGTTGATGTCCGGGCGCGCGACTTCCTGGAGAAACAGCGCCTGCCGGGCGAGATCGACCGGGTCTTCGCGGCGGAACACGGGCTTGGGCAGCCGCGCGAACGAGGAAAACTCGTCGACCATCCGTCTGAGGTCGCCGACCTGGCGGATGATCGTACCGGTCAGTTCCTCGAACAGTTCGGTGTCGGCGGTGATCAGCTTGGTGTAGCGCCGCTTTAGCCGCTCGGTCGCCAGCTGGATCGGGGTCAATGGGTTCTTGATCTCGTGCGCGATACGCCGGGCGACGTCGGACCAGGCGGCCTGGCGCTGGTCGATCAGCTGGCGGGTGATGTCCTCGAAAGTGATGACGTCGCCCGCCTGCCCGCGCGTTGCCTTGACCGCCAGAGTGAGCAGCTCGCTGCCCTTGGCATATTGCACGATCCCGCCCTGCTGCCCGCCTTCGGCCAGCGCCGCAATCTGCGGGGCGATTTCCGACAGGCGCACTCCGATGGGCGGCTCCGCCCCGCGATCGAGCAGCAGCTTCTGCGCGGAGCTGTTCATCAGCAGGACTTCGCCTGCGAGATTGGTCGAGATGATCCCGGCGGTCACCGATTCGAGTACCGCCTCGATGAAGGCGCGGCGCTCGCCAAGCTGCTGGTTCGCGCCGACCAGCGCCTGGGTCTGCTTTTCGAGCTGCTGGGTCATGCGGTTGAAGGCGCGGTTGAGCAGGCCGATCTCGTCCGCCCCGGTGCGCCCCTCGACCCGCATCGAGAAGTTGCCAGAACCCACCTGCCTCGCCGCATCGACCAGATCGTAGAGCGGTTTCACCTGCCGGTCGGCAAAGCGCAGCGCGAACCAGATCGACAGACCGACGAGGGCCAGGCTGGCCGCGAACAGCGCGACGTTGATCTGCAATTGCAGGCTGCGCGCGCGCTTGGTCAGCACGTCATAGGCGCGCACGATGTTCTCCGCGCGCTGCCCCATGCTGAAGGCCAGCAGGTCCGATCGCCGGGTGGTGAACAGGTATATCCCTGCGCGCCGGTCGATCGGGGTGATCGCCTCGATCCGGTCGGCGCTGGCGCGCACCACCATCTGCTCCCCGCTGTCGAGCCGGCGCATGTCCTGCGGGGCGATCCGGTCTGTCACCTCGCCCTTGTCGGGATCGGACAGGACGGCGGTGGACAGCGAACCATTGGTGCCACGCTGGAGGATCGCGGAATCGTTCAGTTTGCGGTGGAGGATCTGGTAGGCGTAGAATTCCTTGAACTGCGGATCGTTGATCGGGACCTGGCCCAGCACCTCGCGCAGGTCGCCCGCCATCGCGAGCGATTCGTATTCCATGTCGCGCTGGGTCTGCTCGTAATAGCCGCGCGCCAGCTTGTTGGAGTTTTCAAGCAGCCCGCGCGAGGAATCCGAGAACCAGAACTCGACGCCGTACTGGAACAGCCACGAGGCGAAGATCACCACCAGCAGCGTCGGAATCGCCGAGATCAGCGAGAAGAAGAACACCAGCCGGACGTGAAGCTGCCCGCCCCCGCCTGCATGCTCCGCCGCGCGTTGCAACGCGAGCCGCCGCCCCAGCAGGACGAGGATCGCCATCGCCGGCACCAGCGTGCCAACCAGCAGGGTCGCGGTAAGATCGGTGGGCAGCAGTTGCCCGCGCTGGGACTGCGCGGTGACTGCGTACCAGGTGATCAGGGTCATCGCGAGGAAGCAGACGACCGAGCCGATCTCCATGATCGCAAAGAAATTGGCCCGGCGCGCGGCGAGCTGAACGCGTCGCCACCAGCGGGGCCAGCCTCTCTTGCTCGCTGCATCCATCGTTGCGCGGTTACAACACTACTGTTGCAATGTTGCAAGGGGTTTCCGCTGCCCGCTGACGTCTAGACGCGCTGCAATTCGACCGGATCGATTTCCAGCTCGCTCAGCCGCTTGCGCAGCGTGTTGCGGTTGATGCCCAGCAATTGCGCCGCGCGCAGCTGGTTGCCGCCGGTCTGGCGCAGCGCCTCGATGAACAGCGGGCGTTCGAAGGCGGCGAGCGCCTCGTCATAGACGCGGCCCGGCGCCGGGCGGTTGCGCTCCAGCCAGTCGACCACCGCTTCGCCGAGGTTGCGGGGTCGGTCCCCTTCCCCTTCAGCGCGCGCGGCCTGGGTCAGCAGCGGGGCGAGTGTCCCGCTGTCGATCCGCTCCTCGCGGGCGAGCAGGGCCAGGCGGTAGATGAAGTTGCGCAGCTCGCGCACATTGCCGCGCCATGGCTGGCGGGCCAGCAGCGCGGCGGCATCGTCGGTCAGCTGATGGCGCGGCAGCCCCTCCTGCATGGCCTGGTGCAGGAAGTGGCGGGCCAGTGCCGGAATGTCGTCGGTCCGCTCGCGCAGGGGTGGCAACAGGATCGGCACGACGTTGAGCCGGTAGTAGAGGTCTTCGCGGAAGGTGCCCGCCGCGATCATCGGTTCCAGATCGCGGTTGGTCGCGGCGATGATCCGCACGTCGACAGCTACTTCCTCGCGCCCACCGACGCGGCGGATCCGGCCCGATTGCAGCGCGCGCAGCAGGCGGGTCTGCGCCTGCATCGGCATGTCGCCGATTTCGTCGAGGAACAGGGTACCGCCATTGGCCTGCTCGAACTTGCCGATGTGGCGGGCGACCGCGCCAGTGAAGGCTCCTTTCTCATGCCCGAACAGCTCGCTTTCGATCAGCTCGGCAGGGATCGCGGCGGTGTTGACCGCGACAAACGGCCCGTCCTTGCGGTGACCCAGCTGGTGGATCGCCTCGGCCACCAGTTCCTTGCCGGTGCCGCTTTCGCCCAGGACAAGAACCGTAAGGTCATTGCGCAGCACGCGCGTGATCATGCGGTAGACGGCCTGCATCGGCGCGGAGCGACCAACCAGCGGCAGCCCGGCGACGGGAGCCTCCTCCCCTTCCCCGCCGCGGGCCTTGGCCGCGCCGACTGCTTGCCGGACGGTGCGGGCCAGCTCGTCGATGTCGAACGGCTTTGGGAAGTACTCGAAGGCCCCAGTATCGCTGGCGCGCACTGCGGTATCGAGCGTGTTCTGCGCCGAAAGGATGATCACCGGCATGTCGGGCGCGGCATCGCGCACCCGGCCCAGCGTTTCGATCCCGTCGCCGTCGGTCAGGATCACGTCGGTGACCAGCGCGGAGAACCTCTCCCGCGCCAGCAACCGGTCGCGTTCGGCCACGCTGTCGCAGCGGGTGACGGAAAAGCCCTCCGCCTCCAGCGCGGCGGTGATGACGATGGCGATCGATTCGTCGTCTTCGACCAGCAGGACGCTCATGCCCGATCCTCGCGCAGGTTCTTGCGCCGCTCGTCGGCGAGCGGCAGGTGCAGGCGGAAATGGGTCCAGCCGCCCGCCTCGTCGCGGTCGTGGCCGATCCGCCCGTTCATGTCGCGCACCAGCCGCCGCACGAGAGCAAGGCCCAGTCCCTGCCCGCTCTTCTTGGTGGTGACAAAGGGTTCGAACACGTGATCGCGCATCGCCGGATCGACGCCGGGACCATTGTCGCTGACCCTGAGCTCGATCGGCAGGCGCACCGGCCTGCCATCCGCGCCCCGGTGCAGCTGGAGCCCGCTGGCAAAGCGGGTGCGCACGACGATCCGGGGATTGGCGACTCCGGCAGAGGCATCGGCGGCGTTGGCGATGAGGTTGATCAGCACCTGCACCAGCGCCCCGGCGTTGCCCATGACCGGTGGAAGCGAGGGATCGAATTCCTCGGTGATCGGCGGGGCCTTGCCCCCGGCCTCGATCACCGCGCGGGCGCGGCGGACGGCCTCGTGGAGGTTGCAGGGGGCAAGTTCCTGCGGCGTGCGGCGCGACAGGGTCTGCATCTGATCGATCAGCTTGGCGATGCGGTCGACCTCGTCCGCAATCAGGGTGGTGAGCGCCAGGTCGCCGCCCTCCAGCTTGCGGCCCAGCAGCTGCGCCGCGCCGCGAATACCGGCGAGCGGGTTCTTGATCTCGTGCGCCAGCACCTCCGGCGCACGCAGCACGGTGTCTTCGCCCGCGGCGCTGTCTGCCGCCGCTTCCGCGCCGCCGCTGTCGTGCAGCGTCAGCACCTGCCATCCGGGCCGGTCGATCACCGGGGCGACAGTGACGTCGACCTTGCGCTCGCGCTGGCCGATCACGGTGACGCAGGTGGCGCGGGCCGAGACATGGGCATCGGTTTCGCTCAGCCGCTGGGCCAGACGATCCTCGGTAAAGCGCAGCAGCGTGCCCAGTTCACGTTGCTCAAGGCGGCGAAAGCTCTGCCCCAGGAACTGTTCCGCCGCCGGGTTGGCTGCCGCCAGCCGCTGCCCCGGCGCCAGTAGCAGCACCGCATGGGGCAGGCTGGCCAGCTGGCGCTGGGCCTCGCTCATCACGCCGCCTGGCGCTGGAGGAACGGGTCGTAGAATTCCGAAAGGCGGCGCATCACCTCGTCCGCATCGTCGACGAAGTTGACCATGTTGCGGAAACTCGCCGATCCCGGCAGCCCGCGCGTGTACCAGCCCAGATGCTTCCGGGCCATGCGCACCCCTGTTTCACGGCCATAGAGGTCCAGCATCCACTGGTAGTGTTCCAGGATCAGCTCCAGCTGTTGGTCCAGCGCCGGATCGGCCAGGTCCTCGCCGGTGCGAAGCCAGTGCATTACCTGCGCCAGCAGCCAGGGCCGGCCATAGGCCCCGCGCCCGATCATCAGACCGTCCGCGCCTGATTGTTCCAGCGCCTTGGCGCTATCTTCGATCGAGCAGATGTCACCATTGACGATCACCGGAATCGAGACCGCTTCCTTGACCTTGCGGACGAAGCTCCAGTCGGCGCTGCCCTTGTAGAGTTGGTTACGCGTGCGCCCGTGGACGGTGACCAGTTTCGCGCCCAGATCCTCGGCGATCCGCGCAAGCTCGGGCGCATTGAGGCTGTCATGGCACCAGCCCATCCGCATCTTGACCGTCACCGGCACCTTGACCGCCTTGACCGTCGCCTCGATCAGCCGGGTGGCGAGCGGGAGGTCGCGCATCAGGGCCGAACCGGCATCGCCATTGACGATCTTGCGCACCGGGCAGCCCATGTTGATGTCAATGATCGCCGCGCCGCGATCCTCCGACAGCTTCGCGGCCTCCGCCATCTGGACCGGATCGCAGCCGACCAGTTGCATCGACACCGGCTCCTCGATCGGGTCCCACGCGGCTTTCTGCACCGACTGGCGGGTTTCGCGGATCGCGGCGGGGCTGGCGATCATCTCGGTGACGTTCAGCCCTGAGCCAAAGCGCCGCACGAGCCGGCGGAACGGCAAGTCGGTCACGCCGGTCATCGGCGCCAGGATCACGGGGCAGTCGATCTGCACCGGGCCGACCTGGATCGGATCGAGCCGCGGCGGGGTGGGAAGCGGGTTCATGCGTATGAGTGCCTAAAATTTGTGCAGCACATAGGGAATTGCCTGCCCCGACTCAAGTGGTAAGGCGCCTGCCCAGTATGAACGCCCCTGCCCCCCTCCCCGCCGGAACCGCCGCCGTGGTTGTCGCCGCCGGATCGGGGCTGCGCGCGGGCCAGCCGCTGCCCAAGCAGTTCGTCACCTGGCGCGGCAAGCCTGTGGTGCGCCATTCGGTCGAGGCGCTGGTCGCGATGGGCGTTTCACCGGTCGTGGTGGCGATCCCCGAAGGTGCCGAGGAAGTGGCAGGGGCGGCGCTTGCCGGACTGGACGGGGTTCGGCTGGTAACCGGCGGTGCGACGCGCCAGCTATCGGTGCTTGCCGCGCTGGAGGCGTTGGCGGGCGATGCCCCGAACCTCGTCCTGATCCACGATGCCGCGCGTCCGGTCCTGCCCCGCGCGGTGATCGAGCGGCTGGTCGGCGCGCTGGAGGGCCAGCCCGGCGCGATCCCGGTCCTCCCGGTGGTCGACAGCCTGACCCGCGCCGCTGGCGCACTGATGGGCGATCCGGCGCGGCGCGAGGAGCTGCGCCGGGTGCAGACCCCGCAGGCCTTCCGCTATGCCGATATCCTTGCCGCGCACCGGGCGTGGAACGGTGCGGCCGATGCCGGGGACGACGCGCAGGTCGCGCGCGCGGCCGGCCTCGCCATTGCCCTCGTCGAAGGAGACGAAGCCCTGCACAAACTGACCTTCGCGAGCGATTTCGCCGCGCCCGTGCTGCCCATGCGGGTCGGCACCGGCTATGATGTCCACCGTCTGGCCACGGGCGAGGAACTGTGGCTGTGCGGGGTAAAGATCGAGCATGACCGGGGCCTTGCCGGCCATTCCGACGCCGATGTCGCGATCCATGCGCTGGTCGATGCGATCCTGGGCGCAGTGGGCGCGGGCGACATCGGCAGCCATTTCCCGCCCAGCGATCCGCGCTGGAAGGGTGCCTCATCCGACCGTTTCCTCACCCATGCGGTCGATCTGGCGCGCGAGACGGGCTACGCTATCGGCAATGTCGACGTGACCATCGTCTGCGAAGCGCCGAAGATCGGCCCGCACCGCGCCGCCATGCGCGAGCGGCTCGCCGAAATCATGGGCGCGCCGCTGGCCGCCGTCAGCGTCAAGGCGACCACCACCGAGCGACTGGGTGCGACCGGGCGCGGCGAAGGGATCGCGGCGCAGGCCGTGGCCACGCTGGTCGCGCTATAGGCTGGATTTTACCCGGCAATCGCGGCACAGACCGGGACAACAACCCATCGGGAACCTGATTCATGCGCAGCTCCTTCGTCCGTATCGCCGCCACCGCCGCGCTCGCCGCGATCATCCCGCTGCAGGCCGCGCAGGCCCAGGCCGCGAAGAGCTGCATCACGCGCAGCGAAATGCGCGGCATGGTCGCCTATTTCCTGCCGACGCTGCTCGATTCGACGATCACCACCTGCAAGGCGCACCTGCCGGGCGATTCCTATCTGATCGGCCGCGCGCCCGCGCTGCTGGATCGGCTGAACGAGGGCAAGGACAAGGCCTGGCCCGACGCCAAGGCGGCCTTCATGAAGTTCGGCGGCGGCAAGGCCCCCGAAACCAAGGTGCTGGATGCGATGCCGGACGAAGTGATCCGCCCGTTCATCGAAGCCGCGATCACCGCCGAGCTGGCCCCCAAGGTCAAGCCCGAGAACTGCGCCGACATCGACCGGCTGACCGCCACGCTGGAGCCGCTGCCGGCCGCCAACATGGTCGACATGTTCGCTGAAATCCTCAACCTGGTGGCGCGCGAGGACAAGAAGCTGTCCAGCTGCCCCTCGGCCTGAACGAACCGAGCCGATCATGCAAAGCCTGCTTCCTGAAGACCTTGCCGCCCTCGCCGCGCGCGTGGTGGCCGAGAACAAGGCCGCGGGTCGGCGGATCGCGGTGGCGGAAAGCTGCACCGGCGGGCTGGTCAGCGCCGCACTGACCGAGATTGCCGGGTCGTCAGCCGTGCTCGACCGAGGCTTCGTGACCTATTCGAACGAATCCAAGCACGAGTTGCTGGGCGTTTCGCTGGATATCATTGACACGTTCGGCGCGGTTTCGATCGCCTGCGCCTGGGCAATGGCGCAGGGCGCGCTGAAGCGCAGCGGTGCCGACGTGACCGTCTCGATCAGCGGGATCGCCGGACCGGACGGCGGCAGCGAGATGAAGCCGGTCGGCACGGTGGTGTTCGCCCGCGCGGTACGCGGCGGGGACGAAATCGTGGCGGAAGAGCGCCTGCTGCCAGCCGCCACCCGCGCCGAAGTGCGGCATCAGGCCGCGCTGGTCGCGCTCGAACTGCTGCTGCCGTAAAGCTTTTCCGCGCGTTCTTCGAACGCGGTCACCATCTTGCGGAAACCCCGATCGAAGTACTGCCCCGCCAGCCGTTCGAACATGGCGTTGCGGAACGAGAATTCGACCATGAAGTCGACCTCGCAGCCGCCGTCGTCCAGCGGACGGAATTTCCACTCGTTGTCGAGATCGCGCATCGGCCCGTCGACATAGTGGACCTTGATCGACGAAGGCCGGGTCTTGATCACGCGCGAGGTAAACTTGTCGCGCAGCGCGTTGAAGCCGATCAGCATGTCGGCGACCATTTCGGTTTCGCTGTCGCTGCGCACCCGGGTTGCCACCACCCAGGGCAGGAATTCGGCATAGCGGCCGACGTCCGCGACCAGATCGTACATCTGCTCCGCGCTCCACGGCAGGCGCCGGACTTCGCGGATCCCCGGCATCAGCGGCCCTTGGCGAGCTGCGCTTCGCGCGCGGCGCGCATCTGGGCGAAGTCTTCGCCGGCGTGATAGCTGGAGCGGGTCAGCGGGGTCGAGGCGACCTGGAGGAAGCCCTTGGCCCGCGCCACCGCGCCATAGGCCTTGAAGGCCTGGGGCGTGACGAATTCCTCTACCTTCACGTGGCGCGGCGTCGGCTGGAGGTACTGGCCCATGGTCAGGAAATCGATTCCGGCCGAGCGCATGTCGTCCATCACCTGGTGCACTTCCAGCCGGGTTTCGCCCAGCCCCAGCATGATCCCGGACTTGGTGAAGATCAGCGGGTTGTGGGCCTTGACTTCTTCCAGCAACCGAAGCGATGCATAATAGCGCGCGCCGGGACGGATCGTGGGATAGAGCCGGGGGACGGTTTCCAGGTTGTGGTTGAACACGTCCGGCCCGGCAGCGACGATCGCCTCGATCGACTGGCGCATAAGCCCGCGGAAATCGGGGGTCAGAATCTCGATCGTGGTGGCCGGGGTGTTGCGGCGCAGCGCCTCGATCACCTTGAGGAACTGGCCCGCGCCCCGGTCCGGGAGGTCGTCGCGGTCGACCGAGGTGATGACGATGTGCTCCAGCCCCAGCTTCGCGGCGGCAACCGCCACGTTTTCCGGCTCCATCGGGTCGACCGGGTTGGGCATGCCCGTCTTGATGTTGCAGAACGCGCAGGCCCTGGTGCAGGTATCGCCCAGGATCATCACGGTCGCGTGCTTCTTGGTCCAGCATTCGCCGATGTTCGGGCAGGCGGCTTCCTCGCACACCGTGTTGAGGCGCAGGGTGCGCATCAGGTCGCGGGTTTCGCCATAACCCTTTGTTGTCGGAGCCTTGACCCGGATCCAGTCAGGCTTGCGCTGGCGTTCGGGCTTGGGAGCGGTCGAAAGATCGGTCATGGAAGCGCAGATAGGCGCAAGCAAGCGGGGTTGCCAGCCGGAAATTGCATCGCCAAAAGCGCCGCCATGACCCAGGATTCTCCCGCCGGTTCCGACCGCCTGATCGCCGGCTATCGCCGTTTCCGCGCCAATGGCTGGGCTCCCAACCGCGAACGCTGGGCGACCCTGCGGGAAGGCCAGGAGCCTGACGTGATGGTCATCGCCTGTTCGGACAGCCGGGTCGATCCCGCGCAGATCTTCGACGTCGACCCGGGTGAGATCTTCGTGGTCCGCAACGTCGCCGCGATGGTCCCCCCGTTCGAGACTTCGCCCGGCCACCACGGCGTTTCGGCGGCGCTGGAATTCGCGGTGCAGTTCCTCAAGGTAAAGGAAATCGTGGTCATGGGCCACGGCATGTGCGGCGGGTGCAAGGCCGCGCTGACCCAGGAAATGCATGGCTCCGAGCCCGGCCAGGGCGGCTTCATTGCCGACTGGATCGGCCTGCTTGACGAGGTGCGCGCACCGGTCGTGGCGCAGCACGGCACCACGGGCCGCGTGGCCGAGCGCGCGATGGAGCAGGCCGGGGTCCGCGTCAGCCTGGCCAACTTGCGCACCTTCCCCTGCATCCGGCAAAAGGAACGTGCGGGCGAACTGCGCCTGACCGGCGCCTTCTTTGCGATTTCCGACGGCGTGCTGCACATGCTGGACGAAGCCAGCGGCGAGTTTAACGCAGTCGAATAGCGCGATTCCAACCGGGCAAACGAAAAGGGCGGCGATCCCTCGCCGCCCTTCGTCTGTTTGCGCCGTAATGGCTTACTGGGCCGGAGCCGCAGCAGCCTTGGCCTTGCTGGCGGCATAGGCCGACCACAGCGCCGCAATCGGCTTGCGCACACCGTCGACCTTGGCGAAGGTCGCCTGGGCTTCGGCATAGCGACCGAGGTCCGCCTGGGCGATGCCAAGGCGGGTGAGAATGCGCGCCGCGTCGACGCCCGGCTTGCCGAGTGCGATCTGGTACATTTCGGCGGCCTTCGCGTCCTCGTCATAGCTGAGGTAGGCGTCGCCCGCAGCCATCGCGGTCGCCGCGGTCGAATTGGCCGCGCGCGCGTCACGCTCGAGCCCGACCAGCGAGGCCTTGTCCGCCGGAATGCGCGCGGTCGCCATCGTCTTCGCGTCGGTCACGAAGGGATCCTTGGGATCGAGCTTGCCCGAGGCGATGCCCGCGTTGAGGATCTTCAGCGCTTCGCCCGGCAGGCGGCGCGGGTCAGCCGACTGGACGTATTCGATGTAGTCACGCGCTTCCGAATAGCTCTTGGTGCGTTCCATCAGGCGCAGCAGATCGATCTGCTCCTGCTGCTGGAACTTGCCGAGATCGCGCACAACCGACACGGCCAGCGCCCAGTTTTCAGTGCCGGGATAGGCATTGACCAGCTGGCTGGAGAAGCTGCTGGCGTAATCGGCCTGGCGTGCCTTGTAGGCGGTCACCACGCCGCGGCGCAGCCAGTCTTCCGGCGCGGTCACGCCGGGCTTGCTGACGGCAGCCTGAAGGATGCGCAGGCCTTCGGCCGGCTGGTTGTCGTTGATGTAGGCGTCGGCGAGCAGCGCCTCGACCCCGTTCTCGGTGTAGCCACCGGCGATCGCGGACGAGAACGCGGTGCGGGCCGCGGCATAGTCCTTCATGTCATAGGCCAGGCCGCCGATGTAGAAGTTGTACTTGCCAACGTCCGCCGGGCTGAGCTTGCCGCTGTCGATCATCGCCTGCAGGCCGCGGCGCTGCATCGCCTTGTCCGAACCGAGGTTGCCGAGGTTGAGCGCCAGCTGGCCGGAAAAGAACTTGTCATCCGGGGTGGTGCTGGCGGCAAAGGCCTGGTCGACCGCGCCCTTTTCCGCCGACAGGGAGTTGCCCAGGGCGGCGACCGCACTGTCCCAACCGGCCTTGGCCTGAGTGCGGGCGGCGTTGCCGCGCGCGGCGCGATAGGCGTTTTCGGCGTTGGTGACGGCAGCCTTGGCAGCGATCACGTCGGCCCGCTTGCCCGCTGCGTCGATCGCGTTCTTCGCCTGGGTGTAGACCGGGATATAGGCCTTCGACGGCGTGAACTTGGGAGCGGCGGCTTCCTTCGGCTTGTCCTTCGCCGCGGCGGGAGCGGCCAGGCCCCCGGCCGCAAGGCCGAGCGCCAGGGCGAGCCCAATCGCCGAACGGGTGAAAAGCACGCTGCGGATCATGGCATTACGTCTCCTTGGGGGCCGCCTTTCCGGGTTTCAGGACCGGTAGGACGGGCATTTTCCTCTGCTTCGCCATAGGCGGGGACCCGCCGGTTTGGCAACAGCCCAGCGCACTAGAGAGCAAGTGGTGAACCGCGATTGAATGCGCTTGCGCCTCGCCGTTCAGCATGGGGGTGCAAACGGGCCTAAGGGTGTGGAAAACCGGCGCGCAAATGCCCGCCCGGAAGGGCTTGGGGTGGCCTTGGCGCGCTGCTTGGCCTAGGGCCTTGGGCACTTTCGTAGTCCCATAAACAACCGGCTGTACCAGCGCGTGAGCGATACCGACGAAAACCCCGTAACCCCTGGTCCTCTGGGCGAGTTCCCGCGCGTCGACATCGTCGACGAGATGAAGACCAGCTACCTCGATTACGCGATGAGCGTGATCGTCTCCCGCGCGCTGCCCGACGTGCGCGACGGGCTGAAGCCGGTCCACCGCCGCATCCTTTTCGCCAGCCAGGAAGGTGGCTTCGTCGCCGGGCGGCCCTATCGCAAGTCGGCCAAGATCGTCGGCGACGTGATGGGCAACTATCACCCGCACGGCGACGCCGCGATCTATGACGCGTTGGCTCGCATGACGCAGGACTGGTCGATGCGACTGCCGCTGGTCGACGGCCAGGGCAACTTCGGCTCGATGGACCCCGATCCGCCGGCCTCGATGCGTTATACCGAGGCGCGGCTGGCCAAGGTGGCCAATTCGCTGCTCGACGATCTCGACAAGGACACGGTCGACTTTACCGACAACTATGACGGTTCGCGGCAGGAGCCGACCGTCCTGCCGGCGCGCTTCCCCAACCTGCTGGTCAACGGCGCGGGCGGCATCGCGGTGGGCATGGCCACCAACATCCCGCCGCACAACCTGGGCGAAGTGATCGACGGCTGCCTCGCCATGATCGAGAACCCGGCGATCACCACCGAGGAACTGATCGGGATCATCCCGGCGCCTGACTTCCCCACCGCGCCGCTGATCCTGGGTACTGCGGGCGCGCGCAGCGCCTATCACACCGGGCGCGGCTCGATCATCATGCGCTGCCGCCACGAGATCGAGGAAGGACGCGGTGACCGCCGCTCGATAGTCCTCACCTCGATCCCCTACCAGGTCGGCAAGTCGGGGCTGGTCGAAAAGATCGCCGAGGCCGCCAAGGACAAGCGGATCGAAGGCATTTCGGACATCCGCGACGAATCGAGCCGCCTCGGCGTACGCGTGGTGATCGACCTCAAGCGCGACGCGACGCCGGAAGTCGTGCTCAACCAGCTGTGGCGCAACACCCCGGCGCAGTCGAGTTTCCCGGCGAACATGCTGGCGATCCGGGGCGGCCGCCCCGAAGTGCTGACCCTGCGCGACATCATCGCCAGCTTCATCGCCTTCCGCGAGGAAGTGATCACGCGGCGCACCAAGTTCGAGCTGAACAAGGCGCGCGACCGCGCCCATATCCTGCTTGGTCTGGTGGTCGCGGTCACCAACCTTGACGAGGTGGTGCGGATCATCCGCGGCGCCCCCAACCCGGCGGCGGCGCGCGAGGCGCTGCTGCGCCGCGAATGGCCGATCGGCGACATCGCCCCCTACATCCGCCTGGTCGAGGCGATCGAGCCCAGCGCCGAACAGGAAGGCGGCACCTATCGCCTGTCCGAAGTGCAGGTGAAGGCGATCCTCGACCTGCGCCTCCACCGCCTGACCGCGCTGGGCCGCGACGAGATCGGCGACGAGCTCAAGGAACTGGCCGCCGCGATCGAGGAGTACCTCTCGATCCTCGCCGACCGGGTGAAGCTCTACGGCGTGATGCGCGAGGAACTGGTCGCGGTGCGCGATGCCTATGCCACGCCGCGCCTGTCGCAGATCACCGCTCCGGCGGACGGGATCGACGACGAGGACCTGATCGAGCGCGACGACATGGTCGTCACCGTCACCATGGACGGCTATATCAAGCGCACCCCGCTCTCCACCTTCCGCGCCCAGAACCGCGGCGGCAAGGGCCGCGCCGGCATGGCGACCAAGGACGAAGACGTGGTGACGACGATGTTCGTCACCTCCACCCATAACCCGGTGCTGTTCTTCTCCACCGCCGGCAAGGTCTATCGCCTGAAAGTCTGGCGCCTGCCCGAGGGCGGCCCGGCGACGCGCGGCCGGCCGATCGTCAACCTGCTCCCCGCGCTCGACAAGGACGAGACGATCCAGACCGTCCTGCCGCTTCCGGAGGACGAGGCGGAATGGGGCAAGCTCTCGGTCGTCTTCGCCACCGCCAAGGGCAACGTCCGCCGCAACGCGATGGACGCTTTCGCCAACGTGCCCTCCAACGGCAAGTTCGCGATGCGCTTTGACGAGGACAGCGCGGACCGCCTGATCGGCGTCGCCCTGCTCGACCCGACTGACGACGTCCTGCTCGCCACCCGTTCGGGCAAGGCGATCCGCTTTGCCGGCGACGAAGTGCGCGAATTCACCAGCCGCACCTCCACCGGCGTGCGCGGCATGACGCTGAAGGGCGATGACGAGGTGATCAGCCTGTCGATCCTCCACCGCGTCGGCGTGAAGGACCAGGACGAGCGCGAGGATTACCTGCGCCACGCCCCGTGGAAGGCGGAGAAGGACAGCGACCCGGCGATGAGCCCCGAGCGCTTCGCCGAGCTGGCCGAGAAGGAGCAGTTCATCCTTACAGTCTGCGCCAACGGCTATGGCAAGCTGTCCTCGGCCTATGAATATCGCCGCACCGGTCGCGGCGGCCAGGGCATTACCAATATCGACAACATCGCCCGGAACGGGCCGGTGGTCGCCAGCTTCCCCGCCGTCCAGGCCGACCAGCTGATGCTGGTGACCGACCAGGCCAAGCTGATCCGCCTCCCGCTCGAAAGCCTGCGGGTGATCGGGCGCGGCAGCGCGGGCGTGCGGCTGTTCAACGTCGCCGACCAGGAACATGTTGTCAGCGCGGTCCGGCTGGCCGAAGATGGCGGCGAGGATGAGGCGGAAGCTGCGGCAGAGGCCGCCGCTCCGCCGGAGACGGAGCAAGGCTGATGGCGCTAAGGGTCGAACCCTCGGGCGGATCGTGCGGGGCACGGGTCACCGGGGTCGACCTGTCGAGGCCGCTCGATGCCGATACCGTCGCTGCGATCCGTGCGGCCTGGCTGGAGCACCACGTCCTTGCCTTCCCCGATCAGGGAATCGGCGACGACGATCTGGAACGCTTCACCCTGGCCTTCGGCGGGTTTGGCGAGGACCCGTTCTTCGCCCCGATCCCGGGCCGCCAGCACATCGCCGCGATCCGGCGCGAGGCGGATGAGCAATCGCCGCTGTTTGCCGAGAACTGGCACGCCGACTGGTCATTCCAGGCGCGCCCGCCTTCCGGCACCTGCCTGATGGCGGTCGACATTCCCCCGCACGGCGGCGACACGCTGTTCGCCAACCAGCATTTGGCGTGGGAGGCCCTGCCCCCGGATCGGCAGGCCCAGCTGGCCGACCTGATCGCGGTCCATTCCGCCCGCATGCCCTATGCCCCCGACGGCGCCTATGGCGTGCGCGACAAGGGCCGGTCGATGGACATCCGCCCGAGCGAGGCGGCCTTCGCCACCCAGACCCATCCGCTGGTTCCCGCCCATCCCGAAACCGGGCGGCGCGGGCTCTATTCGACGCTCGGCTATATCATCGCCATCGAAGGCATGGCGGACGAAGCCGCGATTCCCCTGCTGATGGACCTCCAGAAATGGCAGGGCGACGAGCGCTTCGTCTACGCCCAGCGCTGGGAACCGGGCATGCTGGTGATGTGGGACAACCGCTCGGTCCTCCACCGCGCGACCGGCGGCTATGAAGGCCACCGGCGCGAACTGCACCGCACGACTATTGCGGCAGCGCCGGGTCCGGTGTGGCGCGGCTCCTGAGCTCGCCGATCACCCCGGTGCAGATCAGGAACTGCCCGAAGTAATAAAGCGGCCAGATCAGCAGCCCCGGCAGCACGCTGTGCGCCAAGGGCCCGACATGGGCGAAGATCAGCAGGTCCGACAGGACGAACAGCACCGCGCCAAGCCCGACGCGGTAGCGCGGGAAGGAACTGGTCCAGGCGGCTGCCGCCATTGCGCCAAGACCGGTGGAATAGAGCGCAATCCCCGGCGCTGAGGCGCGGTCGGCGGGCAGTGCCCAGGCGATCAGCGGGACCGTCACCAGCAGGACCAGCCCCAGCAGCTTCTGGCTGGGCGCCAGCGCGGCGCGGCGGTGCCGCCAGTAGAGGTGGATGGCGATCAGGTGCCCGATCAGGAAGGCGACGGCGCCGATCTCGATCCGGTCGGCGAACCATTCCAGCAGCACGTCCCCCAGCGCGCCGAACGCCATAACGGCCGCGATCTGGCGCGAATCCGAGCCTTTGTGCCGCGCCAGCGCATAGACGGCGAGCAGCGCGACTCCCGCCCCCTTCCACGCCATCAGGTAGAGCCCGGGAACCGGCGCGTCCTTGACGAAGAAATAGCTGATCCCGGCGATCAGGCTGGCCAGCAGCCAGGGCCGTTTCTCGATCAGTGCGCGCTGCGGCATCCCGTTCTCCCCTCCCGCTCACCTAACCGTTCGTGTCGAGCGAAGTCGAGACACATTCGCGCGGCCTCTCGACTTCGCGGGGCACCGGCGGCAAGGGGACCGAATGCAGTACGATGTCCACATCATCGGCGGCGGGCTCGCCGGAAGCGAAGCGGCCTGGCAGCTGGCGCGGCGCGGGTTCAGGGTCCGCCTCTCGGAAATGCGCGGCGGGGGCGACAGCACCCCGGCGCACCAGGGGACGGGCCTCGCCGAACTGGTCTGCTCCAACTCGTTCCGCAGCGACGATCACGAAAACAACGCGGTGGGCCTGCTCCACCATGAAATGCGCGGGCTCGATTCGCTGGTCATGGCGGCGGCGGCGAAAGCGCAGGTGCCGGCCGGCTCCGCGCTGGCTGTGGACCGCGACGTGTTTTCCGCCGAGGTCGAGGCGCGGTTGGCCGAACTTGCCAATCTCACGATCGTGCGCGAGCGGATCGACGTTCTGCCTGAAGCCGGGCTGACCATCGTCGCCACCGGCCCCCTCACCGCCGAGGCGCTGGCGCGCAGCATCGGCGCGGCTACAGGCGCGGACAGCCTGGCCTTCTTCGATGCCATCGCGCCGATCGTCTATCACGACAGCATCGACATGGACGTCGCCTGGCGCGCCAGCCGCTGGGACAAGGGCGACAAGGACTACATCAACTGCCCGATGAACAAGGAGCAGTACCTCGCCTTCCACCAGGGCCTGCTCGACGGCGAGAAGACCGAGTTCCGCGAGTGGGAGGCCAATACCCCCTATTTCGAAGGCTGCATGCCGATCGAGGTGATGGCATCGCGCGGGATCGACACGCTGCGGTATGGCCCGATGAAGCCCGTCGGGCTCGACGATCCTCGCACCGGGCGCTGGCCCTATGCCGTGGTCCAGCTGCGGCAGGACAACAAGCTGGGGACGATCTGGAACATGGTCGGCTTCCAGACCAAGCTGAAGCACGCCGAACAGGTGCGGCTGTTCCGGACCATCCCGGGGCTGGAGAATGCCGAGTTCGCCCGGCTGGGCGGGCTGCACCGCAACACCTTCCTCAACTCGCCCGAACTGCTGGATCGCCAGCTACGACTGAAAACCGCGCCGCACATCCGCTTTGCGGGGCAGGTGACGGGCTGCGAAGGCTATGTCGAAAGCAGCGCCGTGGGCCTGATGGCCGGACTGATGACGGCAGCGCAGCTGGCCGGGCGGGAATGGACCTCGCCGCCGCGCACCACGGCGCTCGGTGCGCTGCTGTCGCACATCACCGGTGATGCCGAGGCGGAGAGCTATCAGCCGATGAACGTCAACTTCGGGCTGTTCCCGCCGGTCGAGGGCAAGATGAAGAAGGCCGCGCGCAAGCAGGTCTATACGGTGCGCGCCAAGGCCGATTTCGCGCAGTGGAGCGCCACGGCCTCGCTCTGACCGCTCAGCAGCGGCAGGCGGGCTTCTTGGGCACCTTGGGCTTGGTCGTGGCGAATTCGGGGCGGGTCAGCTGGCCATCTCCATTGGCATCAGCCCCCTTGAACTTGTTGGAGGTGGCGACCGCCCACTCCTCGAAGCTCAGCAGGTTGTTGTGATCGGTGTCGAGCTTGCGGAAGGCCGCGACGCGCGGGGACAGCGCCTCGCTGCGCGAGATCAGGTTGTCGCGATTGCGGTCGAGCCGGTTGAAGCGCTTTTCCTCCCGAGTGGCCTCGCTCGCTTCGGGCAGGCCGGCGCCCATCAGGCCCTCGCCGTCCTCGGTCGGGATCTCGTCGGGCACGGCGCCGAGCGGCACCTCCACCGGCGCGGCGACCGGCGGCGCGGCATTGTCGGTCTGGGCCTTGCCTTGCCACCAGAACAGCCCCGCCCCGGCAAACAGCAGCGCGGAGACCGCCCCCAGCACGATCCGGTTCATTGCCAAAGCTCCCTTCGTGGCCGCAGCATAGTCTAACGCCCCAGCAAGCCAAGCCGCAGCGCAGTCGTTAGCGCGCCCCCTCCCGACAGCAGGGGTGCCGCACCCCGGCTGCGTCGGGCGAGGCCATGGAGCACCGTCAGCGGCCTGAGATCGCGTGGCAGGCGCGGGCGCGACCAGTCCTGCGCCGCGACCAGCGCCTGCGCGGCGGCGCGTTCCTGCGGATGCGACAGCCGCGCGGCAAGATCCACTGCCGCCCAGCCCTCACCGGCGCGGTGCGCCTCGGCCGGATCATGGCCCAGCATGCCCGCGAGTACCCCCCAGCCCTGCCCGCGCGCCCGGGCGCAGGCGGCGAGCGACTCTGCGCCCAGCGGAGCTTCGCCAATCATTTCTTCCCAGCCATCAGCCAGCACGGCCAGCGCCGCGCGGTGATCGCCCCAGGGCTGGAGCGCGGCAAGCAGCGGCTCGGGCTCGCTCTCCTGCCGAGTTTGCAGCCGTTCGCGCCACCAGGCGAGGCGCAGCTGCGCGAAAACCGGTTCCCGAGCGGCGCGAATCGATTCGCCCAGCCGCTGATCCAGTGCCAGTAGCCCCAGCGTGAGGTGACGAAAACGCGCAGGAGCATAGGCCAGCGCCAGCCGGAGTTCGGGCCGGAGCCCATCTGCAAGAACCCGAGAATCACGCATCGCCTCAACACACTAGGCCACGGCGCACGACCCGCAAGGTGCCTGGAAACTCTTTGGAAATCAGGGCCTCTAACAGCCTGTTAACCTTGCTCCTTCAGAGGACGCAAACCACCGCAGTCTATTGGCAGGCTGTTCGGAAACTCATTCGAGGGCGCCATGCTCGCATCCATTCGACGCAAGCTCGGCCAGTTGAAGGCCAATACCAAATACCAGCGGCAACGCCACGTTGATCGTGGCGCTTGGCATGCCGATCCTGATCGGCGGCTCCGGGCTCGCAGTGGATACCGCGCAGTGGTATATGTGGAAGCGCGAGCTGCAGTACGCGGTCGATCAGGCGGCGCTCGCCGGTGCTTGGGCGCGCAGCGACAACGATACCGAGAACAATTATGTCGAGCGCGCGCGGAGCGAATATACCGCCAACGTGGCGAATGTCGGCCCGATCGACACGACGCCCAATGTTTCGCTGGCCGATTACAATGGCGGCAACGACAACAGCGTTGTCGTTTCGGCAACGGCTTCCCGGGAACTGCCCTTTTCCAGCTTCCTGACCGGCAACACGACGACGGTCACGGTGTTCGCCCAGG
Source organism: Novosphingobium sp. (assembly GCA_041912655.1). GTDB lineage: Bacteria > Pseudomonadota > Alphaproteobacteria > Sphingomonadales > Sphingomonadaceae > Novosphingobium. The sequence continues at coordinate 4,136 of JAYRMP010000021.1, read as the reverse complement.
CGACCTTCGCCGAAGGCGAAAGCTACACCGCCTGCCTGATCGCGACCGACGATGACGACAGCGGCGCGATCACCATCGGCGGCAACGCCTCGCTGACTGCCGCCTGCGGCATGGCGGCGCTGTCCACCTCGCCCAGCTCGATCACCATCAACGGCCAGCCGACGCTCGATCCGGGCTGGGTAGTTTCGGCCGGCGGGATCGACAGCTGGATTTCGACGCACACCGACGCCGAGATCCACGAATACATGAGCGGGCTGAGCGATCCCTTCGCCGCGCTGACCACGCCCACGCCCAGTCCGAACCCGGCGCAGACCTATGCGTGCATTCCCGGCAACACGACCACCACCGGCGACAAGCGGACCAAGACCGATACGATCTACACGTACTGGAAAGGGTCCAACACCAACAACGCCGTGCAGCAGGTCGGCTACACGGGGACCGGCTACCTTGCCAATGTCACCGGAACCTGGGGCGCGTGGAGCGTCAATGTCTCGCTTCCCGCCAATACCCAGAACGGCACCAGCTATGTCGATGGCACGCCGACCTGGACCCAGGTGGCGGGCAGCGGATCGAACAAGATCTACCGCAAGCTCGTCTACCGGGCCTATTCGGAATATGCCAACACCGTGACGGTGACCACGCAGGAAGGCGCCACGCTGAACCAGGGCACCTACACCGGCGGGTTCGACGTGCGCTGCACCACCGTGCTCAATCCGGGCATCTACGTGATCAACGGCGGGCGCGTGCAGATCCCGGGCCAGTACCAGGTGACCGGCGCGGGCGTGCTGTTCGTGCTCAAGAACGGGGCCTTCATCGACATCACCGGCGGCTCCAACATCAACCTGACCGGCGCGAGTTCGGGCCAGCTCCAGCAGATCGGCGGATTGAGCGCGGCGCAGGCCGACCAGTTCGACGGGATGCTGGTCTTCGAGGATCGCGCCTCGCAGGGGACCAACAACCGCAACAGCATCAACGGCAACAGCACCACGATCCTCAACGGCAAGATCTACCTGCCCAAGAGCGACGTGACCTTCAACGGCACCGCCGGCGTCACCAGCGCCTGCCTGTTGATCGCGGCCAGGAACATCACCCTTGGCGGCACCACCAACATGAGCACCTTCTGCCCCTCCGGCATGTCCCACGAAGACGAAGTGTCGAGCGGCGAGCCGTCGGTGAAGCTGGTCGCATGATCGCCGCCGCGCCCGTGCTGGCCATGCTGCGCCGCCTGCGCGGCGATCAGCGTGGCTCGATGCTGATCGAAACCGCGATCGTCACGCCGGTGCTGGTGCTGATGGCGCTGGGTGCGTTCCAGATCAGCGTGATGATATCGCGCCAGACGGAACTGCAGAGCGCCGCTGCGGAAGGCGCGGCGATCGCGCTGGCTGCCAAGCCGGATACCGCCGCCAAGCGCACCACCCTGCAACAGGTCATCCAGACTTCGACCGGGCTCTCTTCCAACCATGTCGCGATTACGGAAACCTTCCGGTGCGGAAACGAGACGACCTATCGCAACAACGACAGCAGCTGCGGATCGACGGCGGTCAACCGCTACGTCAAGATCGCGCTGACCGACACCTACACCCCGGCCTGGACGCGCTTCGGGGTGGGCTCCGCGCTGACCTTCCGCGTCAACCGCTATGTCATGATCGAGCAGGACTGAGCGCCATGAAGCAGATCTTCATTCGCCTGTTCCGGGAACGCCAGGGTTCGGCCGCGATCGAGTTCGCGCTGATCGGCCCGCTCTTCATCACCATGTTCATGGGCGTGCTGCAGATCGGCATCGGGATGCAGAACTACAACGCGATGCGCGGCATATCCGCCGACGTCGCCCGTTATGCCGTGGTCAACTACCAGACCGCGAACCGGCTTTCGACCTCGCAGCTCGAGGACTATGCCCGTTCGGTGGCCGCATCGCCGCCCTATGGGCTGACCCGCAGCCGCCTCACCGCCAACGTCACCACCGCAAGCACCCAGCGGGTAGCCGGGGCTACCGAATATACGGTCACGCTGACCTACAGCGTGCCATCGGTGCTGGGGATCATGGGGATGCAGGACATTCCGCTCAACTACGCGCGCCCGATCTTCGTCCTCTCGTAGAGATGCGAAGGCGCCGGTTTTCGGCGCAAAATGCTGAATTTGTTAACCACGTTCATTCGCCAAGGCCTTACCTCGCCATGGCATTGTGAAGGCGAGGAAAATTCGCCGACGTGACCAGCACCCCGCCCCTTCCCGCGCAGACGCCCCAGACCGCAGGCTTCCTGCGGCGCCTGGCGCGCGATCGCGGCGGCAATACCCTGGCGATGATCGCAGCTGGCCTGGTGCCGCTGCTCGCCATGGTCGGCGGCGGGATCGACATGGGGCGCAGCTATCTGTCGCAGACGCGGTTGCAGCAGGCCTGCGACGCGGGCGTGCTGGCCGCGCGCAAGAAGCTGGGTTCGGCGGTGGTCACCACCGGGGTCGTCCCCGGCGACGTCCAGACCACCGGCGACCGCTTCTTCAACCTCAACTTCCGCAACGGCAGCTTCGGGACCCAGAACCGCAGTTTCCAGATGACGCTGGAAGACGACTACGCGATCAGCGGCGTCGCCGAAGTCGACGTGCCGACCACGATCATGAACCTGTTCGGCTATACCGAGGTGCCGATCCGGGTCGAATGCCAGGCCAAGCTCAACTTCTCCAACACCGACATCATGTTCGTGCTGGATACGACCGGTTCGATGGCTTCGACCAACCCCGGCGATTCCGGAGCCCGGATCGATGTCCTGAAGGACGTGGTGAAGAACTTTCACGCCCAGCTGGAAGGCAGCAAGAGCCCCGGCACGCGCATGCGTTATGGCTTCCTGCCCTATTCGACCAACGTCAACGTGGGCTATCTGCTCAAGTCCGACTGGGTGGTCGACAAGTGGACCTATAACGGCCGCGAGAACAAGGATACCGGCAAGACGGTAACCTACGACACCTACAACACGACCTATACCTATATCAGCGGCGGCTCGACGCCGATTGCGACCACGAGCGTCACCAGCTGTCCGCCTTGGACCGTCACCTGGACCAACCTGGCCTATTGGGTCGATGCAGACGGAACCGAGCACGGCCGGACCCAGATGAACGGCGACGACGTGTGGTGCGATACCAATGTCGACAATGGCACCAAGACCTCCGGCGGTACCAGGTACAATCTCTATACCTACGAGTGGACCCGCAAGAAGAGCGGCACCGTGACGCGCCCGATCTACAACTGGCACTACAAGCCGATGCAGTTCGACGTGTCGTTCCTCAAGGGTGCGACCGGCGATGACGTGCTCAAGGGCGGTTCGCTCGACGTGCTGATGGAAGGCTACCCCTCCCCCAGCCCGGAAATCATCACCGCATGGTTCCGCGGCTGCATGGAAGAGCGCGACACCTACGAGATCAAGGACTGGGACAACGTCGACCTGTCGCGCGCGCTGGACCTCGACATCGATCTGGTCCCGACGCCTGGCGACCCCAAGACCCAGTGGCGCCCGATGCTCAACGAGATCTCCTACGAGCCCGAGATCTGGTGGAATGGCAGCGGCACGTTCAAATCGCCGGTGATGACCGAGAACGCCTATCTGCAGGCCGAATGGGCCGGGCTTTCGGCCTGTCCCGCGCAGGCCCGCAAGCTGGACGAGATGACCACCGCCGATGTCACGGCCTATGTCGACAGCCTGTTCCCCGATGGCAGCACCTATCACGACATAGGGATGATCTGGGGCGGCCGCCTGCTTTCGCCGACCGGGATCTTTGCCGCCGAGAACGCCGACGTGTCCGGCAAGCCGACTTCGCGCCACATGATCTTCCTGACCGACGGCGAAACCGCGCCGCTCGACCTGTCCTATGGCACCTACGGGATCGAACCGCTTGACCAGCGGCGCTGGTCGGAAAAATCGAGCGAGACGCTGACCGAGGTGGTCGAAGGCCGCTTTGCGGTAGCCTGCAAGGAGGTGAAGAAGCGCAACATCACCGTCTGGGTGATCGGCTTCGGCACCTCGCTCAACCCGGTGATGACCGAATGCGCCGGGCCGGGCCACTTCTACGAAGCGCAGGACGCCGCGCAGCTGAACGATGTCTTCAGCAAGATCGCCGCACAGCTGGGCGACCTCAGGGTCTCGAAG
>JAYRMP010000020.1:0-39579 GCA_041912655.1 Novosphingobium sp. | reverse complement strand
GTCCGGGTGGACTTCCTTGGCCTTGCTGCGCCAGGCCTTGCGGATGTCTTCGAAGTCGGCGTCGGGTTCCAGCCCCAGCACTTCCAGCGCGCGCAGCTCGTCGCGGCTGCGGGTGCCGTCGCCGCTGCTGGCCCAGCCGTAATGCGCCGATTCCTTGTAGCCTTCGTGGGTCTGGCGCTCCTGCGCCTCACGAGTGGCGGCTTCCTCGGCATCCAGTCCGGCGAAGTAGTCCCACCCCGAGTTGTATTCGGCGGCGTGCTGCTGGCAGAACATCCAGCGGTCGGGGCTGTTGGGGCTTTTCGGAGCCGGGCAGGTGCCGGGTTCGCTGCAGCCGTGGCGGTCGCACAGGCGAATCCGCGCGGCCTCGCGCGCGCCTTCGTAGCCGCGCCAGCGCGGGAATCCCCAGTCATTCGATCTGCGCGCGCGGCTCATCCCATCAAGATAGGCGCGGCAAGGGGCCCAAGGCAAGCGCCCGGCGCTGCCCGAAGGTTCAGGCCCGCAGCAGAGTGGGCAGATCGCCCGACATCCCGCGCGCTTCGTCCATGAAGAACTTCTTCAGCCAGCCGCTGCGCTGCACGCCCGCCATGCCGAGCCGCCGCACTGCGCTCGCCGCGCGGCCGGGCATGCCGAACAGGCGGACGATGGCATCGGTGGTGGCCATCACCGTGGTCGCATCGACCGAGCGCCAGCGCTCGTAACGGGCCAGCACCTGCGCGTCGCCCGGCTCCAGCCCCAGCCGCATCGCGTCGGCCAGCACTTCCACCAGCACGCCGACATCGCGCAGGCCGAGGTTGAGCCCCTGCCCGGCAATCGGGTGCATCCCGTGCGCGGCATCGCCGACCAGCGCCAGCCGGTGCTCGACAATGCGCGGGGCGTGATGGAAGTTGAGCGGATAGGACATGCGCGGCGCGCAAAGCTCAATGCGGCCAAACGCGTGGCCCATGCGCTGGGCGATCTCGCCGGTGAAGACCGCGTCCGGCAGGGCGATCACGCCCCTGGCGTCCTTCTCGTCCACCGTCCACACCACCGCGCTGCGGTGGCGCCCATCGGGCAGGTCGAGCAGCGGCAGCAGCGCGAGCGGGCCGGAGGGATAGAAGATTTCCCAGGCGACGCCTTCATGCGGCAATTCGTGGGTGATCGCGGTCACCATCGCGCGGTGGTGATAGTCCCAACGCGCAGAGGATAGCCCGGCCTCGGCCCGGGTGGGCGACTGGCGGCCTTCCGCCCCGATCAGCAGGCTGCCCGATACGGTGCGCCCGTCCGACAGTTCCACTTCCACCCCGTGTTCGCCGCGCGTGCGGCGCACCGGCTCGACCCCACTCGACCAGCTGATAGCGGGTTCGGCTCGCGCCGCCTCGAACAGGGCGACGCGGATGTCGCGGTTGGCGTACATCCGGCCGAGCGTGCCCTCGTCGGGCTTCGGCTTGAAGTCGATCCGGCCGGGCCGCATCTGGTCGGTCACCGCGATCGCCTCGATCGCGCAGCCCAGCGGCTCCAGCGCTTCGCCGAGGCCGATATTGACGAACAGGTTCCAGCTGGCCGTGGAAATCGCCGAGGCACGGCCATCGACGCCTTCCGCCGTCAGCTCTTCCGGCAGGGCCTTGTCGATCACGTGGCTGGTGATCCCCTGCCGCGCCGCCGCGAGCGCGAGGGTCATGCCCACCAGCCCGCCGCCGAGGATGACGAGATCGCGCCGCTCTGCCGATTGCGTGTTCACTGGCTTGCTCCGCAGGTGTTGCCCGCGCCGCCATCGAGATCGAGGCAGCGCCCGTCGAACATCCCTTCACTTACCTTGAGGCCCAGCCAGGCGGCAAGGGTCGGCGCGATGTCCACCGTTTCCACCGGGGCAGGCTGTTCGAACCCGGTCATGCCCTTGCGCCAGAACAGCATCGGCACACGCCGGTCATAGTCGAACACTGAACCGTGAGTCGCGACATAGGCGCCGGGCATCGCTTCCGGGATCGGCGTCACCGCGCGGTCGAGCATGACCAGCACGTCGCCCGAGCGGCTGGCATCGAACGAGGCGCGGACCCGGTCCCGCACCGACCAGTCCTGCGGGTTGCCGGTCGGCAGCGGGGTCTTTGCCATTTCGTCGGCGGTGAACACCGCCGCGACCTGCGGGTGAGCCCGGGCGATGGCGACCAGCGCCTTCACCACTTCGGCCTTCTGCGCCGGGGCAAGCGCGCGGTTGACGTAGTATTCGCCGCCGTCGCTGTAGAGCAGCGGCCCCGCCGGGCTGGAAATGCCGGTGCGCGTGGTGATCTGCGCGGCCAGTTCGCGCGCGCCCAGCGAGGCATCGACCCGCACCGCGCGCGGCACGGCCTGCTGGCTGGCGCGTTCGGGCATGTCGAGCCCGCCGTGGTCGGCGGACAGCACCACCGCATAGTCGATCCCGCGCGCGTCGAGATGGTCGAGCAGCGTGCCGATCGCCTTGTCGAGTTCTGCCATCTGGATGCAGATTTCCGACCCGTTGGTGCCGGTGGCGTGGCCAATGTAATCGGTGGCCGACAGGCTGACCGACAGGATATCGGGCGCGAGGCCCTTGCCAAGGTCCATCTCGTCGACCAGCCGGTTGGCAAGGTCCACGGTCAGCTGGTCCATGCGCGGGGAAATCCGCACGCCGTCGGGCTTGCCCGGCTCCAGCGCGAAGCGGCCCGTGCCGAGCGCGCCCTTGCCCACGCTCACCGCATGGTCGGCGCCGGCGCAGAACGAAGGCAGCGCCAGCGCGGGAGCGCCGGTCTTGAGCAGTTGGGCAACCGCAACGTTCTGCGCGGCGGCGGCGGGGGAAATCTCGCGTCCCTTCAGCGTGACGAACTCGCCGTTCTTCCACCAGTAGGCGGCGTCGATGCGGTGCCCGCCCATCATCATCACCGCGCGGTCCTTGGCCGAGACGGCGACGTTGCGGGTAGCGGGATTAGCCGCCTTCATCAGCTCGCCCAACGTCGGCACCTTGAGGTTGCGGGCCGAAACCACCGGATCGCGCGAGGTGCTGGCCGGATCGGTGACGTCCTCGGCGCAGTAGACGCGCTTGTCGGCGCGCTCCAGCGAGAGGTCGAACCAGTTGTTGGCGATGATCCCGTTGCGCGCCGGGTGGGTGCCGGTCAGCAGGGTGGAATGGCCGGGGCAGGTCTCGGTCGCGGCGTGGCTCTGGAAGCCGGAGGGGAACACCGCGCCCTGCTGCAGCCGGGCGAGGCCGTGGGTGTAGTGGCGGCGGTACTGCGCGAACAGGTCAGCGGAGAACTGGTCGACCGAGATCGCCACGATCAGTCTGGGCGGCCCCTTGGGCGCGGGCGCTGCGACGGGGGCGGCGCCGGCGCTTTTCGGCGGCGGCGCTCCGCATCCCGCAAGGGCCACGGCAAGAGCAAGGGAGGCACAAACGGCAAGGCGGCGCATCGCAGGTTCCTTGAAAAATTGCGGCGTTGACGGCAAAGCCCTGATGGCGGGCGTGGAGGCGCCACGCAAGGGAGTATGCCCGTAAATGCAGCGCTATCTACGTCTTGTTGCAGGTCTGTTTCAGGCCGTCCTGTTGCTGTGCGCCGCTCCCGCGCTGGCGGCCCCGGCGAACATCGCCGCGCAGCTGCTGGTCGAAGGCCCCGCCGCGCCGGGCGAAGAGGTCACGCTGGCCGTGCGGATGACCCCGGCGAAGGGCTGGCACGGCTATTGGCAGAACCCGGGGGATGCCGGACAGGGGATGACGCTGACCGCCTCGCTGGCTGGCAAGGATCAGCCGCTTGAGGCGCTGCGCTATCCGGTGCCGGAAACGCTGCTGATTTCCGGGTTGATGAACCATGTCTACGAGCATGAATATGCCGTCCTCACCAGCCTGAAGGTCCCGGCGGACGCGCGGCCCGGCGCGGTCCTGCCGCTGACGGTGGAGGCGCAGTGGCTGGCCTGCACCGACCAGATCTGCGTGCCGGAAAGCGGGACGCTGAAGGCCGATATCAAGGTCGGTCCGCGCGGCGCGCCCGATCCGCGCTTCGACGCCTGGCGCGCGGCCCTGCCCGCGCCGCTAGGGGCCGAGGCGCGCTTTGCCAGTGCCAGCGGACGCTACCGGATCGGCATTCCCCTGCCCGCCTCGGTGCCGCTCGAGCGCCCGCACCTGTTCGTCAGCGATGCCAGCGTGGTCGATTACGCCGCACCGCAGCTCTTCACCCGGCAGGGCGACCTGCTGGTGGTGGAACTGCCGCCCGCCAAGTTCGCACCTTTGACGCCGCAGACCATTTCCGGCGTGCTGCGCCTCAACACCAAAGGCGACGGGGTCGGCCTCACCGCCGTTCCCGGCGTGGTCCCCGCAGGGGGTACACCGGTTTCCGGCACCACCGAAACGCAGGGCAGCCAGACCTCCTTCGCGCTGCTGATCCTGATGGCGCTTTCCGGAGGCCTGCTGCTCAACGTGATGCCCTGCGTCTTCCCGATCCTCAGCCTCAAGGCGCTGAGCCTGGCCCGCGCGGGCGAGAGCGAGGCGCAGGCGCGGGCCGAGGGGCTGGCCTATACCGCGGGCGTGGTGCTCGCCTGTCTCGGGCTTGGCGTGCTGCTGCTGTTGCTGCGCGCGGCGGGCGAGGAAGTGGGCTGGGCCTTCCAGTTGCAGGAGCCGCTGGTCGTCGCCGCGCTGCTGCTGCTCGCCGTCGCGATCACCGCCAACCTGTTGGGCGTCTACGAATTCAGCGTCCCCGGTTTCGCCAGCGAGGGTTCGCCGCAGGGCGCGTTCGCCACCGGCCTGCTCGCCGCCTTCGCCGCCACGCCCTGCACCGGGCCGTTCATGGCCGCCGCGATGGGCGCGGCGCTGCTGCTGCCGCCGGTACAGGCGCTGGCGCTGTTTGCGGCGCTCGGGCTGGGGCTGGCCCTGCCGTTCCTCGCACTCGCCTATGTCCCCGCGCTGCGCCGCCGCCTGCCGCGTCCGGGTGCGTGGATGGGCCGGTTCCGCACTGCCATGGTCGTGCCGATGGGGCTGACCGCCACGGCGCTGGTCTGGCTGGCGAGCCGGCTTGCCGGCAGCGCCTTTGCCTTCGCTGCATGCCTGCTGGCGGTGATCATGCTGAGCGCGCTGGTCGTGCTGGGCCGCCGCCAGCGTCATGGGCTGGCTGGTGGCTGGCCGGTGATGCTGGCGCTCGCGCTGGTCCCGGCAATGGGCGCGGTAGGCCTGCCCGGCATGGTCCGCGAAGCCAGCGCGGAAGCGACGGGCGTCCTGCCCAGCCAGCCGTTCAGCGAGGCCGCGCTGGCCGAAGCGCGCGCCAAGGGCGGCCCGGTGTTCGTCTACATGACCGCCGACTGGTGCCTGACCTGCAAGGTCAACGAAGCCGCCGCGATCGAGCGCGAGGATACGGCAAGCGCGTTCAAGGCGGCAGGCGTCACCGTTCTGCGCGGCGACTGGACCCGGCGCGATCCCGCGATCACCCGCTACCTCACCGCGCAGGGCGCGGCGGGGGTGCCGCTGTACATGTGGTATCCGGCCAAGGGCGCCCCGCCCCGCCAGTTGCCGCAGGTGCTGACCCCGACGATGCTGGCGGAGCTGGCGGGGGAAAAGCCCTAGCCCCCCTACGTCCCAGCACCGCCGTCGCCCCGGACTTGATCCGGGGCCCAGCTTTTCTTCAGGCGCGGTGCTGCAACGCAAACAAGCTGGCCCCCGGGTCAAGCCCGGGGTGACGACTTGGACTGGAGGTTAGCGGTAGCCCAACCTCACACGAACCAGAACGCGTTGACGCCGTTCTCGCCGCTTTCAAGGCGCACCTTGCGGCCCGCCACCAGCCCCTTGCGGAGTTCCGCGCAGGTCGCGGGATCGGTGCTGTTAGCCATCGCGCGGGCGCCATTCATCCGGGCGACCAGCGTGGCGGTTTCGCCGTGCTTTCCGGGCTGGATGGTGAAGCTTTCCACCTCGCCCTCGCCGTTGGGCGCGTCGATCACCTCGACCACCGGCTTGACCTTGGCGAGGCTCTGCCAGCGGCTCTCGGACCAGTCAGCGGGCGCGGTCGAATAGATGCCGGCGGCGTACTTGCTCATGATCCCGCCGTTGGCGCCGACCAGCGCGCGGGTGCCGGGATGCGCCCGGCAGCGCGCCACCGCTTCGGCGATGCCGTGGGCGGAATAGTTGTTCCCCGCCCCGCCGAAGAACGGCAGGCCCCCGGTCAGCGTCCAGCCGCGCGGATCGTCGCGCTCCAACCCGAAGGCGTCGAGCAGGTTGAACACCGGAATCGCGAAGCACGAATAGAGGTCGGTGTGGCTGATCCCCGCCCAGTCCGTCCCCGCGATATCGAGCGCGGTGCTGATCGCGGCGACTGCCGCCGGGCTGCGCTCCATCGATTCGCGGGTCAGCATCGAAGGCTCGGCACAGTCGGCCACGCCGTGGATGTGGACCCAGCGGTCCTCTGGCACGCCGAGGCGCCGCGCTTCCCCGGCGCTGGCAAGCAGCACCGCCCCGCCCTGGTTGACCTGATCGCGCGCCACGACCAGCCGGCCATAGGGCTCGGCGATCAGCCGGTTGCGCTCGGTCAGGGTGGCGAGTTCGACCACGCTGCGCTTGGTCGGGGCGGCAGCATGGGGGTTCGCGGCGGCGACGCGGGTAAAGGGCGCGAACAGCTTGCCGATCTCGCCGCGATAGTCATCGAGGCTGAGGCCCAGCCGCTCGCGCCGGACGTTCTCGGCAATGGCATAGCCCGCGATCGGCGCGCCGACGCCGTGGACCGCGCTGGTCCGGTCGACCATCCCGTCATAGCCGGTGCCGCGATCCTCGATCGTCCCGCCGTGGGTTTCCGACCAGTCGCGCGTCTCGCCCCGGCCCAGGATCGCACGCATGGTCGAGATCGCCTCGGCCCCGACCACAGCGGCCATTTTCGAGCGGCCCGCAGCGATTTCGGCGGCGAGTTCGCCCACCAGCTTCTGCGGCCCCTGCCCGCCGACGATATCCAGGATCGCTCGTTCCGGATTGGCCCCGACCCGGCTGGCAATCGCGCGCGGCACGTTGTCGGCATGGCCGAAGGGCGCCGAATAGCGGGTTGCCGAAATCTCGAACTGGCGGATCGCCGCCAGCGTATCGAGTGCACCCGCCAGCGGCTGGCTCGCCCCGGCATCGGCTATCGCGGCGGCCAGCGCGGCCCCGGCGAGGTCCATGTGGCTGCGTTCGGCATAGCCCGGCTCGCCCACGCGTTCCGAGAACTGGCCGACCCCGATGACGACGGGGGTGTTGTCCGCCACGCCGCTCACAGCACTTGCCCGTCGTCAACGGTCAGCGTCGCGCCGGTCACGTGAACCGAGGCATCGGAGCACAGGAACAGCAGCGGCGCGTCCAGTGCCTCGATCGGGCACATCCGCTTGCGGTGGAAGCTGGCGATCTGCCGCTGGCCGCCTTCGGTCTGGAACCAGTCGCCGGCAATCTCGGTCTGGATGTAGCCGGGCTGGATGGTGTTGACGTTGATCCCCTGGCGCACCCATTCGCGGGCGAACTGGCGGCCCAGATGGGCGACCCCGGCCTTACTGGCGGCATAGGCGGCATCGCCCTGCGCGGTTAGCTCTGCGGTGATCGAGCCGATCAGCACGATCCGGCCGCGCCCGCTTTCCCGGAAGCCGGCGGCGATCATCCGCCGGGCACCTTCGCGGGCGGTCAGGTAAACCCCGGTGAAATTGGTGGCGACCACGCCCGCGACCTGCGCGGCGGTCACGTCGGTCGAGCGGCCGTCCTCGGAAATCCCCGCATTGGCGATCACCGTATCGACCGTGCCGAAGCGCGCCTCTGCCGCGTCATAGGCGGCGATCAGCGAGGCTTCGTCGGTCACGTCCATCGCCACGGCCAGGGCCTTGTCTTCACCCAGTTCCGCAACCAGCGCCGCCAGCCGGTCGGTGCGCCGGGCGCCCAGCACGACCCGCGCGCCTTCCGCCACCAGCAGCCGCGCGAAGTGCGCGCCGAAGCCCGACGAGGCCCCCGTGATCAGGACGATCCGTCCATCCATGCCCAAATGCATCCGCCAGTTCCCTTCTCGTGCTCTTTGACCAAGGCAAAACCCTGCCCGGGCGACGCGGTCAACCCCTCACTTGTGACATTTTTAGTATGCGGAACTTACGAATATTTGGCCGATTTGATCCCGGTCAAGGTGCGCGGCGCGCTGACAGTGGAAGGTGCGCTCACGAACACAGGAGAGGCCGATGGCCAGCGCAGCGAAGCCCATAGCGGGCACCCACATCTTCGACGGTAATGCCGCGCAGAAGGGTTATGCCCTTAACGCCATGTGCTTTTCCTTCAACCACGCCCGCAACCGCGACGAATTCGTCCGCGACGAGGATGGCTATTGCGACAAGTTCGGCCTGACCGACGAACAGCGCGCGGCAGTCAGGGCGCGCAGCGTGCTGCAGATGATCGCGGCGGGCGGCAACGTCTATTACCTCGCCAAGCTGGCCGGCATCCTTGGCCTCAACGTGCAGGACCTTGGCGCACAGCAGACCGGGATGAGCGTCGAGGCCTTCCGTCAGATGCTGCTCGACACCGCAAAGACCCCGCAGGCGCAGGAGGCGATCCATGGCTAAGGTTCTGGGCGGCGTCTTTACCAGCCACGTCCCGGCGATCGGCGGGGCGATCCAGCGCGGCGCGGAGAACGAGCCCTACTGGAAGCCGTTCTTCGATGCTTGGCCGCCGGTGCGCCAATGGCTGGCGGAGCAGGCGCCCGACGTGGTGGTCATGTTCTACAACGACCACGGGCTGAACTTCTTCCTCGACAAGATGCCGACCTTCGCGGTCGGCGCGGCGGACGTCTACACCAACGACGACGAAGGCTGGGGTCTCCACCCCTTCCCGATCCCCGCCGGCCACGCGGCGCTGAGCTGGGCGATCATCGAAAAGCTGGTGGAAGAGGAATTCGACGTCACCACCTGCCAGCAGATGCTGGTCGATCACGCCGCCTCCATTCCGCTCGCCTTGGCCTGGCCCGGGCGCGAGGCGCCGGTGCGGATCGTCCCGATCACCATCAACACCGTCCAGCACCCGCTGCCCAGCGCCAAGCGCTGCCTGGCGCTGGGCCGCGCGGTGGCCAAGGCGCTGGCCGAATGGCCGGGCGACGAGAAGATCATCGTGATGGGCACCGGCGGCCTCTCGCACCAGCTGGATGGCGAACGTGCGGGCTTCATGAACCCCGAATACGACAAGTTCTGCATGGACAATCTTGGCCCCGACCCGGATGCGCTGACGCAGCATTCGATCCACGAGATGGTCGAGCTGTCCGGCACGCAGGGCGTGGAAATCCTCAACTGGATCGCTGCGCGCGGCGCAATGGGCGCCAGCGTGAGCGAGATTTCCCGCACCTATCACATTCCGATTTCGAACACCGCTGCGGCGGTGATGGTCTACGAGACCGCCGAGGCTACCGCCTCTGGCGCGGCAAGCACGGAGAAAACCCCGGCCCTCGCCTAGACCACCGTACAAGTTCTCCCCACCTGGAGCGGCCCTCTTAGTGACGGCCGCTCTCTTTTTGCGTGCCGTAGACGCCCACGATAGCGCATTGCGAACGATGTGCAAGAACGGTGTGAGCAAGAACCCTGCGCCTCTGCCCCAACCTCCGTTCGTGTCGAGCGTAGTCGAGACACGCCAGCGCTACCGTGCCTCGACTACGCTCGACACGAACGGGAATCAGTTCTTCAGGGTGTCCTCAAACCGCCGAGGAAAACCGGCGCACCGAATCCTGCCGGTAGGGATCGAACAGCGCCGCCATGGTCCGGGCATAAGGCAGCCCGCCCGGCAGGATTGCCAGCCGCGCGCCGTCGAATTCGGCGAGGCCGCGCTCGGTGAAGGGCGTCAGCCTGCCCGCCACTTCGCGCGCCAGATCGGCATCGATCCGCGCTTCGCCGTGGCACAGGAGCTGCGAGATGACCTCGCCCCGGCGGCGATCCTCGGCGCTGCGCGCCACGCCGCCCACGGCGGGCAGGATGTCCTGCGACAGCAGCATCCGGTAGCGTCCGGCGTTCTTCTCGTTCTGCACCAGCAGCTGCGGAAAACAGCTGATGGCCGAGGCGCCGAGGCCGATCAGCGATGTCGCCGCATCGTCGGTAAAGCCCTGGAAATTGCGGTGCAGGCGCTTTTCCGCGACCGCCTGGGCCATCGGATCGCCCGGCAATGCGAAGTGATCGAAGCCGATCGGGACATAGCCGGCAGCGGTCAGCAGGCGATAGCCGAACTCGGCCATGGCAAAGCGCTCGACCTGATCGGGCAGGCGGCTGGCGTCGATCCGGCGCTGGCGCGGCAGCATGTGCGGCACGTGGGCATAGCCGAACAGCGCGATGCGGTCCGCGCCGAGTTCGACCGCGCGGTTCAGCGTCGCTTCGAGCTTGGCGAGGTCCTGCCCCGGCAGGCCGTACATCAGGTCATAGTTGAGCGAGGTCACCCCTGCCCCGCGCAGCAGATCGGTGCCGCGCACGATATCGCTGTCGGGCTGGATCCGGCCGATCGCGGCCTGAAGCTCGGGATCGAAGGTCTGCACGCCCATGCTGGCGTTGGTCACGCCGATCCAGCCGAGCACCTGCGCCCAGTCGGCCGTCAACCCGCGCGGATCGAGCTCAATCGACCAGACTGGCTCGTCCAGCGGCATGTGCAGCGTGAGGGCATCGACCAGCCGGACGAAATCGGTGGGCGAGATCGCGTTGGGGCTGCCGCCACCAAAGGCAATGCGCCGCACGGCTACATTTGCGTCCAGCCGGGTGCCGGTGATCGCGATGTCGCGGTGGAGCGAATCGAGGTAGCCCGCCAGCCGCTGCGAGCGGTTGGCTGCCCCGGTGTTGCAGCCGCAGTACCAGCAGATCTTCTCGCAGAACGGGATGTGGACATACAGCGAAACGTCCCCCCGCGCGGCGCGCAATGCAGCATCGGCATGCGCCGGACCGACCGCGCTGCCGAACTCGGCGGCGGTCGGAAAGCTCGTGTACCGGGGCACCGGCGTTTCGAGCAGTTCGGGGTAGTAGGTCCACATGATGGATGAAGCTTAGCCGCCCCGGTCAGGGCAGTTCATTGCTATCGCGCAAATTGTCGCCATTGCGTTTGCGCGAAGAACCGGAATGGCAGCCCTTGGCGCAGCACATTCCGTTCGATTGGCCCGGAGCCTGGTCCCCGCCGACCGGAACGGTGATCATATGGACCTGCCCGTCGCCGGTGCAGACCGGCACCAGGATCGAGGCCCCGGCAGCGGGCGCGGCGACATTGAGCGCGGCGGGAACCAGCGCCATCAGGCCGAAATGGATCAGTTCGGCCTTCATGCGGCTTTATCCTCTTCATCGTCGATCAGGATGCGCGCGGCGGCGCCGTCCAGATCCTCGAACTGCCCGCGCTTCAGCGCCCAGAAGAACGCGGCAAGCCCCAGCAACCCCATGCCCAGCGCGACCGGGATCAGCACGGCGAGCCCGGTCATGCGCTGGCCCTCACCAACCGCAGCGAATTGGCGATGACGATCAGCGAGCTGGTCGACATGGCGACGGCGGCGATCAGCGGGGTGACATAGCCTGCCATCGCCAGCGGCACGGCCAGCACGTTGTAGCCGATCGCCAGCACGAAGTTCTGCTTCACCACCCGCATTGTCCGCCGCGCGGCGGTGAGCGCGCGGGGAATCGCGTCGAGCGAGTCGCCCAGGAACACGAGGTCAGCCGCCTGCCGCCCGACGTCGCTGGCCGTACCCGGCGCGATCGAGGCATTGGCGGCGGAAAGCGCCGGTCCATCGTTGAGCCCGTCGCCCGCCATCAGCACCTTGTGTCCTTCGGCCTGGAGCGCGGCAATCGCCGCCTGTTTGTCCGCCGGACTGGCGGCGGCGCGCGCCTCAAGCCCGGTCTGGCGCGCGGCTTCGGCCACGGCGGCGGGATTGTCTCCCGAAAGGATCGCGGCGCCGATGCCCAGCCTTTCCAGCTTGCGCAGCGCCGCATCGGCATCGGGGCGCAGGCGATCGGCGAACGGGATCAGCCAGGCAGGCTGGCCGGCAATGCTGAGCGCGGTGGCGATGCCGCTGGCGGCTTCGGGGCGCTGGAGCGCAACCGCCCGGCCCTGCCAAGTGGCGCGCAGGCCCTGCCCGCTTTCCTCTTCGACCGCTTCCAGCTGGGCGGGCCGCACTCCGCGCGCGGCCAGCGCCTCGACCAGCGCACGCGACAGCGGGTGGCGGCTGTGCGAGGCGAGCCCCAGCGCGACCGAGGCCGCGTCGCCCGTCAGCGCATCAAGCACGGCGGGATCGGGCAGCGGGCGTCCCATGGTCAGCGTGCCGGTCTTGTCGAGCAGGGCGCGGTCGATGGTCGAAAGGCGTTCCAGCGCGCTGCCGTCCTTGACCATGATCCCGCGCTTCATCAGCGCGCCGCAGGCGACAACCTGCGCCACCGGCACGGCCAGGCCCAGCGCGCAGGGGCAGGTGATGATCAGCACGGCGATGGCGTAGACCAGCGACTGGTGCCACCCCGCCCCGGCGATCATCCAGCCCGCAAAGGTCAGCGCGGCAAGCGAATGGACCGCCGGCGCATAGAGCCGCGAGGCGCGGTCGGCGATCCGCACATAGGCAGAGCGGACCTGGCCCGAAGCCTCCATCAGCCGGGCGATCTCGGCCAGCGTGGTCCCCTGCCCGGCGGCGGTCACCCGCACGTCTACGGGCGCATCGAGGTTGAGCGTTCCGGCCAGCACCGCATCGCCCGTGCCCGCAGGAACCGGCGCGCTTTCACCGGTCAGCAGCGACTGGTCGAAGCGGCTGGCGCCGGTCACGATCTCGCCGTCCGCGGCAAGGCGTTCGCCCGCGGCGACGCGCATGGTCATGCCGGGGACGAGGTCCTGCGCGGCAAGCCAATCAAGCCCCCCGCCCGCCGCAAGGACCATCGCCCCCGGAGCTGCCTGGCGCAGCAGGGCATCGACCCCGGCGCGTGCGCGGTCGCGCATCGCCGCGTCGAGCGCGCGCCCGGCAAGCAGGAACAGGAGCAGCATCAGCGTGCCGTCGAACCAGGCATCGGGGCCGTGGGTCGCGGTTTCATACAGACTGAGCGCCGTTGCGAGCGTCACGCCGATCGAGATCGGCACGTCCATGTTGGTGGTGCCGCGCTTCAGCGCGCTCCAGGCCGATTTGAAGAACGGCATCCCGGCAAAGATGATCGCGGGTACGCCGATCCCGGCTGACAGCCAGTGGAACAGTGCCTTGGTCGCGCCTTCTGCGCCGGACCAGATGCTGACCGACAGCAGCATCACGTTCATGCAGGCAAAGCCCGCGACGGCCACCGGCGCCAGCAGCGGCTTCACCGCCGACGGCGCTGCCGCCGCATCGTCGCCGCGCGGCTGGCTGGCAAAGCCCACGCCAGACAGCGCGTCCATCAACTGCGGCATGGTGACGGCTGCGTCGTGGGCGACGCGGACCTGCCGCGCGGTCAGGTTGACCCGCGCCTCGCTGACCCCCGGCACCGCGCCGAGCGACCGTTCGACCTTGGCCATGCAGCCCGCACAGTGCATCTCCGGAACGACCAGCACGGTCGTGACCGGATCGGACGCCGGATCGGTGCTGCGCGCGAGGGCTGTCACAGGACGTCCTGCTCCGAGCGCCAGCGATGCGCGCCGGCACTGGCCTCGATCCGCAGCCGCCAGCGACCCGCAGGCAGCGCCTGGCTCGAGACGAAGCTGCCATCGGCCTGGCGCTGGAAGCGCAGCAACTGATCGGGCAGACGGCCCAGCGGATGGCGCGCATCGGCGCTGAGCGCCACGCCTTCGGCCGGA
Source organism: Novosphingobium sp. (assembly GCA_041912655.1). GTDB lineage: Bacteria > Pseudomonadota > Alphaproteobacteria > Sphingomonadales > Sphingomonadaceae > Novosphingobium. The sequence goes on along the minus strand of JAYRMP010000020.1, from coordinate 25,889 downwards.
GCGCCGGTCAGCCGGACGGCGAGCCGCCCGTCATCCAGCCGCTTCGCCTCTGCCGTCCAGCCCAGCGCCTTTTCGCGCTCCGCCTCGTCCAGCCACTTGTTGAAGTTCTGGCTGGCGACATAGGAGTTTTCGACCACCACCCCGCCGAAGGTCGAGGTGGCATAATTCGCCATCAGCAGGTTCACTGCGATCACCACGGCGAAGAACGCCACCATGATGATCGTGATGTGCCGCCCGGTGAACGGTCCGGTGGTGAAGGCCTTCATTCGTCGTCTCCGGGCGCATCGAAGCGCGCGTCGTTGGTGTCCCCGCCGCCCTCGGCATCGGTTGCCTTGAGCTCGAAGGTGAAGCTGGTCGGCTCGGTGCCCTGCGGCGCGACGACATAGATCCGCTGCGGGCGGGTCTGGTCGGCATCGACGTTGAACTTCAGGCTACGTGCCGCCTGATCGCGCGGCATGTCGTCCGACCACATCACCCCGCCCGAAAGCCCGACCAGCGAGACTTCCATCGGGCGCGGACGGCCTTCCATGTTGCGCAGCTTGATCGTGTAGTCGTTGCGGACTTCGCCATTGGGCTGCACGGTATAGGGCGGGTTGCGATCCTTCTGGACCGTCAGGTCGATATGCTTGCGGGTGCCCAGCGCGAACAGCAGGGCCAGCCCGATTGCCGACCAGACGCCGACATAGATCAGCGTCCGGGTGTGGAACAGCGCGCGGGTGATCGGCCGGGCATGGCCGCCTTCGCGCTCGATCTTGCAGTCGTCGAGCGTGGCATAGTCGATCAGGCCGCGCGGACGGCCGATCTGCGCCATCACGCTGTCGCATGCATCGATGCACAGTGCGCAGGTGATGCAGCGGATGTCCGGCCCGTTGCGAATGTCATAGCCGGTCGGGCAGACGTTGACGCACTGGTTGCAATCGACGCAATCGCCGACCGAACCGGGGTTCTTTTCCGCCTTCTTGACGCTGCCGCGCGGTTCGCCGCGCCAGTCCTTGTAGGTGACGATCAGCGACTTTTCGTCGAGCATCGCGGTCTGGATGCGCGGCCAGGGGCACATGTAGACGCAGACCTGCTCGCGCATGAAGCCGCCCAGCAGGAAGGTGGTGGCGGTCAGCACACCGACGGTGGCATAGGCGACGCCCGCCGCTTCCCCGCTCCAGAATTCGCGGGTCAGGGTCGGCGCATCGGCGAAGTACATGATCCACGCACCGCCGGTCCAGAAGCTGATGACCAGATAGATGGTCCACTTCACGCCGCGCTTGAAGATCTTCTGCGGACCCCAGGGTGCGGCTTCCAGCCGCATCTGGGCGTTCCGGTCACCGTCGACAAAGCGGTCGACGTGCTGGAACAGGTCGGTCCATACGGTCTGGGGGCAGGCATAGCCGCACCAGGCCCGTCCGACCGCGCTGGTGATCACGAACAGGCCGATGCCCGCCATGATCAGCATGCCCGCCACGAAATAGAATTCGTGGGGCCATATCTCGATCCCGAACATGTAGAACCGGCGGTGGGCCATATCGACCAGCACCGCCTGGTTCGGTGCATAGGGGCCGCGGTCCCAGCGAAGCCACGGCGTTATGTAGTAGACCCCGAGGGTCAGGATCATCACCAGCCACTTGAAGCGGCGGAAGCGGCCGTCCACCGCTTTGGGAAAGACGGCCTGACGCTTCTCGTAAAGGCTGGTGTTGGCAGGCTTGGGATCAGGGCTGAGCATTTCCAGTACCATTCGCAGGAGGAGTGGCCGCAGCTTCCGTGAAGTCTTCGCCGCCCCCCAGCGAGTGCACATAGACTGCCAGCATCTTGATAGTCGCAGGATCCAGCTTGCCCGACCAGCCCGGCATCACGCCGGCATGGGCACGGGTCACGCTGGCCACGACCTTGGCCTTTTCACCGCCATAGAGCCAGACCTGGTCGGTCAGGTTCGGGGCGCCGAACTGGCGCAGGCCCTTGCCGTCCGGCCCGTGGCAGGCCGCGCAGTTGGCCGCGAACAGCGCCGCGCCGCCCGCATTGGCCGCACCCTTGCCCGACAGCGACAGCACGTGGCTGGCGACATCGTTGACCTGGGCTGCCGTCAGGATGCCGTCCTTGCCAAAGCTGGGCATCATGCTGGTGCGGGTAGCCGGATGATCGGGCGAGCGGATGCCGTTCTGCAGCGTCAGCTCGATATCCTTCACCGTGCCGCCCCACAGCCAGTCGCTGTCGGTCAGGTTGGGATAGCCGTTGCCGGGCATGCTCTTGCCGCCCGAACCGTGGCACTGCGCGCAGTTCTGCTTGAATGCCGCGGCGCCGCCGGCCTTGGCCTGGGCAAGCAGCTTGGGATCGGCCGAGATCTGTTCCACCGGAGTGGCCGCGATCGCATCCAGCACCGGCTTGCGCGCGGCTTCCGCGGCGGCAGTCTCGGCGGCCAGCTGGCCGCGGCTGGACCAGCCGAAGGTGCCTTCGCTGGCCTTGCTGGCCATCGGGATCGCCGGATAGACCACCACGTAGCCCAGCGAAAACACGATGGTCAGCCAGAAGGAGATCACCCACCAGCGCGGCAGGGGATTGTTGAGTTCCTCGATGCCGTCCCATTCATGACCGACAGTTTCGATGCCGGTCGGCTCGTCAATGCGCTTATTCGCCATTGTCGTCACCTTCAAAGATCATGTTCGCGGCCGCCTCGTTGTCTTCCCGGGCGCCCGGCCGGAACGGCCAGAGCGCGAAGATCAGGAAGACAACGACCATGGCGGCCAGCCCCCAGCTGTCGGCAAAGTGCCGCAGCGCGTCGTAGGTCGAATGAACGCTCACCGGCCCTTTTCCTTGGCCAGCGCCTCCTGCGCGGCAGGTGCGTTGACGTCGACCATGGTCCCCAGGACCTGGAGATAGGCGACCAGCGCGTCCATCTCGGTCAGGCGTTCGGGGTTGCCGTCGAAGTCGCGGACCTGCGCCTTGGGATAGCGCTTGACCAGGTCCGCGCTGTCGGCAGCGGGATCGGCCTGGGCCTTGAGGTCATCGTTGGCCTTGTCGAGGTCTTCCTTCGAATAGGGCACCCCGACGCGGTAGAGCGCCAGCAGCTCGGCCTTCATGTCGCCCGCGTCGAGGTCGTTCTTGGCCAGGAACGCGTAGGGCGGCATCACCGATTCGGGCACCACGGCGCGCGGATCGGTCAGGTGCTGGACGTGCCATTCGTCGGAGTACTTCTTGCCGACGCGCGCCAGGTCCGGCCCGGTGCGCTTGGAGCCCCACTGGAACGGATGGTCGTACATCGATTCCGCGGCAAGGCTGTAGTGGCCATAGCGTTCGACCTCGTCACGGAACGGACGGATCATCTGGCTGTGGCAGACATAGCAGCCTTCGCGGATGTAGATGTCACGCCCGGCCTGCTCCAGCGGAGTGTAGGGCCGCATGCCGTCGACCTTCTCGATCGTGTTGTCGATCCAGAACAGCGGCGCGATTTCCACGATGCCGCCCACGGTCACGGCGAGGAAGGCGAACACGCCCAGCAGGGCCACGTTCTTCTCCAGCTTCTTGTGCCGGCCCCAGGGTTCTTTTGCGGTAGTCTCGGTCATTTCGAATTACCCCCTCATTCGGCAGGCGTGGCGACCAGCGGACGGTCGGCAGCGGGGTCATAGGCGGCCTGGCGCATCGGCGGTTCGGCGCGGAGCCGGCCGGCGATGGTCTGCCACACGTTGTAGGCCATGATGCCGCCACCGGTGAGGTACAGGACCCCGCCAAAAGCGCGCAGCAGGTACATCGGGTGGAGCGCGGCAACGGTTTCGGCAAAGCTGTTCACCAGGTAGCCGTCGGCGCCGTATTCGCGCCACATCAGGCCCTGGGTGATCCCCGCCACCCACATCGAGGAGGCGTAGAACACGATGCCCAGCGTCGCGAGCCAGAAGTGCCAGTTGATCATGCGCAGCGAATACATCCGTTCACGGCCCCACAGGCGCGGCGCGAGGAAGTAGATCGCCGAGAAGGTGATCATCCCGTTCCAGCCCAGCGCACCCGAGTGCACGTGACCGATGGTCCAGTCGGTGTAGTGCGACAGCGAGTTGACCGACTTGATCGACATCATCGGCCCTTCGAAGGTCGACATGCCGTAGAAGGCCACCGACATAACCATCATGCGGATGATCGGATCGGTGCGGACCTTGTCCCAGGCGCCGTTCAGCGTCATCAGGCCGTTGATCATGCCGCCCCAGCTGGGCATCCACAGCATCACCGAGAAGACCATGCCGAGCGTCTGCGCCCAGTCGGGCAGCGCGGTGTAGTGCAGGTGGTGCGGACCCGCCCAGATGTACAGGAAGATCAGGCCCCAGAAGTGCACGATCGACAGACGATAGCTGTAGATCGGGCGTTCGACCTGCTTGGGCACGAAGTAGTACATCATCGCCAGGAAGCCGGCGGTCAGGAAGAAGCCGACGGCGTTGTGGCCATACCACCACTGGACCAGCGCGCCCTGCACGCCCGCCCACAGCGGATAGCTCTTCGAACCGAAAATGCTGACCGGCAGGTTCACGTTGTTCACCAGGTGCAGCATCGCCACGGTCAGGATGAACGACAGGAAGAACCAGTTCGCCACGTAGATGTGGGGTTCGGTGCGCTTCATGATCGTGCCGACGAAGACCGCCAGGTAGGCCACCCAGACCAGGGTGAGCCACAGGTCGACGTACCATTCCGGCTCGGCATATTCCTTGCCCTGGGTGATCCCCAGGACATACCCGGTCGCGGCCAGCACGATGAACAGCTGGTAGCCCCAGAACACGAACTTCGCGAGGCCCGGCAGCGCGAGTCGCGCGCGGCAGGTGCGCTGGACGATGTAGAACGAGGTCGTGATCAGCGCGGTGCCGCCGAAGGCGAAGATCACCGCCGAGGTGTGCAGCGGCCTCAGGCGCCCGAAGGTGGTCCATTCCAGCCCCAGGTTGAGGACCGGAAAGGCCAGCTGCAGAGCGATGACCAGCCCGACCAGGAAGCCGACGACTCCCCAGAAGGTGGTGAGGATGACGCCGAACCTTGCCAGGTCGTCGTCATACTTGCCCTGATCGGCAACCGCCCCGAAGACGGAAGCCGTCTTGTAGTTCGTGTTGCGCAGCGAAAGCGCCAGGCCGACGAGCGCGGCCAGCGCGAAGATCGCCATGTGAATCGCGAAACCGGTATCTACGGCATTCGCGAACATCACGATGGCGACAAGAAGTGCAACCAGCCAAAGACCGGCGCGGGCGACTACGGATTCCATGAGCCCCTTCCCCCTCATGCAAGGATTGATAAGGTAAACCTGATGATGACGTGTGGCCCTTTCGGCCGCTCACTGCAATGCGACATTGATAGAGGTCAAATTGCGGTGCACCACGCCGTGATTCCTGAAAAACCGCCAGAAATTGCGCAGGATCAATGTTTGCAACTGCAACATGAGCGCATTGCCCCCTCGACGCCGCAAGCAATAGCCAGGTCGCACGGGGCGGCCATTGCGGCGCGGATGAGGGAATATGAAAAAGCTCACGATCGCTGCGGCGCTGGCCGCTGCCACGATGATCGCGAACCCGGCCTATGCCGGCAACGCGGAAGGCAAGCTTCAGATCAAGGTCATGGCCACCGGCGTGCTGCCCGATGGCAAGGTCACCGCGGTCAACAAGAACCTGGTGGGCCTGCCCGCGACCACGCAGACCACGGCCAACGACAACGTCGTGCCGACCCTCGCGGTCGAATACTACGCCGCGCCGAACGTCTCGATCGAAACGATCTGCTGCTTCACCCAGCATCACGTGACCGGCGCCGGCCCGATCGCCGGGGCTGACGTTGCCCAGCACGTGCTGATCCTGCCCGCCACCGTGACGCTGAAGTATCACCTCGATGCTGGCGCCATCAAGCCGTACGTCGGCGTTGGCCCCTCGGTGTTCTTCTACATCGACGAAAAGCCAGGCGCGACCGCCAAGGCCCTCGGCGCCTCGACGCTGAAGATGGACAACAAGTTCGGCGTTGCCCTCCAGGCCGGTGTCGACGTTCCGATCAACGACGGCGGCATGGGCATCTCGCTGGATGCCAAGAAGTACTTCATGAAGACCACCACCCACTTCTACACCGCTGCCGGTGTCGAAGCGCTCTCCACCGATCACAAGCTTGATCCGTGGGTTATCTCGGGCGGTGTCTACGTCCGCTTCTGATCCGGATGAAGGCCGGGGCCGGTTCAACCGGCCTCGGCCGCCAGCCCTTCGCGATCGAGGATCACCACCTCGCGGCGTGAGGGCAGGTCGATCAGGCCATCGGCCTTGAGCCGGGTGAACTGGCGGCTGACGGTTTCGATCGTCAGCCCCAGCACGTCCGCCACCTGCTGGCGCGAAAACGGCAGGGCAAAGCGGCGCAGCGGCAGATCGGGCGCATCGACGCAGCCCGGCTGGACCAGACGCTCCGACATTTCGAGCAGGAAACTCGCCACCTTTTCGCCGGCCGACTTGCGGCCGAGCAGCAGCATCCAGCGGCGCGTCCGGTCAAGTTCGGCCAGCGTGCGCTGCAGCAGCTTGTGTTCCAGGCTGGGGTGTTCGCGGGCGAAGGCGTCAAAATCCTTGCGGCTGAACACGCAGACCCGCGCCTCGGTCAGGGCGGTGACGCCGTGGCCGCTGGTCGCCCCGAAGGGACGGCCGATGAAATCCGAGGGATAGACCACACCGACGATCTGCTCGCGCCCGTCCTCGGTTCCGGTGGACAGCTTGAGCACCCCGTCGATGACATTGGCGACAAGGACCGAATCCTCGCCTTCCCACATCAGCGATTCACCCGGCGCAAGCACGCGGCGACGGCCAATGTTGTTGAGCGCCTTCAGCTCGTCGCCATCGAGCGAGGAACAGATCGCGCGGTTGCGCACAACGCAGGTATCGCAGGCCAACATGGCGCAAGTCTATGCCTTGCGGCGCGCGAGCGTGCAAGCCATTCGCATTTCGGTTCGCCTCACATCATCTCGGCGATCCCGGCCAGGGCGGCGCGCAACTTGTCGATCGCCTGGGCCTTGAGCTGGTGCACCCGCGGGACGGAAACCTGAAGCGTTTCAGCTATTTCCGAAAGGTTGAGTTCTTCCACGAAGTAGAGCTGGACGATCAGCTGGAGCCGCTCCGGCAGGGCCGTAATGGCAGCTGCGACTTGTTCACGCATTTCTTCGCCGGCCAGCATCTCGAGGCTGTCGGGGCGTTCGTCGGCAAAGGCCATGTCGCTGTCCGAATAGGCTTCATCGAGCGAGTCGAAGCGGAGCGGCGCGCTGCTGCTCTGCCAGGCAGCGAGGTCGGACGGGGAAGTGCCCAGCCCGGCGGCAAGCTCGGCAGGGCTGGGATCGCGCCCCAGTTCAAGGCGCAGCGCGCTTTCCGCCGCGCGCAGCTGGCGGCGGCGTTCCACCCCTCCGCGCGAGAGCGGCACCTCGCGGCGGATCAGGTCGACCATCGCCCCGCGCACCCGCAGCTTGGCATAGGCGGCAAAGCCGTCCTCGCCCGGCCCCGCATGACGCTGGGCCGCCTCGGTGAGCGCGACCATCCCGGCCTGCATCAGGTCTTCAAGCTCGATTCCCGGGCGCCCGCCGCCGTGGACGTGCCAGGCAAGGCGGCGGACCATGGGGACGAACCGGCGGATGCGCTCTGCGGCGTCGCTCTGATAGGCCCCCGCGACCTGCCGGGTCGCAATCGGGGTGCCAGCGGCGAAACTGCGATGATCGTGCTTCATGCGGCCAGACTTTCGGGTTCGGGAAGGGAAGGAACCGGCGGCGGGGGCGCACCGATGACAGAGATCACCTCGATCGGCTGCGACACCGGCAGTTCGGCGATCGACAGGACCAGCACCGAGGGCGCGCGCAGCTTGAGCAGCGCGGCCAGCGTGCGGCGCGCACGCGGCTGGACGACCAGCGCGAGCGGCGGCGCGTGCGGTCCGCGCTGGGCGACAAGCCCGGCGATATGTTCACCGATGGAACGGGCGAGTTCGGGTTCGACCACCGGCTGACCCGTGGCGGGATCGGTCAGGCCCTGGACGATGGCCGCCTCCAGCTGCGCATCCAGCGTCAGCACCGGCAGGCGCTCGCCCGGGGCGCAGATCCGGCCCACCAGCAGCCCGCCCAGTTCCGCGCGGAGGATCTCGACCAGCCGGTCGTGGTCCTGGGTCTGCTGGACCGCCAGGCCCAGCGCGGAAAGGATCGGCACCGGGTGGCCGATGGGAATCCCGTCTTCCAGCAGCGCCCGGAAGAGCCGGGTCAGCGCGGCGAGCGAGAGCGGATGCGGATAGACAGTCTCGACCAGGCCAGAGGCATGTTCCTTGACCGCATCGAGGATCGCGCGGACCTCGTCCGGGCCAAGCAGCGCCTGCGGGCGTTCGCCAAGCAGCTGGTTGAGCTGTGTGGCGACGACGGTACTGGCATCGACCGTCAGAAAGCCCTCGGCAATCGCGTGGTCGCGCTGCGCAGGGTCGATCCACAGCGCCGGACAGCCGAAGCTGGGATCGCGGCCCGGATCGCCGCTCAGCTTGTGGTCCTCGCGGACTTCGCCGGCATCGATGGCGAGGATCTTGTCCGGGCGGATCGTCCCCCCGCCCAGCGGCACGCCGCCCAGCAGGATGCGGTAGTCGTTGGGCGAGATATCGAAGGAATCGCGCACTCGGAACTGCGGCAGGACAAAGCCGAAGCCCTGGCTCAGCTGCTTGCGCACGCCCGTTATCCGCGCGACCAGCGGCGATCCGCGCCGTTCGTCGACCAGGTGGACGAGGCCGTAGCCAAGCTCGATGGTGACCAGGGTGTGGTCCGACACGTCGGCCAGCACGATCCGGCCCGGATCGACCGGGGCCTCGGGCTCGGCCACGACAACGGCGGGGCGGGCGGCGCGTTTCGACAGCGCGTGCCACAGCCAGAAGGCCAGACCCGCAGCGGGCAGGAAGATCGTCTGCGGCATCGCCGGGATCACGCCGATCGCGGTCAGGATCACCGCCACCGGCAACCATGTGCCAGGGTTGGCCAACTGCCCGCCGATCTGCCCGGCAAGGTCGCGGCTGTCCGACACGCGGGTGACAATCACCGCCGCCGCGATCGACAGCAGCAGCGATGGCACCTGCGCGACCAGCGCGTCGCCCACGGCCAGCGTGATGTACTTTTCCGCCGCCTCGCTCGCCGAGAGCCCATGGCTGATCATGCCAAGGCAGAAGCCGGCGATGATGTTGACCCCCAGGATCAGCAGCGCGGCGATGGCATCGCCTTTCACGAACTTGCTGGCGCCGTCCATCGAGCCGTAGAAATCGGCCTCGGTCGCCACCTCGCGGCGGCGCGCCTTGGCCTCGTCCGCGGTCAGCAGACCGGCGGCAAGGTCGGCGTCGATCGCCATCTGCTTGCCCGGCAGGGCATCGAGGGTGAAGCGCGCCGAGACTTCCGATACGCGCCCCGCGCCCTTGGTCACGACCACCATGTTGATGATCATCAGGATCATGAACACGAACAGCCCGACCGCGAAGTTGCCGCCCACCAGGAAGGCGCCGAAGGCCTCGATCACGTGGCCCGCCGCTGCGCCGCCCTCGTGACCGTTGACCAGCACGACGCGGGTCGAAGCGACGTTGAGCGCGAGGCGCAGCAGCGTCGCGAACAGCAGGACCGAGGGGAAGGAACTGAAATCCAGTGGCTTTTCCGCGTTCATCGAGGCCATCAGGATCGCCACCGACAGCGCGATGTTGAGCACGAAGAACACGTCGAGCAGCAGTGCCGGAGTCGGCACGATCATCAGGCAGATCAGCGTGAGGATGCCGAACGGCAGGGCGAGAGTGGCGGGCTTGACCCGTGTCAGCATGTTCACAGCCCGAACGCCCTGAGCTTGCCATAGGCCGCACGGACACGATCAGGCATGGCTTCATTTCCACCGAAGGTGGCGGCAAGCGTCTCCGCCATCGAGGCGCGCGGGCCTTGCGGCGCGGAGGCAGCTTCGCCAGCCGCGCTCCATGCTGGTGGCGGTGCCCAGGCAGGGGCCTGCCAGCCACCTTCGCTGACGGCGAGCGTCGCGGTGGCGGGCAGACCGGAAGCCTCCATCGCCCCGGCCATCTTGCCGCGCATCAGCTCCATCACCCCGCCGACCGAGCGCGGCGCGCCGCCCGGGCCATAGAAGATCGCCCGGTTCGCCGATGCCGCCTGCGGCAGCAGCGCGGCGGCACTCTGCGAAGGATCGGCGGCGAGCGCGGAGAGGAACCGCCCTGCCCCCTCGGCCCCCAGGAAATGGGCCATGTAGAGCTCAGCGGCGTCAGGCTCGCGCCCCAGCACGCCCTTCAGCGCCGCGCCGTTATCGGCGGCGAGTTCGGCGGCCATGCGCGCGGAGAGTTCGGGATCGTGGCGCATCGCCAGCAGGCGCTCGCGCAGCGCGGGATCAGCCACCCGCCCGCCGTCGATCGCGGCTTCGGCCCAGGGCAGCCCATGCTCCGCGCCGTGGGCTTCAAGCGTCGAGAGCCAGGTGCCCTTGGTGAACTGGTAGAGACCCGCCGCGCTCGACGTGCCGGCGCGGGCCGAGGGGTTGAGGCCGGATTCGATCCGGGCTTGGGCAAGCAGATAGCCGAAATCGACCCCCGTGGCGCGCGAGGCGCGGGCAATCGCGCCTTCCACGGCGGGACGCGCGCTGGCCGCAGCAGCGGCGGTGGGAACGGCAATGGATGCAGGCTGGCTCAAGCCAAACTCCCGATGCGGTTGGACATCGGGAGGAGTTCAGCAAGGGCCGTGCCAATTGCCCCCTGCGGTCAGGCAATCAGGGGCGCTGGCCCGCCCAGGCATAGGCGGAGCGGCTGGCCGCTCCCGCGCGGTAGAGCGCCGGACTGCCGGTCAGCGCATCCAGCCGCGCCGCGACATTGGCGGCGATCAGGTTGCGAACCTGGCGGTTTACCTCGTTCAGGCGGCGCGCGGCGTCGAGCAGGCCGCGGCATTCCTCGTCAATGGCATCGCCTTCGATCAGGTGGACGGATTCGTCCAGCGTCCCGCACAGCGTGACCTTGTCCTGCGCGCAGCCCATGATCGCGTCGAGGTCGAGCCCGGCAAGCGCCTGCCGTTCGGCCTGCAGGACGGCAATCATCTGCCGCAGGTTGTCGCGCATGATGGCGGGTGCGCTCATTTGCCGCTCCTCAGAAGATAACCGGCCGCGATCATCGCGTCGGCGACGCGCATCGGGATGACCGGGTAGTTGCCGGATTCGATGGCCTTGCGGATCGTGGCGACCCGTTCGCTGTCGACCGGCGGCTGCCCCGGATCGAGCGCTTCGCTGCGCATCACCTTGGCGGGTGCGGGATCGGCAACGGGGCTGGATTCCTGGGCGATTGCCCCGCCGCCGCGGGTCTTGCGCAGGTCCACCGCGCCAAGCGCGGGGGCCGCCTGGGGACCCTTGGGGCCGAATTCGATGGGTGGCATGGCGCCGCTCCTGGGTTGGTTCTCAAGTCCTAGAACGGCACCGCCCCCCCGGGTTTAAGGGGCAGCGGCAAACATCTGCCGCCTACGGCAGTTCGATGCCGACCAGTCCCGGGCGCAGCACCTTGCCGCGCAGCACTTGCGCGCCCTGGCCAAGCCCGCGCACCTTGATCCAGGCGCCTTCGGCCCCGGATTCCAGCGCTTCGCCGCTTTGCGAGACGGTGAAGCCTTCGCCGCTGACGGCAATCGTTACCGCATCCCCGCGCGCCACCAGCGGCGCAGCGGCGGCTTCGCGTGCACCGCCGCTCAAGGGCACATAGATACGCCACCCGGGGGCCGAGGTGCAGCGCACCTCGACCATGTCCTGCCGGGTGCCGTACCAGCCAAGGCTTAGTGGCACGGCGCAGGCAGCAAGCCGCAGCCGCCGGTCGACCGGCATGGCCGCTCCGCCGGGCACCCCGGCATTGGCGCCGGTGAACAGCGCAACCTCGCGGTCGATCGCGGCGAGGTCCGCCAGCGGCTGCGCGGCGGCAGGACTGGCCAGCAGGGCGAGCGGGACAAGATAACGGACGATCATGGCTTGGGCTCCTCGGGTCTTCCCGTGCCGTCCAGCAAGGGCCGTGCCAGCGCCGCGTCCTGATCATAGGTCAGCGCGGCATAGGGCTCCCCCTCGCCCTGCGGTTCCAGCAGCAGGCGCGCGGGGCGCCCTGCCCCTGCGGCCAGCCCGAGCGCGGCGGCGGAGGCGGATTGCGGCGCGACGATGGTCAGCCGCTGGCGCGGATCGTTGCCCTGCCCGGCCAGCCAGCCGCGCAGCGCGGCGGGATCGCTCCCGCGCCAGACCGCCACCGGATCGCCCAGCGCGGGGAGCGTCACCTTTACCGGATCGCTCGCCCTGGGCGCGGGCGTATCGCCCACCGCCGCGGCGCTGATCATGAACAGCACCATCGAAAGGTCGGCCATCAGCGTCTGCCAGCCGCTGCCGATCCGCGCATTCATGCGGCGGCCTGCGGCGGCGCGGCGCGGCGCACCGGCATGTCGGGCGCCAGCTGCGCCGCCAGCCAGTCGATCACCGCCTGCCGCTCGGCCTCCTCGGCCTGCGCGGCGCGCTCGACGATCCGCGCGAGCGGGGCGAGCACGAGGTTGGAAAGCAGCAGGCCGTAGAGCGTCGTCACCACCGCCATGGCGATGGCGCCGGCCATCCCGGCGCGCATGGTGCCGTCGACCGGCATCTGGCTGAGCGAGATCAGCGTTCCGGCCAGTCCGAAGACGGGCGCGAGCTCCGCCGCCTGGGCCAGGGTCCGCACCGCGCGCTCGCTTTGCGCCAGCCTGCCGCGGCGATGCGCGGTATGGCGTTCCAGCAGTGCCTCCAGCGAGCGTGCGCCGATCAGCGCGTCGGTGACTTCGGAGAACTCGCGGTCGTCGTAGCGGTGCGGCTGGGCGCGCAGCAGGCCGTCCTGACGGATCTCCTGCACCTGCAGCGCCAGTTCGGCGCGGGTCGCGGCGGCATCGAAGCGCCGCTGGCCGAGCTGCGCCAGCTTGGCGCAGGTCAGCCGGCAGTCGCGCCAACCGGAACGCAGCACCGTGGCCAGCGCCGTGCCGCCCAGCACGATGGTGGCCGAAGCGCCATCGATCAGGATCGCGAAGTTCATGGGGTGAAAGCTCCTTCGCTTCCCTGAAACGGCAGGTGGCGGCGGCAATTCAGGGCGGGGAAGAACTTTGCCGGAAAGCGGCAGGATCTTGCCGCTCTGCCACCCGATGTCCGCCTGCCATGCCGCGGAATTCCGCCATTTCGGCATTTGGCATGGCCTTTGCTGTGTAGGGCGCAGGATTATCAGGAGCACGGCCATGGCCGACAGTCTGTTCGGAATTCACGGCGCCGCCCTTGAACTGCGTTCGCAGCGCATGGGCATGATCGCCGGCAACATCGCCAATGCCGCGACGCCGGGCTACAAGGCGCGCGACCTCGATTTCGCCGCTGCCCTGAAGGCGCGGATGAACGGCGCCGATGCTTCCACCGCGATCGGCGGGGCGACGCGTTACCGCGTGCCCGTGATGCCCAGCATGGACGGCAACACGGTGGAAATGGCCACCGAGCAGACCGCCTTCGCCGAAAATGCCGTCGGCTATCAGGCGACGCTCAGCTTCCTGCGCGGGCGGATCGATACCCTGACCCGCGCGCTGAAGGGCGATTGACAATGCCCCAGCCGCTTTCCCTGTTCGACATGGCGCAGCGCGCGATGTCCGCCCAGCTGGTGCGGATGAACGCGGCCTCGTCCAACCTCGCCAACGCCGGTTCGGTGTCGGGCAGCGAGGAAGGCACCTATCGCCCGATCCGCGCGGTCTTTGCCGAGCAGCTCGATGCGGCAAGCGGCCTTTCGACCGTCCGCGTCGACGGCGTGGTCCGCTCGGACGCCGCGCCGATCAAGCAGCACGATCCCGATCACCCGCTGGCCGATGCCAACGGCGATGTCTGGACCGCCCCGGTCGATGAGAACGCCGAGATGGTCGAGATGCTCGATGCCTCCCGCCAGTACCAGAACCTGGTCGAGGCGCTGTCCACCGCCAAGCAGCTGATGCTCGATACGATGAGGATGAAATGACCGTCACTTCCGTCACTTCGCAGGGGCAGGCCTGGTCCGGCCCGGCCGCCGCCAAGACCGCGCTGGGCCAGGCCGATTTCATCCGCCTGATGACCGAGCAGATGAAGATGCAGGACCCGATGGACCCCGTCGACAACAAGGAGATGGTCGCCCAGATGGCGCAGTTCTCCTCGCTTGCCGGGATCGAGACGATCAATTCGACGCTGAAGGCGATCGCTGCCCAGCTCGATCAGGTGATCGCCGCCGGAACCGCCGTGCAGGCCGCCGCGCAGGCGTCCGCCGCAGCCCCGGCCGCTGCCGCCACGACCGCGGCGACAACCACTGCGGCGGCCCCTGAGGCGACCCCAGCGACGACCAACGCCACTCCCGAAACTCCCGCCACCACCGCCTGACAAGAGGAGCAACCCATGTCCTTCTACACTTCGCTGAACGGGCTGAAGAACGCCCAGACCGAGCTTTCGGTGATCTCGAACAACCTCGCCAACGCGGAAAGCACCGGCTTCAAGAAGAGCCGGGTCAACTTCGCCGACATCGTCTCGGGCACCGCCTCGACCAATCCGCGGATGGTCAAGGGGATCGGCTCCACCGTGCAGACGATCGACCAGGACTTCTCGCTCGGCGCGGTCCAGCAGACCGGATCGGCGCTGGACCTTGCGATCAACGGTGAAGGCTTCTTTGCCAAGGTCAACCCGGTGTCGGGCAAGACCTACTATACTCGCAACGGCAACTTCACGATGGACGGGGGCGGCTTCATCGCCGATTCCACCGGCAGCCGGCTTCAGGTCCTGCCCGTCAATGCGGCGGGCGTCGTCACCTCGACCACCCCGGTCGATGCGGTGGTGCCGCTGACCAACGCCGCGGGGGCGGAATTCCTCAACGCCACGGTCAAGCAGGACGGTTCGATCCTTGCCGCCTTCGCCGACGGCTCGAGCCAGGTCATCGGCAAGGTCGCGCTGGCGAGCTTCGTCGCGCCTTCGGGCCTGCTCCAGACCGGCGGGCAGAACTGGCAGGCGACCGGGACCTCCGGCGCGGCCGCTTATGGCGAACCCGGCGCCTCGCGCTTTGGCACGCTGCTGTCGGGCAGCCTGGAGCAGTCCAACGTCGACATTGCCGAGGAAATGGTCGGGCTGATCACTGCTCAGCGCTATTTCCAGGCCAATGCCAAGGCGATCGACACCGCGACCCAGCTGTCGCAGACGATCATCAACCTGCGCAGCTGATAGCCCGTGGACCGGATGATCTGGACGGCGGTTTCCGGCATGTCGGCCTCGATGGCCCGGCAGCGGATGATCGCCAGCAACATGGCCAACGCCCAGACCATCGGTTTCCGCGCCGAGGTCATGCAGTTCACGCCGATGACGCTGAAAGGCCCCAGCCTGGAAGCGCGCGCGCTGAGCGACGGGGCGGTGCGCGGCGCGTCGATGGCGGCGGGGGCGATGGTGCGCACCGGCCGCCCGCTCGACGTCGCGGCGCAGGGCGAAACCATGCTGGCCGTCCAGGCTACCGACGGCAGCGAAGCCTATACCCGGCGGGGAGACCTCGCCGTCTCCCCCAACGGGGTGCTGGTCAATGGCGAGGGCCTGCCGGTGATCGGCGAGGACGGCCCGATCGCCGTGCCGCCGGGCAGCGATGCCTCGATTGGCGAAGACGGCGCCGTGTTGGTCCGCGACCGCACCAATCCCGAAGCCCCGCCGCAGAAGATCGGCCAGCTGAAGCTCGCCTCGCGCAGCGGCAGCAAGCTTGAAAAGGGCCTCGACGGCCTGTTTCGCGTCACCGGCGGGGGCGCGCTGCCCAGCGATGCCGCCGCGCGGCTGCTTACCGGCACGCTCGAACAATCGAACGTCAATCCCGGCCAGGTGCTGGTCGAGATGGTCGAGGCGCAGCGCCTCTTCGACATGCGCACCAAGCTGGTCGCGACCGCCAAGGAAATCGACGAAGGCGGCGCCAGCCTGATGCGGATCAACGGATAAAGGACTGAAATCATGCCCAGTTCCGCCCTTCACGTCGCCCGCACGGGCCTCGAGGCCCAGGACGCGCGGATGCGCGTGATCGCCAACAACCTCGCCAACATCGGCACCACCGGGTTCAAGCGCGACCGCGCCAACTTTGCCACGCTGGCCTATCAGGATGCGCGCGTCGCAGGCCAGCAGAGCTCGAACGAGACGGCTTATGCCACCGGGCTTAACCTCGGCACCGGCGTCTCGATCCAGTCGACCACCTCGATCACCACGCAGGGGACGCTGAGCCAGACCGGCAACGCCCTCGACATGGCGCTCGATGGCGACGGCTATTTCCAGGTCCAGCTGCCGGGGGGGCGGCTGGGCTATACCCGCGCGGGCAACTTCACCCGTTCCGCCGAAGGGCAACTGGTGACCTCGCAGGGCTATGCCGTGCTGCCGCCGATCACCATCCCCCAAGGCGCGAGCGGCGTGACCGTGGGCGCGGACGGCACAGTTTCGGTCACCGTCGCGGGCGAGACTGCCCCGACCGAGCTCGGCCAGATCACCGTCGCCAGCTTTGCCAACCCGGCGGGGCTGCAGGCGCTGGGCGACAACTACCTGTCCGAAACCGCCGCCAGCGGCGCCGCGCAGGTGGGTGCTCCCGGCGATGGCGGGCGCGGCAACCTGCGCCAGGGCATGCTGGAAGCCTCGAACGTCAACGTGGTCGAGGAACTGGTCGACATGATCGAATGCCAGCGCGCCTACGAGATCAATTCCAAGATGATCAGCGCCGTCGACGAGATGCTGCGCAACGCTAACCAGACGCTGTGAGGCCCGCGATGAACCTGCATTCCATCCTCGCTGCGCTCGCAATCACAGGCCTGGCGTGGAGTGCTCCGGCTTTGGCCAAGAAGCCCAAGCCGGGGTTCGAGCCCGCCCTGCCCGCTCCGCCGCCGCCCGCGCCGCGCGTGGCGGACGGGGCGATCTTCAGCGTCTCTGCCGGTTACGCCCCGCTTTACGCCGGGCACCGCGCCAGCGCGGTGGGCGATCCGGTGACGATCCTGCTGGTGGAAAACACCACCACCTCGAAGTCTGCCGGCAGCAAGACCGAGCGCGATGGCGGGGCTTCGATCACCCCGCCAACCGCCGGGCCGCTGAGCTTCCTCAACCCCGACGCCCTTAAAGCCAGCAGCCAGTCGTCGTTCAAGGGACAGGGTAATGCCACGCAGACGAGCACGCTCGCCGGCGAGGTGTCCGTCACCATCGCCGAAGTGCGGCCCAATGGGACCGCGCTGCTTCGCGGAGAAAAGCGGTTGTTGCTGAGCCAGGGCGAGGAATGGATCCAGTTTTCGGGGATCGTGCGGCTGGCCGATATCGATGCGGACAACCGCATCGCCTCCACCCGCGTCGCCGACGCGCGGATCGAATATGCCGGCAACGGCTCGATCGCGCGCGCTGGCCGCGAGGGCTGGCTGTCGAAATTCTTCAACATCATCAGTCCGTTCTGAGGAGATGATGATGCGTTTTCCCATCCTGCTTTGCGCCCTCGCCGCCGCCTTCGTCCAGACCCCGGCCCATGCCGAACGCGTGCGCGATCTTGGCACGTTCCAGGGGGTGCGGAGCAACCAGCTGACCGGCTACGGCGTCGTCGTCGGCCTCAACGGCACCGGCGACGACAGCCTCGAATACGTCACCCAGGCGATGCGCGGGGTTTCGGGCCGGGTCGGGGTGCAGCTGCCCGCCGGGGTCAATCCCGCGCTCAAGAACGCCGCCGCGGTGATCGTCACGGCCGACCTGCCCGCCTTCGCGAAGCCCGGTCAGCGGATCGACGTCACCGTCTCGGCGCTGGGCAAGGCCAAGTCCCTGCGCGGCGGAGCGCTGATCATGACCCCGCTCTACGGTGCGGACGGGCAGATCTATGCGATGAGCCAGGGCAACCTGGCGGTCGGCGGGCTCGGCATTTCCGGCGCGGACGGATCGAAGCTGACGGTCAATATCCCCACCGTGGGCCGGATCGCCGACGGCGCCAGCGTGGAACGCGCGGTCGCCACCGGGTTCGACAGCGCCGAGGTGCTGCGCTGGAACCTGTTCCAGGCCGATTTCCTCACCGCCGCCCGCGTCAAGGACGCCATCAACAAGCGCTGGCCCGGGACCGCCAGTGTCGAGGACGGGGTGACGCTCGCCCTGCGCCTTCCCGCCGGGGCCGATGGCCGCGCCGCGATGATCGCCGCAATCGAGATGCTGGACGTGACCCCGGCCGAAACCGCCGCGCGGGTGATCGTCAACAGCCGTACCGGCACCGTGGTGATCAACAGCGCGGTCAGGCTCTACCCCGCCGCGATCAGCCACGGCAAGCTGACCGTGCGGGTCGATGAAAGCCCCAAGGTGATCCAGCCCGCGCCATTCAGCCGGGGCCAGACCCAGGTCCAGCAGGACAGCGCGCTCTCCGCCGAGGAAGGCGGGGATTCGGTCGTCCACTTCAAGCCCGGCGCCAGCCTCGCCAAACTGGTCGATGCGCTCAACCTGCTCGGCACCAGCCCGTCCGACCTCGTCGCGATCCTTGAAGCGCTGAAGCAGGCCGGGGCGCTGAAAGCGGAAATGGTGGTGATATGACGCTGTCGCTCACCCCCGCCGCCGCCGTCGCGCCCGCCGCTCCGCAGAGCGCCGAACGCCAGAAGCTGGCCCAGGCCGCCAAGCAGTTCGAGGCGATCTTCGTGCGCCAGATGCTGAGCAGCGCGCGCAAGGCCGATTTTGGCGGCGATTTCCTCGGCGGCCAGGGCATGGATACGTTCCGCACCATGCAGGACGAACGCTTCGCCGATATCGCCGCCGATACCGGCGCGTTCGGCATGGCAAGGATGATCGAGCTGCAACTCGCCAAGCAGGTTGCGCCGCAAACCTCCGTAACAAGCCCTCCCCCGGCCCCTCCCGCAAGCGGGAGGGGGGCTGGTGGTCCGGCCCTGCCGGGCCGGGAGTTGTAACAGATGGCTTCCGATCTCTTCACCATCGGCACCAGCGGGATCAAGGCAGCGCGCACCGCGCTGGACATCACCGCGCAGAACATCGCCAACGCCTCGACCGATGGCTATGTCCGCCGCTCGGTGCGGCTGTCGGAGATGTCGAGTTCGGGCGGGCTCAACCGGCTCACCGATTTCTCGCTGTCGGGCGTGCGGGTCGAAGGGATCGTCCGCAACGCCGACATGTTCCGCCAGGCCGAAGTGCGCCGCACCGGCAGCGATGCCGCGCGCGCGGGCGCCGAACTGGCGGGCCTCGAAAACGCCGAAGCCGCGCTGGAACAGTCGAACCTCTACCCCGCGCTGACCGGGTTCGAAGCCTCGCTCCAGCGGCTGGCCTCCGATCCGGTCGACCCGTCGCTGCGCGCCGCCGTGCTGGAGGACGCCCGCACCCTGGCCCGCACCTTCAACATCGCCGCGCAGGGGCTGGACGAGGCCGGCAAGGGTCTGCGCTTTGAAGCGGCGGACGGCACCGCGCAGGTCAACCTGCTGGCGGGGGAACTCGCCCGCACCAATGTGCAGCTGATGCGCGCCAGTTCCGGCACCAGCGATCAGGCGACGCTGCTCGACCAGCGCGACAGCCTGCTGAAGCGGCTGTCCGAATTCACCGACGTCTCCACCACGATCAACGCCGACCAGACCGTCGACGTTCGGATGGGCGGCAGCGCCGGGCCGCTGCTGGTCAGCGCGGGGGGCACCGCCAGCTTGGCGATGGACACGGCCGCTGACGGCACGATTTCCTTCACGCTGGGCGGCGATCCGGTCGCGCTGTCCGCCGGGTCGCTGGCCGGCAAGGCGCAGGCGCTGGTCAGCCTGCGCGGCACGGCAGACAGCCTCGACAATCTGGCCAATGCCCTGATCACTGCCGCCAACGGTGCGCAGGCGGGCGGCGCCGCGCTGGATGGCACGCCGGGCCAGCCGCTGTTCTCGGGCAGCGGTGCTGGCGGAATCGCGCTTGCGCTGAGTTCGGGCAGCGGCCTCGCCACGGCTCCGGCCGGTGCGGGTGCCGGCAGCCGCGACAGCGCCAACCTGACCGCGCTGCGAAATGCGCTCGACGGCGCGGACATCACCGGCGGGGCAAGCGGGCTGCTGTTCTCCGTGTCCAGCGCGGTCGCCGGACGGCGGGTCACCGCGCAGGCGCTCGATTCCATCGCCAGCTCGGCCCGCCTCGCGCTCGACAGCCAGGCCGGGGTCGATCTTGAGCAGGAGGCGGTCAACCTGGTGCGTTACCAGAAGGCGTTCCAGGCCAGCGGCCGCGCGATCCAGGTCGCTTCCGACATCTTCGACACTCTCCTGGCCCTGAAGTGAGCAAGGAACCCCGGCCATGACCACGATCAGCACCAGCGCCTTCTACGAGCGCTCGTTCCGCTCGATCTCGGACCTGCGCGCCCAGGCCGAGGCGTTGCAATCGGCGATCGGCACTGGCGAGCGACTGACCCGGTCCTCCGACGATCCGGTCGCCGCGGCGCAGCTGCGCCGGATGGCCCGCGCCGATGCCATGGCCGCGATCGACACCACCAACGCCGCGCGCGCCAGCAGCGACCTGACCCTGGCCGACAGCGCGCTGTCCAGTTTTGCAAGCTATGTCACCCGGGCGCAGGAACTGACCGTGCAGGCCGCCAACGGCACCCTGACCGCTGCGCAGCGCGCCGGGATCGCCACCGAGCTCAAGTCGATCGGCGGGGAGCTGCTGCACCTGGCCAATGCCCGCGACAGCGCCGGGCACGCCCTGTTCGGCGGAGACACGGCGGGCAATGCCTATACCACCGATGCGGCGGGCAACCCGGTCTATGCCGGAACTGCCAGCGCGGGCGAACTGACGCTGGGCGACAACCTGTCGGTCACGCGCGGGCTGACCGGGCCGGAATTCCTGAACTTCACTGGCCCGGGCGGTGCGACCAACCTGTTCGCCGCGATCAAGGGGCTGGCCGATGCCCTGCAGGGCGCCGCTGCCGATCCGGCGCAGGCCGCGCGCGATGCGCTGGGCACGCTCGATGCCGGACTGGAAGCGGTCACCACCGCACAGACCGTGGTCGGCTCGCGCCTCGCCTGGATCGATCTCGTGTCCGAATGCCGCACCCAGATGGGCGAACTGCGCGCCGAGGAGCAGA
This sequence comes from Novosphingobium sp., assembly GCA_041912655.1. GTDB lineage: Bacteria > Pseudomonadota > Alphaproteobacteria > Sphingomonadales > Sphingomonadaceae > Novosphingobium. The sequence continues at coordinate 4,862 of JAYRMP010000020.1, read as the reverse complement.
TGGAGACCGGCGGCACCGATATCGCCGAAACCGTCACGAAGCTGCAGCAGACCATGTCGGTGCTCGAAGCCAGCCAGGCCAGTTTCGCCAAGCTTTCCAGTCTTTCACTGTTCGACCTGCTGCGCTGACCGGCGCGGCGGGCTGTTGGGTTCCAATCGGGGGTTATTGCCATGTACGCCGTGATCGGCATCGTCATCCTGCTCGTCATGGTGTTCGGCGGCTTCGCCATCACCGGCGGGGCGCTCGGCCCGGTGATGCACGCCATTCCGCACGAAATGCTGATCATCGGCGGCGCGGCCGTCGGAGCGCTGGTGACGGGCAACTCGCTGCATGGGCTGAAGGCGCTGGGGGGCGGGTTCAAGAAAGTGTTCAAGGGTCCGCGCCACACCAAGCAGGACCACATCGACGCGATCGTGCTGACCACCAAGCTGATGAAGCTGCTGCGCGCCGAAGGCCCGGTGGCGCTGGAAAGCCACGTCACCGATCCCGCCAACAGCGCGATCTTCGCCGAATTTCCGCGCCTGCTGGCCAACAAGGAACTGATCGCGCTGATCTGCGACACGCTGACGCTGATCGTCGTTTCCTCCGGCACGCTGGAAGTCCACGCCGTGGAAGAGGTGATGGACAACGCGATGAAGACCCATTTCCACGAAATGCACGAACCGCAGCACAACCTGCAGACCCTGGCCGACGCCCTGCCCGCGCTGGGCATCGTCGCGGCGGTGCTGGGGGTGGTCAAGACCATGGGCTCGATCGACAAGCCGCCTTCGGTGCTGGGCGGGATGATCGGTTCGGCGCTGGTCGGCACCTTCATGGGGGTGCTGCTGGCCTATGGCATGGTCGCGCCGATCGCCCAGCGGCTGAAGCAGGTGCTGGAAGCCGACGAGCAGATCTTTCACGCGGTCAAGCAGGTGGTCATCGCCTCGCTCCACGGCTGGCCCCAGCCGCTGGTGGTGGAAAGCGCGCGCTCGGGCCTCGGCCACGATTTCCGCCCGGGCCTGTCCGAACTGCTCGACAGCCTGCGGGGACGCTAGACCATGGCCGCCAAGCCCAATCCGCGCGGCAAGAACGAGCCGCCCCGCCCGATCATCGTCAAGAAGATCACCGTGGTCGAAGGCGGCCACCACGGCGGCGCGTGGAAGGTGGCCTATGCCGACTTCGTCACCGCGATGATGGCCTTCTTCCTGCTGCTGTGGCTGCTGGGCGCGACCACCGAGAAGCAGCGCAAGGGCATTGCCGACTATTTCACCCCCACCCTCGTCAAGCTCAGGCAGGAAAGCGCCGGTTCGAACGGGATGCTGGGGGGATCGTCGATCACCGACGTCGACAACTATCCCAACCGCGCCGGGCAGACCGGCAACAAGGCGATGACCATCCCGCTCGACACCGCCGGCGGGCCCAAGGAGGGCGCGCAGACGGTCAAGCGGGTCCAGGCGATGCAGAAGCGGTTGGAGGAAAAGCTGGCGCAGAACCGCCGCATTTCCCGCCTCGCCCGGCAGGTGCGGATGGTCGACACCTCCGAAGGCATCCGCATCGACCTGGTGGACGATGCCGACTTCTCGATGTTCCAGCTGGGCACCACGGTGCTGACCCAGGACGCTTCGGAATTGCTGAAGACTCTGGGTCAGGTCGTCGGCCCTGAGCCGGGCGCGCTGACGATCCGGGGGCACACCGATGCCCTGCCGTGGAAGAACGGCTTGTCTGCCAACAACTGGTCGCTGTCTGCCGGGCGCGCCGAGGCAACCCGTCAGGCGCTGCTGCGCCAGGGCATTGCCGAGGACCGCTTCCGCCGGATCGAGGGCGTCGCCGACCGCGAACCGCTGGTGCAGAACGACCCGCAGGACCCGCGCAACCGCCGCATCTCGATCCTGCTGATGCGCTAGGCCGGCCTACCAGTTGGGAAAGGGGAAGCTGACCCGGCTGTCGAAGGTCCCGACGCGGTAGGTCGCGCCGCCGCAGACCGGCGTGATCTCCGCCGCGTCGAAGGCCCCGCTGGCGGCGAGGGTCCACATCCCCCGGGCATTGCGGGCAAGCGTCACGGTAACCCCGCCCAGCTTGACGGTGGCCGGTTCGCCGATTTTCAGCTCCACGTCCTCGGCCCGAACCCCTGCGCCCCAGTAGCGCAGCTTGAGCTTGGTGCCGCTGAGGCTGGCAACCTCGATCCGCCGATACATCGGGAAACTGTCCGGCACGCCGCGCGCATCGGCCACGACCCCGGCGGGCGGTGCATCGCTGAGCGCGACAGGCGGGGTGACCGGCATGTCGCGGCGGTTGTAGCTCAGCCCCATGTTCTTCGACCACGGGCGCCAGGCATTCTCGAACCGGCCATCGCCGTCGCGGTCCTCGAAGCAAATCCAGCGGTAGTGGCCATCGCCGGTGACCCCGCCGAACAGGCCGTTCATCCAGCCGATCGAGCAGTGCCGATCACCGTCCGCCCCGCGCCAGGTGGTGATCGGCGCCCCGGCCTCGAGCGGAACCGCCTTGGCGAGGGGCTGGCCCTTGTCGTCGGTCAGATTGACCGCGCTGGCCAGATAGCGGCGCTGTGGGCGGCTGGCATATTCCTGCCGGGCAAGCACCAGCCCCTTCTTCAGCAGCACCGGTTCATCCTGGAGGAAAGTCTCCTTCACCTCGGGGCGCTGCATCACCAGCAGCCAGGCCGGCTGCGAGGCGCCATAGGGGCCGAACGGGCCGGAGTAGCATTCCTCCTGCGCCGTCGCCGTGGCCGGGAGCGCCGCCAGAACTAGTCCACCAATCCATCCGCGCATTGCCATCTCCCTGAACATGCTGGAATTCTAGTGACTTGGCCATCGTTGGCAAGCGCATTGCCCCGGACTGCCCGCGAGGGGTAGGATCGCGTCCATGCACATCGCCTTCCTGCTGTTCCCCGGCGTCACCCAGCTCGACCTGACCGGCCCCGCCCAGTTCCTTTCCCGCCTGCCGGGGGCAAGGGTGGACCTCGTCTGGGACACCCGCGATCCGGTGCCGACCGACGCGGGCTTTGCGATCCTGCCCACCGCGACCCTTGCCGAAGTGCCGCGCGCGGACCTGCTCTGCGTGCCGGGCGGCATGGGCGTTTCCAAGGTGATCGACCACGCCCCCGCACTCGATTGGGTGCGTCAGGTGGGCGCGGAGGCAGAATGGGTCACCAGCGTCTGCACCGGCGCGCTGGTGCTGGGCGCGGCGGGGCTGCTGCGGGGATACAAGGCGACCACCCACTGGGCCTGGCACGACATGCTGCCCCTGTTCGGCGCGGAGCCCGTCCACGCCCGCCACGTGATCGACCGCAACCGTGCGACCGGCGGCGGAGTGACGGCGGGGATCGACTTTGCCCTCGCCCTGATGGCGCGGATTGCCGGGGAGGATGTGGCCCGCGCGGTGCAGCTCGCGCTCGAATACGATCCCGCTCCGCCCTTCGATGCCGGCAGCCCGGCGAAGGCCGGCGAGGCGTTGGTCGGTGTCTATACCGAGCGCGCCAACCGGCTGGCCCCCACCCGCAAGGCAGACCTGATCGCCTCGGCGCGGCGGCTGGGCTTTTCGAGCGACTGAAGCCGTGGCAAGGTTCCCCCACAACGGGAGGGAACAACCAATCGCATGACTGACGGACTTTATACCCTGTGGGGCACGCCGCATTCGCTCTACACCGGCAAGGCGCGGTGCTACCTGATCAAGAAACAGGTGCCCTATCGCGAGGTCCTGGCCTCCGATCCGAAGTTCCTCAGCGAAGTGATCGCCAAGGTCGGACACACCGTGATTCCGGTGGTCGAGACCCCCGAGGGCGAGCTGATCCAGGACTGCACCGCGATCATCGACCACTGCGAGGCGCGCTTTGCGGATGGCCCACAAGTTGAGCCGGCGGGCGGCGTGCAGCACGTCGTTTCGCTGATCCTCGATGCCTTCGGCTCGAACTATTTCATGCCGCTGGCGATGCATTACCGTTGGTCCTACCGCGTGGAGCAGGAAGCCTTCCTGCGCGCCGAATTCGCCCGCGCGATCCCGACCTCGCTGCCTTATGAAAACCGGCTGGCCGCTGCCGAGATGCTGATGGGCAAGTTCAACGGCTTCCTCCCCGGGCTGGGCGTCACGCCCGAAGTGATCCCGGCGATGGAGGAGAGCTACAGGGAACTGCTCGGCCTGCTCGAAGCGCATTTCCGCGCCTATCCCTACCTGATGGGCGGGCGGCCCGGCCTCGCGGACTTCGGGATGATGGCGCCGCTTTATGCCCACCTCGCCCGCGATCCGGTGCCGGGCTTCCTGATGCGCACCCTCGCCCCCAATGTCGCGCGCTGGACCGAGCGGATGAACGTGGCGGAGGTGGCCGACAGCGACTACGCCGACACCAGCGCCAGCTATCCGGCGGACGATGAAATTCCCGCAACGCTGGAGGCGCTGCTGGCCGCAGTCTTCACCCACTGGGGCCCCGGCCTGCTGGAAGATGCCGCGCAGTTCGACCGCTGGCTGGCGGGTCTCGACAACCCGTCCCCCGGTACGCTGGTGTCGCAGGACGGCAAACGCGCGGTCCATCCCCATGTCGGGCGGATCGAGTACCCGTGGCGCGGAGTGACCGTGCGGCGCGGTAGCCACCCGCACTCGCTGTGGCACTTCGCCCGGGCGCAGGCGGCGGCGGCGGCGCTGGAGGGTGATGCCCGGGCGCGGCTCGATGCACTGGTCGAGCGCACCGGCGGTGCGGCGGTGATGGCGATCAGCACCGCGCGGCCGATCATGCGGGAGAACAACGTGCTGGTGCTCGGGTAGAGCGGCCCGGACCCAATTCCCGGCTATCCGTTCGTGTGGAGGGGTGTGGGTCGAAGAGGGGGGGGGGGGGGGGGGACGGCGCGCGCCCCCCGACCCCGAGGTGTGTGGGG